>JBKQNQ010000399.1:0-10371 GCA_052145875.1 Thiobacillaceae bacterium
TGTCCACGTTTCCTCAAGTGGACACTTCCCGATGTGCCCACATGAGCCATCATCCTCTAACTACCCACAATTCTCACAGACGGCCACAACCGTACGCTTACACTGCCGTGACTCAGACTCGCCAGAAGGTGCTCGACGTTTAATCAATCGGTCCTAGTAGCGCGCCATGACCGGGGATCAAAAATACGAATGGGGCTGCCCCAAAAGTGCAGCCCCATAGTGCCTTCGGTTTGCGCGATGCCAAACTCTTACGCGATAGCTGAACTCGAAGCTACATCGCTGGGGTTCTTAGTTGGCCTTGTTGATCAGACCGTTGATGTTGCCGAAATCCAAACAGAAGTCGACGTTGGCCTGCTTCAGAACATTCGCGCCACCCAAGTCGCCGCCGTATTCCGGAAGGGCACCGGGTATGGGGCAGAGGTCCCCCGATGTGTTGATGGTGTTGCCGAGAGCTGCGACGCCGCTACCAGTAACCGGCAGATAATAGTGGGAATGCCACACACTAAGGGTGGCAGTGTCGATGAAATTGTGTTGGGTGACATTCAGCCCTTGCGCCGCCATAGTCAGATTGGTGACGCCGATGGGTGTCGGCACCTTGCTGATGATGCGAAGCACGGACCAGATGGGATAGTCGCCAGTATTCAGCCCCCTGAAAGTGACGTTGGACAACGGGTGCGCCGCATCAACACCAGGTAATACGCCATCCGTGTAGGTATCCTGAATAGGGTCGACGCCGTTCACTGTGAGGTATTTCCCATTCGTTGTGGTGAATGTACTGGCGTTGGCGGAGCTCCAATAAAAGTAGCCGAGGCGCTGATCACTGGCGGTTCCAGCCTGAATCTGGGTGACCATTTCACAGGTTCCGAGAACGCGCACCCGGACCGCTGGTATTGCGCCGTTGGTCGACTGCAGGTACATGGGATTGGAATAGGCGACGGGGCCACCGCAATTGTTGACGTCTTGCGAAGTGTGGAATTGCGAGGAGTTCGGAACGCTATACTCCATGACATTATAGGGTCCGGAGAACGGTTCGTTGAGGAGCGTTGTGATGGGTGCCGTCACGGTCGGCCCGATTAGATCCGTGTTCCGTCCGAGGGTCCCCTCTTCGAATAAAGCCAAGGTAAAGCCGATAATGTCCGTAGCTGCACCAATGCCCGGGCCGCCAGCGGGGCTCACGGCGACCAGGATCGGCTTTGCTCCCAGCGTCGTGAGGCTGTACTGGGGAACCGGAAAGGCAGTGTTGATCGGGTCATTCCCTATGAAATTAAACTCTAGTGTGTTGAACGAGAAATTTCGGAAATAGCTCATGACCGGCAGGCCAATCGAGGCGATGGTGTCCTGATAGCCTAGGCCCCAGGTCTGCCGCAGACCTTGGTCAAATGGCTGGCGCCAAATTGGCTGGCCGCAGGGAGTAAACATACGCAGGAGCGCGAACTTCGCGTCCTGCGGGAGAATGTCGGTACCTGCCGCGAACCAATGTTGCAGCTGCAAAGCCGTGATGACTGCCTGGGGTATTGCAGTGTCCGGCCCAAAGGACGTGCAATTCGTTGGCGAGGGCAAGCAGAGAAGGTTCGAGCCCGCAGTTCCAGCAGCTACGCTAATGATCTGAACGCATCCTGAGTCGCCACTGGCGTCGTCGACCTCGAAGAAGCACCGGTCACCCAGGACCGAGTCCAGGGAGGTGTACGCATAAACGTCGAAGTTTCCGGCGGGTGCAGCACACGTCCCGTAGCCGGGGCTCCAGGTAATCCACATGGGACCATAATCGACCACCGGGAGAAGCGAGTCGAGGACCGGGCGACTATCCTGTGCCCCCGCGTCTTTAAGCAGGCTCGAATCAGTCCACACACACGGCGTGTTTGTCACAGAGGAAGACTGTGCCGCCTGTCCCAATTCCAGGAACATCGCAGACGAACCGCCGCCAAGGAACTTGATCGAAGCCGAACCCGGGGTGTATCCAATAAACTCCTGAGGTCCGTTCTGCGCGAGGTCCGTCGGTGTGTAAACGCTGAATTGAGAATAGAAAGAACTGTTGTACTGTCCGGTCGAATTGAGCGCATTCATAATAATCGGTGTAATAATCGCCGGATCGTATCCACTGTTGGTTTGTGCGCCGCTATCGAACATGGCCCAGACCGCAAGGTTGCCATATTCAGACGCCAGGGCGGCGTTGCCATTTGCCCCTGGCACCGTGTTATTGAGAACCTCACTCAAAATAATGGCCGCGGCTTCATAGGTTTGGGCAGGCGTGTATCCCGGATACTGAGAAGACTGGCCAAACGTGGTCAACGGACTCGTCAACGAATAGACATTCGCCGTCCAGCTCTCGCCGTTGGAAATGTTCCTGAGGTAGTCATCGCAAAACAGCGGCGTGTAGGAAGCACTGCCGTTGATGGAAAAATTGTAAGGGTAGGTGTAGTCGCCCCCAATTTGATTCCCTGGGCCCTCGTTCATTAATTGCAACTGGACGGTCTGGGCGAAGGTTGGACCCGCCAATAAAAGGGCTGCAAGGCCGAGCAGGGTGAGACTCTTCAAGTGGCCCATAGAATCTCCTTTGAGAACTCTTGACCTGACCGAAAACACAGTGCGCAGTCCGGGGAAAAAGAGCATACGGCGTCCTCCGTCGTACTAGACATTTCGATACTACTAGAGCGCGAATGTAGCAGCTTGAACCGGTGGCCGTAATTAAGCACGTGTGAATTAAAAATTAGAATTGAATAAAAAATCGATGAATCTAGCGAAGGTCACGCCGAGGGATCCTTGAAATTGTTGGCGAGTTCAGTTGTGTTTGAGATTGATGCGCGTTTCCAAGGCGCCCGAAAGGGGGGCACAATCGCTACTGCGCTTGCGGTTCCCGCTGCAACTTCACTTTATTACCTTGACGAGTTCAATTCGATCGTTGCACTGGATCTCTGAGGGGCTCTCGTTGTCAGTGATCGGCTGCATCCTCCCGAAGGGTTTCACTTGAAGATTTCCCGCGGGAATGCCATGTGCAATAAGCCAATCCACAATCGCATTTGCTCTCTCCCTGGTTATCTCGAAGTCATCATTCTCAGTTCCCATGGTGCTAAACTTGTGGCTCTCCACGAAAAAGTGGGAAGTGGGGTTTTTCTTCATGTATTTAAGTACTGCCTGCAGAATGTCGGAACTCGCATCCAGATTAATCTGGTTTTGGGGCGTGAACTGGATCCCATAAATCGCAACACGATTCAGAGTCCGCAGCTGTCGAGATATCTCTTCGCTGTCGCTTATCGGTGTACAGGATTCCAGCGAATCGCGCACGGCAGCGACTGTATAAGACTCGCCATTAATATTAATGAGAATCCACATCTCGCTATTTCGCGCGGTGACTGTCGACGGCCGGGCTGAATACTTGACGACGAACCCGGCCATGGGTACGAACTGCATCAGGTTGTCGAATGCCTGCTCTTGTGAGAACATTTGCGGTATATGGTATTCACGAAAATCATAGGCTCCGCGAACAGTTTTTTCTCGAGCGTGGCCTTCCGCGTCGGGTTTGAGAGGTAGAGTGACCGCAGTCGAGTCATTTTTCTGGCATCCGATGACAACACTCATTGGCAATTGCGGAAAAGCGGTGAACTTCGGGCAATCCGCAGGTTGCATCGGGGGATCAGGTATGGAAATGGAGTTTTCCTGAGCCAAGGACAGCGGCCCAACCTGATGGAAGGCAATCAGGAGCCCTCCCAGAATCAGACCACGGAAAATACGACCATAGAATGGCATCGGCTCTCCTTCGAAGTGTCAATCGCCGAGACTATGTAGCTGAAGTCTCACGAACGCTCCGCGCGGGCACGCGCGCCCAGGAGTCTTCAGGATCCGCCTACTGAAGAAGACCCGTTTGCTGGAGTTGCATTACGCCTGTGCCAGGTGCAGTTGTGTCCGAACCTAACAGCAGACAGGAGTTGGCGTCCACGATGTAACAAATGGGTTGAAGATTCGCAATTTCCGGCGTCGGTTGCCCGGCTGCTGGTGTAATCGTGAGCATAAGCGGGAAGCGCCCTTCGTTTGCCGAACTGTAGGATCCGGAGAGAGTCGCTCCCAATGACGGCGTGCCAGTAGGCGGTGCCGCCGTGGCATCAAACGAATTCACGTCCCCTGTTCCAGAAAGTGCGGAAACGCCGTCCGAAATGACTTGCCCCGCGAACACTTGGGAACCGAGAGCGGTGCTGGCCGTGAAATTCGACGCGTACGCGCCGCTCAACGCAGAACTGACGATGGGTGGAACCAAGGTCTGCTGCAGTGCCACACCCGCGCCGGAAGGACCTGAAGTTCCGCCCGCGCCGCCATCGAGCTCAATCAGATAGAGCCCCTGGTCCGAAGTAGGGTATGCCGCAAGTTGGCTTAAGCCGGCGGTTGTTGCTCCCGAGATTGCGATCAAACTCCTCCCGTTTGCCGGTGCCGAACAAGTTGCGCTGATCGGCTGGTTGTTTAGCTCTGAACCGCCCAAGGGAACTACATCCAATATCCCCGTCGAACCACACGTGAAGATTCCCCCTGCCGCCTGCGGCTGCTCTGCTGTGGTCGCACCCGCTTCGGTAAATACATAGGTGCCGGAGAGGGAGGGCGAGGAGGGCTGAATCGTGAGATAGCCGGAGACAATGACCCCTTCGGTTCCATAGTCTGTAACGACGAAATGCGTTGAATCGATAATCCAGGCATCAATATTGAAGAGTGTTGGCAGGCCTAAATTCAGAGAACGGAACCATGCGAAATATCCGCCCCGCGGGAAACTGATGTTCGGCGAGACCGTTATAAAAGGCACGCTCGTAATCTGACCTTTGTCCGACTGGTCCGTGATGTACGAGTACGAGCTTGCCGAAGGATCGATCGACACCGCGCTCGCTACAAAGTAGTCTGGATAAGGAGTTGTTGACTCTGCGCCGGACAGCTTGAGCGAATAGATTCCGTTCGTCCAAGCACCTTGGTGGAATGCGGCTAAATCGGTTGCATTTTGCAGGTCGAGTGTTCCCGTTGCGGTTCCGAAGCTGTCAGTCTCAGTGAGTAGAGCATGTGAGGGGGTCACAAAAACAACACTCACGGTAAGTGCTCCCGAGCCGTTCACGCCGAATCCCGTGTTGAGAATTGCCGGGTTGATCAACAACTGAATTTGCCCCCGCCCGTCCTGCCCAATGGAATAGGTACTCGAGAGCAGAGGGGCATACTGTGTTGTATTCCCGTGCGTGTCCGCCAGGTCGCAGTAGCCTCCCGTGATGTTGCCTGTCCCATCTGCAGTGATTATTCCTCCGAGCGCAAAGGGGCCGTCTTGCGAGTTCTTGGCGCTCAGCAAAAACACAAACTGGCCTAGCAACAAACTGTTGGGGGGCACGCCTACAGCAACAGTGACAGGGTCCGTGGCAGTCTGGCTTGGTTGGGTCGTGGAGGCTGCCGTAATCGTGACGACGGCACCCGCGGGCGGTGCAGCGGGCGCAGTATACGTGGTTGCGACTCCGCTGGCAGTGTGTGTTGGAGAGAAACTGCCGCAGGCCCCGGGGCTACCGCAGGTTACGGTCCAGTCCACACCCGCATTTGCTGGATCGTTGCTGACGGTGGCCACAAGCGGCTTGCTGGTATTTACGACAATCGTGCCGGTCGGCACCCCCTGGGTAATGGCGACCGATACCGGGGCGACGATGGTCACGGTAGCGGTCGCGTATACGGCGACGGGACTTGCCGTGGATTCCGCGGTTATCGTAACGACGGCGCTGGGACTTGGCACTGTGGCAGGAGCGGTGAAGGTGGCGGAGGCTCCGCTGGCCGTCTGGGTTGGAGAAATACTACCACACGAGAAGGTGGCGCAACTCACAATCCAGGTCACGCCGGAGTTGGTGGTGTCGTTAGCCACTACGGCAACGAGGGTCGCTGTGGCGTTGGGCGACATCGTACTCGGGGGCGCTTGACTAATCGTAATGGAAACGGCGGCGGTCACCACGAAAGACACAGAAGCCGTAAAGCTGTGGGCGGCTGTCGCATAGGCCGTTAGGGTTACAGTCGAGCCGACGATCGTAGGGATCTGCCCCACGCTGGGAACGAGGAAGGTCGTGGGGGCACCCGACGCTGAGTGCCATCCAGATGGAGTACAGTCAACGCCGCCACAGTTGGCTTTCCAATCTACGCCCAGGTTGGCCGGGTCGCCGACGACGGTCGCGGCCACGGTTACGGAACCCAAGGACGGAGCGGTGGGAGCGGGAAATTGGGTGATGGTGATCCCCGTGACGGTGGACATAATCGTAACATTAGCTGAGACGTATTTACTGTGATCGGTGGAAGACAGAGCGGTGACCGCCACAGTGCTCTTTTGAGGAACAGAAACAGGAGCGGTGAAGGAGGTTGTACCTCCATTCGACGTATGCCCGGGCGAAAAGGTCCCGCAATTGGTACTGCTGTTGCATTCCGCGATCCAATCCACGCCGGCGTTTGCCAGATCGTTAGTCACGGTAGCCGAGACAGTGGCGCTGCTGCCGACATTCAACGTGGCAGGGGGGACTTGTGTCATAGCCACGCTGATGAGCGGAGTCGTCTGTGAAGAACTCTTGGCCGTGCCGCTCGAGCATCCCGCTATTCCCCAGACAGTGGCGAGAATAAGCGTAAGTGACAGGAATACCTTCAGAGTGTTCGGGAGGCGCTGCTGTTCAATTTGTAAATGAGCCCGTAAAGTTCTTGTGTGGAAATCCGTGTGCGCTAGCAAACCCAATGCCACGTCACACCGATGAAGGAGATTCATGATTACTTGAGGCCCTTTCAAAAGATTAACAACCCGTCGCTAAGGGTTCAGTATCGACCTTGCCCGGGGCGGGTGCTGGTCCCTAGAAGGATGAATGATTAGCCGCTGTACCGAGGCTACATGAAATTGTAGGGAGTTATTATAAATGAGTGAACAATTCCAGGTAACGGGGCTCTTACAAATGCACAATTTCCACAGCCAGCAGCCAGACAGTGGAAGGAGCTGCCCAGGCTGCCCTCAGCTTATTGGCCGCTCATCGCCACTGCCGGCGGCTTTTGAGAGAGCATCTGCTGTTTGATCCAACCCGAAACGCCATTGGCTTTCCAGGCTTTAAAGAGATCCTCGGCATTCTCGTACTTCACGACCTGACGTTGATTTGGGATCGCAGCGGCAAGGCGCTCCTTGGCCGTTTTCGGAGTGGCAGCATCACTCAACGTCTGCTGCAATCGAAGGTTCCGGGTTTTCAGGGTTGGCAGGTAAGCCACAGGGTCGAATGTTGCAACGGATTTCAAGAACTCCGGGGTCGTATACTTTGCGCGTTCAGCCTCTGGCACCATTGGACTATGCGCCAACCAATCCGGCCAGTCACCCCACGGGTCCAAGACGTCCAGGGTCTTGATTCTGGGTTCGGCATGGGCCGCCAAAATCGCGATCGTAGCGCCGGATCCCATGCCGAACATGCCGACGCGGTCCATGTCCATGTCTCCGCGATCCGCAAGATAGTTCAAAATCAGCTGCACGTCGTGCACGGTGCTTCCCATGGATTCGGGTAACTCACTGACAAACCACTGTTTCATGGGCCGGAAGCTAAACCGGTAGTCCGACAAGGCCGAGATGAAGCCTACGGCCGCAAATCCGCCGGCGGTGGCTCGCTTACACCAACCGTTATCGTGAAAGCGATCGCTCCCGTCGGTGAAGTTGTACAGGTAGAGGACAACAGGAACCTTCCCAGCGGCCTTTGGCCGCGTGATCCAGAGATCAATGGGATCTTTCACCCGCCACTGCACGCGAACCAGTTCCCGCACAAAATCTGGCTGGTCATCCTGCGCCAAGACGTCCGCTGCCCCAGGATACAAGCCGGTCTTGAGGTCGCCGAGCATGGCCCAGTTTTCGGTTGGCGGGGCGGGATTCGCTTGCCCGCCGGTTTGGGCCTCGGCCTTCTTGTCGCTGCTCGTGTTCGTATCTTGTTGTTGCGCGGATGTCCAGTTGGGTATGCCCAGAACCGCCAAACACAAAAGACAGAAGGTTTGAATGCGCATAGGAGCTCCAGTAAAGTGATTGTCAATAATGGTTCACTTCGATTGCAGGATTGTTGCAGGAAGAAAAACAAATGAGGGCTGGCGGTGAATGCCGGCCAGCCCTCACTGCGATCAAACCGTCAAAGCTGCTGCGGTTTCGTTGTTAGTTGGTCTTGTTGACCAGTCCGTAGACTGAGCTGAAGTCCAGGCAGAAATCATAGTTCGCCTGAGTGTAGACGTTCGCGCCACCGACATCACTTCCCGTTTCGGAAAGGGCGCCAGAAGCAGTGCAGATCGAGGTGCCTGTGCCGACAGTGGGGACGTCAAGGGCGACGTTGCCGTTGGCACCAGCGTAAATGTTAATGGACGGAATATAGAAATGAGAATGCCAGGCGGTGAGGCTGGCTGGCGGCACGTAGTCGTGTTGGGTCGGATTGATGGTTCCCAACCCGGAGAGGATGTTAGCGAGGCCCGCAGGCGGAGTCGTATTCGTTACCAAGCGGAGCGCGGACCAGACTGAATAGTCGCCAGCCTGCAAACCCGCGAAGGTCACTGAGGCGAGGTTTGCCGCGCCCACGGGGAGGACGCCTGGGGAGACAGGGTTAGAGCTGTAGCTGTTCAGCAGCGGGTCTACGCCGTTGACGGTCAGGTACTTGCCGTTTGTCGCGGTGAATTTAGCGGCGTTTCCAGCACTCCAGAACCAGTAGCCAAGGCGGGGATCGGTACTCGTCGCTGCCTGAAGGTACTTCGTCATCTCGCCCGTACCGATAACGCGCCTCCGCACGGGATAGCCGCTACCAAGATAGCCAGTGCTGGTGCCCACGTTCGCACCATTTATCGCTTGAACGAGCATAGGATTGGAACCAACGACGTTCCCGGAGCAATTGCCATCATCCTGGGAAGTGTGGAATTGCACGGTGTTGGGAACGCTATATTCGAAGGTCTGGTAGGTTCCAGAGAGCGGCTCGCGCACGAGCGTTTCCACCGCTTGGACGCTGCCCCCACTCGCGCCGCCGATGATATCTTGGGTGCGGCCAAGAGAGCCGTTATAGAAATTGGCCAAGGTGAAGGTATTGATGTCGGTCGCGTTCGCCCAAGCGCTGCCGGCGCCCGCCGGGCTGACACTCACAATGATAGGTTGCGCGCCTACGGTCGTCACTTGGTAGGGAGGGACACCAAAAGCTGTATTGATGGGGTCATTACCGGTGATGTTGAAATCCAGCACGGTGAAGAGAGTACTGGCGAAACTGTCCTGAATGGTTGTGCCAACGCCTGTGACACCTGTCTGATACCCCAGACCGTAGGTTATGTGCAGACCCTGGTCAAATGGCTGGCGAGTAATCTGCTGCCCGCAAGGCGTGAACATGCGCAATGAAGCGAACTTGGCGTCTTCCGGGCGAACGTCTGTACCTGCAAAGTCCCAATGTTGGCCGTTTAGCGCACCTGATACAGCCGCTGGAAGCGCTGCGGTATCGCACATCGGATCGCCAGGGCAAGCCGTGTTGGCCAGATAATTGGTACCTTGCAGAGCAGCTTCCGCTCCGGATGGGGTCATGGTTACGATGCACCCGGGCTTGTTATCCACCTTGTCCACTTCAAAGAAGCACCTGTCCCCAAGCACCGAATCCAGGGACATGTAAGCGTAGATGTTATAGCTACCCGTCGGGATCGCACAGGTACCGGTGCCCTTGTTCCAGACAACCCAGATTTTTCCAAGTTGGATGTCCGGGGATGATGGCCGGCTATCAATCGACGCAATATCGGAACCGGAAGCCACTGCGGCCGATGACCAAACGCACGCATGGTTCTGCGCTCCGATGCCTGGGTTTTCGAAAGCGAAGGCGGCTTGCCCGACTTCCAGGAACAAGGCCGAAGAGCCACCACCCACCCACACGACCGTTTGGGCGTTTGAAACACTGGTGATCGCGCAACACGCGACCAGCAGCACGAGTACGTACTTCATAAATTTCATATTTTCTCCTTATTTTGCTGATTGATCTTGATTTGCTAATTGACCGACCACGCCGCAGAAGAGCGAGGCTGAGGGAGCCCTTCCGTGGAACTAAGGACAGCGCTTGCAGACCGGGCAACGAGATCAGCTCACTTTTGCTCGCCGCGCTCCGCCGAGTTTGCATTGCGCCGTGTGCATGTTGTTGTACTCGAACCAGTTTTAAACGATATCAATGACAAAACAATTGTCTGTAACGATTCTATTTGAGACAGGTTGAACACACGAATCCTGCGAGATCCGGGAAGGCACGCCAATGGAATGACCCCCTCCAGTTGTACCAGCTGATATGAGAGTCTGAATGCCCGAGAGGGCAGGAGGACTCGATGAAAAGGAAGCGACACACACCGCAGGAGATCATAGCGAAGCTGCGCGAGGTGGAA
>JBKQNQ010000400.1:0-4976 GCA_052145875.1 Thiobacillaceae bacterium
CCTGATTGTCTGTGGTAAGCCGCTTGATGGGGTCCCAGGAAATGAAATTGCCCAGCAGACACAGTCCGGTTTCCGCGCTTGTCTCAGGGTGAAACTGCAGGGCAAATATATTATCCGAGGCAATGGCGCACGTGAACGGGAACGGATAATGTGCAACGCCGGCAATGATTTCTGGGTTGGCTGGCTGCACATAATAGCTGTGGACAAAATAAAACCGGCTACCCTCGTTAATGCCTGCCCATATTGGATGAACCGCTCCCTGGTACACATTGTTCCAGCCCATGTGTGGCACTTTGAGCTTTTCACCGGTACCCGCGTGCATGGCTTCACGCGGAAAGCGCATCACTTCCCCCTTGAATATCCCGAGGCAAGGCGTATCCCCTTCCGCGCTATATTCAAACAACACCTGCAGGCCCATGCAGATGCCCAAGAACGGCTTAGTCCTTGCTGCCTCAACAATCACGTCGCGCAACCCTCGGAGCGTGATTTCACGCATGCAATCGCGCGCCGCACCCTGGCCTGGAAAAACCACGCGTGCAGCCCCGAGAATAACGGCTGGGTCGGACGTGACGACCACGGAGGCAGCCGGTGCAACATGTTCAAGCGCTTTGGACACCGATCGCAGATTACCCATTCCGTAATCAATCACGGCAATGTCCACCTCGCCGGCGTGAAGAGCAGGGTTCACAGTGTCCCTTTGGTCGATGGCATGATGTCACCCATTCTGGCATCGGCCTCTACTGCCATGCGTAATGCCCGTCCAAACGCTTTAAAAATGGTTTCAGCCTGGTGGTGCGCGTTTATACCACGCAAATTATCAATGTGCAGGGTGACCGCCGCATGATTGATGAAGCCCCGAAAGAACTCGAGGAACAGATCGACATCAAAATCGCCGATGCGGGCGCGGGTGTAATCCACGTGGTACTCCAGTCCAGGCCGGCCAGAAAGATCGACTACCACGCGCGACAGGGCTTCATCAAGCGGGACGTAGGCGTGGCCGTAACGGCGAATCCCCTTCTTGTCCCCCAGGGCTTTCGCAAATGCTTGGCCCAGCGTTATTCCGACGTCCTCAATGGTGTGATGAGCATCGATTTGGAGATCCCCCTTGGCTTCAATATCGAGGTCCATTAATCCATGGCGAGCGATCTGATCCAACATGTGATCGAAAAACGGTACCCCGGTGTTCACCCGCGCATTACCGGTGCCATCCAAGGCGATCGTTGCGGTGATCTGGGTTTCGAGGGTATTGCGGGTAACTTGGGCGGTACGCATGGATGCTGTATCGGTGATCTTTTATGAATTCTAAACGCTAATCCCGCATTGGAGCGGGTTTGAACTTGAGATTAGGCCAGAATTTCCTTCAAAGCTGTAACCAGTGCAGTACATTGGGCGGCGGTCCCCACGGTGATCCGGATGTGCTGGACGATGCTCTCAGGACGCTTGAAATGCCGAACGATGATGCCGCGCTCACGCAGCGACGCCGTCAACTTGGCCGCGTCCTGCTTGGGATGACGGGTAAAGACAAAATTGGCAGCCGAAGGCACGACGTCAAACCCGAGACCACGCAAGGCATCGGTCAGCCATTCCCGCGTCACCATTACCTTTCGGCACATCTGGGCACAATAATCGCCGTCCTGCATCGAAGCCACGGCACCTGCCTGGGCAAAGCGGTCTAGCGGATAGGAATTAAAGCTGTCCTTAACGCGGACCAAGCCGTCAATCAGTTCCTTGTTCCCGACCGCGTACCCCACCCGCAGCCCCGCGAGCGAGTGGGATTTGGACAGCGTGTGAACCACCAGCAATTGGGGATAGCGGTCCACAAGTGGGATCGCCGACACCCCGCCAAAATCAATATAGGCCTCATCGATCAGAACCACCGAATCTGCATTCGCGCTGAGCAGACGCTCGATTTGCGATACCGACAGCAGCCGCCCGGTTGGCGCGTTGGGGTTCGGGAAAACAATCCCGCCATTCTCGGTGAAGTAATCATCGACCCGAATCTCGAATGACTCGGTGAGGGGTATCGGGCGATAGGCTACGCCATATAGACTGCAGTAAACCGGATAAAAGCTGTAGGTGATATCGGGAAATAGAACGGGCTGCTCATGCTTGAGCAGGGCGAGAAACGCATGCGCCAAGACCTCGTCTGATCCATTACCGACGAAAATTTGCTCTGGTTTGACGCCATGGAATTCCGCAATTGCCACCCGTAACCGATCCGAAGCTGGATCCGGGTACAACCTGAGACTGTCAGCCGCCTCGAGGCGCAGCGCCTCCAGTACCCTGGGGCTAGGACCATACGGGTTTTCATTGGTATTAAGTTTGATGAGGTTTTCCAACTTGGGCTGTTCGCCCGGCTCATAGGGCGACAGTCCTTGCGCCACCTCACTCCAATAGCGACTCACGCGTCCCCCTCAACGATGCATGCGGTATTCTGCCGAGCGAGCATGGGCTTGCAGACCCTCGCCTTCGGCGAGCGTTGCCGCAATGCGGCCAAGCGTCTGGGCACCTTCGGCTGAAACCATGATGAGACTGGAGCGCTTCTGAAAATCGTACACCCCAAGTGGAGAAGAGAAGCGAGCCGTACGCGAGGTCGGCAGCACGTGGTTTGGTCCCGCGCAGTAGTCGCCCAGAGCCTCGCAGGTATTACGTCCCATGAAGATCGCGCCCGCATGCCGAATCTTTTTCGACATTGCAATGGGATCATCCACTGACAGTTCCAAGTGCTCGGGCGCGATGCGATTGGCGATTTCGACTGTTTCGCCCAAATCCCTGGTTTTGATGAGTGCGCCGCGATTGGTCAGAGCGGTCTCAATCAAGGTGTTACGCGGCATTTTCCCCACCAACATTTGCATGGATCTTTCGACAGCATCAATAAAGTCAAGATCCGGTGACAATAGAATTGCTTGGGCCAGCTCATCGTGCTCAGCCTGGGAAAACAAATCCATCGCGATCCACTCCGGATTGGTTTTGCCATCACAGATCACCAGAATTTCAGAGGGGCCCGCAATCATGTCGATACCCACCGTACCGAATACACGCCGTTTCGCAGCGGCAACATAGGCATTGCCCGGACCGACGATCTTGTCCACCTGGGGGATGACGTGAGTACCGTAGGCCAGCGCACCGACCGCTTGGGCGCCGCCTATGGTGAACACCCGATCCACACCGGCAATCGCGGCAGCCGCCAACACCAATTCATTCTGTTCCCCTCCAGGCGTGGGGACCACCATGATCAATTCAGCGACGCCCGCCACCTTGGCGGGAATTGCATTCATCAATACGGACGACGGATAGGACGCCTTGCCACCCGGGACATACAGCCCAACCCGGTCAAGCGCCGTAACCTGTTGTCCAAGCATGGTCCCGTCGGCTTCGGTGTACGTCCAGGATGCCTGGACCTGCTTTTCGTGATAGTGCCGAACCCGTGCCGCCGCCGCCTCCAGCGCCTCACGTTGCGCCACAGGCAATGCCACAAGAGCCTGCTCGAGGCGCGGGCGCGCGAGTTCAAGTTCGACTAGGGAAGTGGCCGCCATGCGATCGAATCGATTCGTGTACTCCAAAACCGCCTCATCACCACGGGATTTGACGTCCGCAAGGATGGTGGCCACCGTGGCCTCGATCGAGGCATCGGTCGCGGCGTCAAAATGCAACAAACGGTCGAGTCGTTTCAGGAAATCCGGTTGCGCGCTGTCGAGGCGTGTTGGCTTGATCACAAGATAATTCTGGCGTAAATGTGACGATTATAAGGAGTTTTGCCGTTAAATTGCGGTTCGGCGCTCGCCTAACGCCGGCTTTCTAGGCATAGCCATCCGTTTCACGCCCAAATATGGAAGTCGATGTTTAGACAGAGTCCAAATATTGGATTATTATCAAACGGTGCGGAGAATCGGAATTCAATTTATATGATCGCCTACACGCGCGACGATATGGCTGAGCTGTTACGCTCGCACGACATCAATCCAACTCACCAAAGGATTGAGATTGCCTACGCTCTGTTCTCCAAGCAACAGCATCTCTCAGCTGACCAGGTGATGGTCATTGTCAACGACCGCCATGCCGAAACGTCCAAGGCAACGGTTTACAACACGCTTAACCTGTTTCTGGAAAAGCACCTAATCCGCGAGGTGATTGTTGATCCGAGTAAGGTTTTTTACGATCCCAACACGCGGCCCCATCATCACCTCTACGAAATTGATTCTGGACGACTGACCGACATCGACGCAGAAACCGTTTCGATTCGGGGCTTGCCACCGTTGCCACAAGGCATGGAAACCGAGGGCATCGATTTAATCGTCCGCGTGCGGGCCAAACCCTCCAACACCTGAAGCCGGTGAACCCTGAACGAGCCCTTGA
The DNA here is from genome assembly GCA_052145875.1 of Thiobacillaceae bacterium. Taxonomy (GTDB): domain Bacteria; phylum Pseudomonadota; class Gammaproteobacteria; order Burkholderiales; family Thiobacillaceae; genus DASQBT01. The sequence continues at coordinate 4,357 of JBKQNQ010000400.1, forward strand.
TGGAGCACAGGGGTAGGAATCGCGACTGGCTGTGAAGCCGAATGCCATGGCAGGCAGGACGCCCGAGATCGGGATCGAATCACCGGCTGGCCCCCGGACAAACCCTGGAAGCACCGCGTCGTTTTCGTAACGGGCCTAAAGACCTTCGCGGTATGCCTTGTTGATCGTACGCAACAGATCCCGAAACGGAATATCCCGCTCGTACCGTAGCAGAATCGGCATGTAGGGCAAGTCATGCCCCGTGCCAAAATCCTCATGTTTTCCTGCGGTCAGGTCATCGAACAGCTTGCGCAGCTCATGATCGAGCCCATCAAGAAACGGCGTGTAGCGGGCCATATCCTCGTAGTCATCCTCGATGCAGGCTCGCAGCTCATCGACTTCGTATACAGCCTGATGCAGCAGGTCCAGGAACTCGTCAAAGGTTTCAGATTGTTTCATTTCGGATTTTGGCGCAGTGGTCAGGCCGTATGAAGAAACTCCAATTGCAGAAGAAAAACAGGGGCGCATGCCCCTGTCCTCGTTAACACCGCGAGCATTCTATCTGCCGGCGGCGAATTCCTCCAACTGCTTGGCGCGGATAACCTGACCATCCAAGCCCGCTTCCTTGGCCGTACCACCAT
>JBKQNQ010000401.1:0-2545 GCA_052145875.1 Thiobacillaceae bacterium
TGCTGGCCGCGTTACCCATCACCGGCAACGCCAAGGGTTTGGCCTTCTCGCCGTGCCCGTTCTGCTGATTAAGGAACAGCGGAACCGCATCGATGCCAGTTCCGCGCACGGCGCTGATCTGCGCCACCGGAGCGCCCAGTTCGCGCGCCAGCTTCAGCGTGTCGATCTGGCCGCCGCGCGACTCCATCAGGTCGCTCATGTTGAGCAGCACCAGCGTGGGTAATCCCACCGCCAGCACCGGCGCGGCCAGCATGAGCTGGCGTGTGAGATGAAGCGAGTCCAAAACCAGAAGAACGGCGTCAGGCTTGGCCGTGCCCGGCATGCGCCCCTTGAGCACATTTACGGCCACGCGAGCATCTTCAGAATACGGAGTCAGCGAGTAGATCCCCGGCAGGTCGATCAGCGTCAGGTCTTCGCGCCCCACCCCGGCCATCAATCCCATGCGCTGCTCGACGGTCACGCCGGGGTAATTTGCAACTTTTTGCCGGAGACCTGTGAGCTTGTTGAAGAGAGTGGATTTTCCTGAGTTCGGCGGACCGATTAAAACGATAGTCCTGAGCGCGCCCTCTGGCGGCGGAGCCTCCGGCGGCACGAAGACAGGCGTCTCGCAGCAGGCATTCATTGCGCGGCCTCAACCAGCTCGGAGGCTACAGGAACCAGGGCTGGTACAGACTCAGGTTGCTGTACCTGGATGGCCGATGCGGTTTCGCGGCGCAAGGCAATCTCCATGCCGTCCACCAGGTAAACCGTGGGGTCGCCAGCCGGTGCTCGGCGCAAAACCGTCACCAGGGCGCCGGGAACAAAGCCCATATGCATTAAATGATTTTGGACAGATTCAGACAGGTCGAGGGAAACCAGAACCCCACGCTCACCAACGGCCAACTCGCTCAGTACGCTCACCTGCCGAACTCCCATATGCCGCCCGTCACGACAGCGTAACACAAAACTACGACCGGAATGGTCGGATTTCAGTATACGGCCAAATGACGTGCGGCTGCAAACTGATGTTTCATAGGTCTTTGATTCGGACAATTCCCTGATTCGGCCTCCCGAAGGGAAATCGCTGGCCGGACCCCCCAGCCCGTCCCTAGCCCCCTGGCGGACCCACTGCTCAATCCATCGGAACGATAATCTACTTTTAGCAACCCGGGTGTTTCCTGAAAGTGATTCAGATCACAGCATGTGAGGAATCGGAGGCAGCAGTGGCCTTCAGACCAAAGATTCAAGTGAACGTATCGGCACGATGCGCTCAGGTGTACAATTTTCTTTCCGAATCAACTTCACTGGAGGGACCCGTCATGCAATATCGCTCGTTTGGAAAGCTGGACTGGAAGGGCTCGGCACTTGGCTTTGGCTGCATGCGGCTCCCTGCCGTGGACGGGCGGCAAAGCAGTGGAAACGTCGATGAGGCAGAAGCCATTCGCATGGTGCGCCATGCCATCGACCATGGCGTGAATTACTGCGATACCGCCTATATGTATCACGAAGGCAAGAGTGAACTTATCTTGGGCAGGGCGCTCCGCGACGGATACCGCGAACGGGTGCGCCTCGCCACCAAGCTGCCAGTCTATTTCGTGCAGGGGCCGCAGGATTTTGACCGCCTTCTCAACGAGCAGTTAACAAAGCTTCAGACGGACCACATCGACTTCTACCTGTTGCATGGGCTGAGCAAGGCCACCTGGTCAAACGTCGTGTTGAAGCACGGCCTGCTCGGCTTGGCGGAGAAGGCTCTGGCCGATGGCCGCATCCGGCATCTGGGCTTCTCGTTTCACGACAGCTACGAGTCTTTCGAAGAGATCGTCAACGGCAGCGATCTGTGGAGCTTCTGCCAGATTCAGTACAACTACATGGATATTGAGAATCAGGCAGGTACGCGCGGGCTCAAGCTGGCCGCGGACAAAGGCCTGGCCGTGGTGATCATGGAGCCGCTGCTGGGCGGGCGACTGGCCGATCCGCCGCCGGCTATCGCCGAGACGATTGCGGGCGATCCGGCCCACCGCAGCCCGGCACAACTGGCCTTTGAATGGCTGTGGGATCAGCCGGAAGTTTCCGTGGTGCTGAGCGGCATGAGCGCCATGAGCCAGGTCGTCGAGAATCTCCAGTTTGCCGATTCGGCTCGCGTGGGCAAGCTCACCGCGGCCGATCAGGCGCTGATTGCGCGGGTCCGCGAGCAATACCAGGCGCGCATTCCAATTCCGTGCACCAAATGCGGCTATTGCATGCCCTGCCCCAACGACGTCAACATTCCGGCGAATTTCGACCTCTTCAACTATGCCAAAGCCTACGACGACGTATCTTCGGCAAAGTTCCGGTACAACTTTTTGCTCAAGGAAGGGCAGCGCGCAGCCGCCTGCATCGATTGCGACACCTGCGAAAACCTGTGCCCACAACACATCCCGATCTCCGACTGGATGCCAAAGGTGTCGGAATTGCTGGGGTGAGGGGCGAAGTTATGGCCTTGGTGTTGAAAGCTCTCCTCCCTCTAGAGGGAGAACAAACGGTGAATCTTTGCTATTCTCATTTCGATTCCGAGAGGCGCTATGGA
>JBKQNQ010000402.1:0-4997 GCA_052145875.1 Thiobacillaceae bacterium
TCCTAAGCCTTCAGGCGGTATCCCGTCTTGAAAATCCATGCAATGATGGCCAGGGAAACTGCCAGGAAGACCGCGGTCATTCCAAGACTGATTGCGACACTTACATCCGCCATCCCGTAGAAGCTCCAGCGAAAACCACTGATCAGATAGACCACAGGATTGAACAGGGTCACCGTCTGCCAGACGGGCGGCAGGATATTGATCGAATAGAAGCTGCCACCAAGAAAAGTCAGCGGAGTGATGATCAGGAGCGGAACGACCTGCAGTTTTTCGAAGCCATCAGCCCAGATTCCAATGATGAATCCGACGAGACTGAAAGTGATTGCGGTGAGGATGAGGAATGCGATCATCCAGAACGGATGAATAATCCGGAGTGGCACGAATAGACCTGCCGTTGCAAGAATAATCAGGCCGAGGATGAGGGACTTTGTCGCGGCTGCGCCGACATAGCTCATCACGATCTCGACATAGGAAACCGGTGCCGACAAGAGCTCGTAGATGGTTCCGGTGAATCTTGGGAAGTAAATCCCGAACGACGCGTTTGAGATGCTCTGCGTCAAGAGCGAAAGCATTATTAGCCCTGGCACGATGAAGGCGCCATAGCTGATTCCGTTAATCTGCGAGATTCGTGAGCCAATTGCGGCACCGAAGACCACGAAGTATAGAGATGTCGAAATTACGGGTGAGATGACGCTCTGCAGCAGAGTTCGCCAAGTCCGTGCCATTTCAAACTTGTAAATCGCGCGCACTGCGTAAATGTTCATTGTCCGTCCCTAAGTAGACCGACGAAAATGTCCTCGAGCGAACTTTCTGTCGTTTGGAGGTCGCTGAATACGATTCCAGCCGCGCTGAGGTCTTCTAACAGTCCGATGATGCCACTCCGTTCAGCCTGCACATTGTACGTATAGGTCAACGCATATCCATCGCTGGACAGGTCCAGCTGGTAGGGGGCAAGTACAGCGGGAACACGATCGAGCGGATTCGCTAGCTGGAGCTTCAACTGTTTCTTCCCCAGCTTACGCATCAAGTCGACCTTGTTTTCCACGAGAATGATTTCGCCGCCGTTTATCACCCCAACCCGGTCGGCCATCTCCTCGGCCTCGTTGATGTAATGCGTCGTCAAGATGATGGTGGCTCCGGTCTCTCTGAGCGAACGCACAAGCTGCCACATGTCCCGCCTCAAATTCACGTCAACCCCCGCGGTAGGTTCGTCAAGGAAGAGAATTTCCGGCTCGTGCGATAACGCCTTGGCAATCAGAAGGCGGCGTTTCATCCCTCCGGAGAGCGTCATGATTCTGCTATCCCTCTTGTCCCACAATGAGAGAACCTTGAGTATCTTTTCAATGTGGCTCGGGTTTTTCGCTTTGCCAAATAGTCCACGACTGAAGGACACCGCCGCCCAGACCGTCTCGAAGGCATCCGTCGTAAGCTCCTGGGGCACAAGACCAATAATGGAGCGCGCGGGGCGGTAGTTGCGCGCGATGTCACACCCCTTAACGGAAATCGTGCCTTCCGTTGGATTGACAATCCCGCAGATCGTGTTGATCAACGTAGTCTTCCCTGCGCCGTTTGGACCAAGCAACGCAAAGATTTCGCCGCGGCGAATTTCCAAATTGATGCCCTTTAGCGCATGAAATCCAGAAGCGTAGATCTTGGAGAGGTTGGATATGGTAATGATTGGGGACATGGGAGCCACGATGGTAGAGGAGCAGGCGTTTCGTTAGACCAGGAAGCACCGGGCCTCGGGACAAGCTGACCTAACGCGCTGGTTCACTGAGCGCATGCTGCCATTACGCCAATGGAATGGCAACCGTGTCCCGCTGCGTGCTGCTGCATCAGTATCCCCCCACTTAAGGCCGGCCGAGCGCTATCGTGTCAGATACCTCCACAATCGAATGTCACCCAAGGCGAGTGAACCCCGTCCAGAGGCACCGTGTTAATCGAAGCCTACCTTGGACGCGGCGCTTCGCATTTCGGCTGGCAGCTAACGGATATCGCGCTTGAATGCCATCGCTAGGGAAATCCTTGGGCGTCCCGGTGAGCCACGCGTCGCTCCCCAGAATGCTCCTGTTATCGAGTACTTGCATCGCGCAACAATCACTGCCCTTGATGGCTAGGACGCCAGCGGTGAGCGTCAGGGTCGGGGCCATTCCGACGGCGGCAACGGCCGGGATTACCCCAGTAAGACGCTTCACGCGCCATCCGAGAGTCCCCCGCCAACCAAACCGTGTGACGGCTACGTTGGCTACTGGCGCGCCTAGGCGGCCGCAGGGTTTCGCGCGTGGGCGACCGTAGCGAGCCTTCATGGGGCGATCTGCCCGCGCCCCTTCGTTGACCAGCTATATTGACCAATGCAACCGCGTGGCACGTCAAGGGGTTGCGGGCGCTTAAAGAAAGCCTTACGCACACGATCGTAAAGCTCCTCTAATTTGTACTTAAGAGGGCAATCGGCCGGGGCTTTGCCGACACGGGTGCCAGTCCTCCTCAGACCTCGCGGCAAACGGGAGAGAAGAGTACGTCAAATGTACGTCTCCACTGGAACAATGATCGCTGCCCTTGCGGTGCTTGGACTGCTGGAAATTCCCATGCCGGCTGAGGCTGGAGACGAGCGACCCGGTGCGCTCGGAACCCCAGAACCCGAGGCGCACAGGCGAGTTGCGAAGATCGGCACGCCCGCCTCGAACATCGGATTAGACGGAATCAAACTGGACACGAGACAAGAAAATGTTCTGAAAGCGCTTAAAGCCGATTATCCGAGCTTCGCCGAATTGCCAGTGCCCCTCAACAGCGCCCCCCGTGCCCAGAACGCCGCGCCCATCGCAAGCCCCAATCTGCTAGCACAAAATGAGTCTGTGCTCGTGGAAGGGACGAGTTCGTCTAAGCTGTGGTTTGGCGTCAACGGAAACGAGGGTGATCAGGACCCCGCAATGGAAAATGGGACGTTGGCGAATCTGATTAGTAAATTCAGAAGGGAATTTGGACCGGAACGAATGACTCACCCTGGAACACAGTACTGGTACCTCGACACACTTAAGCAACCGACTACCGGACGGCGGGAGCTTCTGGCATGCAGCAGGCCGGTGCTGGGCTGGAGCCTGTGCGCGTCTCCCAAGAGCCGAGCCATCGATCTCTACTTTAAGTGGTTCTAACGCTTCCCCCCGTGGCCAATGTGTTCGCGCGGGCAGCCAGGCGGCCACCGCCGAATCCCCCGCAGGGGTGCCGCGCGCAGAAATTGTTCATCCTGGATTTCGGTGCCCGCCTCATGGACGAATTGCGTATGGTCCCAACCCAACGGGGAGAGACCGGGCCGCAATGACGTTACAAGGCGACGGGGCCGCAAGGACCGTTGCGGTGAGCCGATAGGCTCATGCTGGGGCGGGCGACAAATGGGTTAACCGTAATTTACGTCTGATATCGTTGCAACCTGAGGCGATATGGCCTGGCAGCGAACGGATAATGGGGCCGGTACATCTTGGCGCCAGATACCAAAGAATAATTCAGCCGCGACGGTGGCCCCCGACATTGGAAACCTCCATGAAACCCTTCTTTGTCATTCTTATGCTCATTGCTTCTTTTTCAGCTCAGGCAGATGAAGCACTCATCCGGAAAAACCTCGCTGAGCGTTTTCCGAAGATCCAAATTAATCAGATCAACCCATCCCCGCTTGCGGATATCTATGAAGTTTGGGCGGGTGGAAAGCTGTTTTACGTCGACAAAAATGGGGATTACATTCTGCTCGGCCCACTGCTCAACGTGCGCAGTCAGACCAACATTTCGCAAAAGCGGCTGGAGGAATTGCAAGCCATCAAGTTTGACGATCTCCCTCTGAACAAGGCGATCAAGATTGTCAAGGGAAACGGTGAACGCATGCTTGCCATCTTTTCTGATCCTGAATGTCCCTATTGCAAGCGATTGGAACGTGAATTGGATCAGATCAACAATCTGACCGTCTACATCTTCATGTATCCGTTGCAGACCATTCATCCCCACTCCGTTGCGATAGCAGAGCAGATTTGGTGTTCTTCCGATCGTGGGCAAAGTTGGGAGCAGCACATGCGGGACGGAACGGAGCCGAAACCCGCGCTCACCTGCGACAACCCCGTCGCGGACCTGATCGCGCTGGGCAACAAAATTGGAATCGATGGTACACCCACGCTGATCTTCCACAATGGCAAGCGCGAGAGCGGCACGCTCTCCTCCTCTGAAATTGAACACCTGCTGAAAACGAATTCCTGATTTGGACGAGGCTTGCCTTTCCTGCGGCCCGTCCAAACACGCAATTCGTCGTCGGAGTTCGCGCCGCGTGCCACCAAGGTGTTTCCTTCTGCGGCCAATTCAGTCGTTCAATATCAGAACCGGTCAAGAAGGCATCAACGCAAACAAGCCCACTGTCCTCACCCTGCACCCCGCTGTCAATCGGCGCATTGCGCGCGTGCTCTCATGCCATGCAGTGGTGTCACTGCCAACGCTCGCAGCCCTGGAACCGGATGCGAAGCTGTGTCCGCGGTCGTTGCCACCGGGCAAGCTTGCCGAAGCCCGCGGGGAAGGCCCGATGTTCGGATCTGCCCAGTCTTAGAGTCACCCGACACGACTTTAGGGCCCCCAACGGGGGTGAGGCTTGGGTGACGGTGCGGCCGGGGGTCGTCGCAGGAACGCCATCTCATCCTCTCCCCTAAGTCGTATCGAGGCATGGCCGAATAGACATGCCAAACTCAGGCCCCGCTGGCCGTCTTAATTCCATTCGCGCTACGCAGGCTGCCCCTCAGGTTCATTACGGTCCAGGATGACATTTATCGCAAATAAGTTTGTGATTCAGTCACTGCAGCTTCTGCTGCAACGCCACTGAATGCGGGTCTTGCGTGGCTCGGATCGGCGCACCTTGTCCCCTCGCACCCGTGAACGACTCGTACACCCAGCCGTTGAGGCTAAGAGTCAGGCACTTTGCCGTGCCACCTGACTTCTTGAATTCGGACAGCGGGGTTTCAACAATCGAAAAT
>JBKQNQ010000403.1:0-2727 GCA_052145875.1 Thiobacillaceae bacterium
GTCAAAAGGATTTTCGTTTGATTCTGACTGTTGCACGTAGTCGCCCCATAACCATTCGTGCTGCCATTCTTCGCGGTTTTCTCGCCTTGGTAATGCTCGTCATCCTGTTAAGTGGCAGTCTGTCCTATGTCGAACTCCGTCAATCCCTTCAGTCAGAAATTGCGCAAAACTTGGGGAACAGTGCGGAGGGATTAATGCAGCGCATCGACCTTTTTTTCTTCGAGCGCCTGGAAGATCTCCGGGAATGGCATCGCTTGGACGTCTTGCAGGACATCCGAGTGGGGGATGTGGACAAAAGGCTGGCGCGCTTGCTTTCTGATCTTCAGGCAGGCCACGGTGATGTCTACCGCGCGCTTTATTGCACCAACATGGAAGGTCAAATTGTCGCAGCCAGCAACGCTGAGCTGATTGGCAAGACTCGATATCCGGGCGCGGCATTGCTTGGGCCAAATCAGAATGAGAACCCCAGAATTTCGATGGAGAGGAGCACGTCAGATGCACCCGACGGCCGGGGCAATATCGTTTTGCGAACGGCTGTCCCCAATGCATTCGGCAAAGGGGACTTAGGATACCTCTATGCGGTCTTGAACTGGGATGTCGTACAACGTTTTCTGCGCGATGGCGTTGCAGGCAGCAAACGCACCGCGCTGCTTCTGGGCGAGGACGACCAGCTCATGGCCGCAGCGGGCCTCCTGTCTCCATCCGCTCAAACCCCACTCCTCAAGCTCCCACGTTGGTACGACGCCGGGGGGAAGACTCTCACCGAAACGCGTTCCGGAGAGAGTCTAGGAGTCAACAGTCTGCTGGTAGGCGCCGCTTCCTCCGGCGGTTTCCAGCATTTTCAGGGTTTCGGCTGGCACATGCTGGTCGTAGAACCGACCAACGTCGCATTTGCCCCAATTGTTCAGCTATCATGGGCCATCCTTGGTGGACTATTGTTCTGCCTGGTTCTGGCGGGTTGGCTTGCCATGCGGCTCTCCGCCCGGATTGCCCGCCCCATCGCCAAAGTTACTGAATTCGCGAGCAACTTCCGTCAGACACAATCACTGGTCATGCCAGAAGTGGAAGCCAATATCAGTGAGGTTGCCGCGCTTAATCGTGCCTTCGGTGAAATGGTCCAAGCATTAGAGCGTTCGCAGGAACAACTCATCCGCGCGAGTAAGCTTGCAGTGGTAGGCGAAATGGCTGCCATCATGGCGCATGAAATTCGTACCCCGCTCGGCATTCTGAAGGCCTCAGCCCAGATGCTTGAGCGGCGCCAGAATCTGTCGCCACAGGACCGCGAGTTGACAGGCTTTATCGTCAATGAAACGGCACGCCTAAACCGCCTGGTAACCACGTTGCTAGAAAGCACTTCTCCCCGTTCCCCTCTGTTCCAGGATCGTGACTTGCACGAGATCATCGTGCACGTGGTGGCGTTGACGGAAAGCAAGGTGAAGCACGGCCAGATTCGGCTTGAGCAGCGCTTGAATGCAGCGCCCTCCGTTATACCCTGTGACCGGGAACAGATAATCCAGGTCCTTCTGAACCTAATGATCAATGCCGTCCAACATGTGCCAGAAGGCGGTCATATATTGCTCACCACCAAAAATGAAGGTGCTGGCATCAGCGTGAGAATCGAGGACAATGGTCCAGGCATTTCCAAGGAGGATCAAAAGCGCATCTTTGATCCTTTCTTCACGCAGCGCAAAGGGGGCATCGGTCTTGGTCTCACCATTGTCCAACAGATTGTTCACGCTCATGACGGAAGGATCGAAGTATCAAAGAGCATTCTTGGCGGGGCCAGTTTTACTGTTTATCTACGGGAACGCGTCAAATTGAATGCCCCAGCCAATTCTGGCATTAACCATAAACATTGAAAGGGGCGTCAACTTGAGCAGCCGGATCCTGGTGGTGGATGATGAAGAAAAGATGCGCCGCATCCTGGAACTTGCTTTGACCGGAATGGGACACGAAGTCGTCAAGGCAGCGGACGGGCAGGAAGCGCTAGATCGGATCGAGGAGGGCAACGTTGATCTGGTCCTCACTGATTTGCGCATGCCCGGTCTGGATGGGCTGGGTCTTTTGCAAGCGCTCAGCGCCCGTGGCGAAAACATACCTGTCATCGTGCTCACTGCACATGGAACTGTTGAAAGTGCAGTCGGCGCCATGAAACTCGGGGCGGTGGACTACATCATCCGCCCTTTCGAGATGTCCACCGTTGAACTCGCAGTAACCCGGGCACTTGCAATGGAACGTGTTCAGCGCGAGAACCGGTTTCTGCGTGACGAGATGGACCGCGGCTGGGGTGAATTTATCGGCCATAGTCAGGCCATGCTGGATGTTTACCAGTTGATACGCCAAGTTGCCCCGGCTCGTTCCAGCATCATGGTAGTCGGCGAAACCGGGACCGGCAAGGAATTGGTGGCACGCGCCATCCACCACGAATCACATCGACCCGGACTCTTCGTTCCAATCAATTGCGCAGCGATTCCCGCCGATCTATTGGAAAGCGAACTGTTCGGACATCGTAAAGGCGCATTTACGGGAGCCGACCGAGACCGCATGGGACGCTTCGAAGTCGCCAGTCGAGGGACCTTGTTCCTCGACGAAATTACTGAAATGCCCATCGCATTGCAGGGCAAACTGCTGCGCGTGCTCCAGGAGAATACGGTTGAGCGGCTTGGCACGAATCAGCCTGTAGAATTGGACCTCCGAGTGGTGGCGGCCACGAATCGTGATCCCTTG
>JBKQNQ010000404.1:0-3315 GCA_052145875.1 Thiobacillaceae bacterium
CCACCCACCCGCGTCGAGTGAAGTGATCCAAGGCCACTTCCATCATGAGTTTCTGCGCGCCGTAGATCATCGTCGGCCGCGCGGGGGTTGCATCGTCGACGAACTCCGGCAATGGCGTCCCAAAAACACCGATGGAACTCGCAAACACCGTGCGCGGCGGCCGCGAGGCGTTTCGAAGCGCCTCAAAAAGCGACAGCGTTGCGTCCACGTTGATGAGCCGCGCCCGGCTGTAATTCATCTCCGCAGCGCCGCCGAGCACCGCGGCGAGCACTACCACCGCCTGCGTCTCGGCCAATATGGATTGGCAGAATTCCGGTTCGCCAAAATTGCCGATGCGCTTGGCCATTCGAACGGTCGCGGAAGGGGGCAAGGCGAAATCCTGCTGATCGACCAACGTGAGCGCCTCGATCATCGCCGGACGGCCCGCCAGTCGAGCGCAAAGCGCACGCCCGACGAATCCGCCCGCGCCGATAATCAATACTTTCAACTGGCCTTGTCCCCTTATGGTTCCAGCTCGGTGGCCCGAGTGCCCTGCCCACCCCTACCTTATAGGAATCGGATTGAGGGGACAAAATCGATTGCTCGCATCCTTCGGATCAGCTTAGCTGCGGTGAAAAAGGAGGGGTTGGTGCGCAAAGAGGATTCGCATGCGCGGGCCAAGTGCCTGTAATTCTAGTGGTTTTTTGACATCGTAAGTTGGGATGCCCCCAGATATGCCCCCACCAACGGCTGCTACGTGCCCCGAGCCGCCGCTCGTGAAAGACCGCTAACGGGAAGGTCGATTAGAATTTCTGCTTTGCCAGCGCATCGCCCCAAGCTTTCAGCGTATCCAACCAGGGCGGACCCTCGTTGTTAGTCTCCTTGAACTGTGCCGCGGGGCCAGCAAGATCTCCGTGCTCCTAGAGCGCGAGGCCCCTCTCTAAGGAAGTCTCCTCTGACCGAGCGGCGTGGCCTAATGCGCGAGTCTCGCAGCCGGTTTCGCGTATCCGGCCATTCGCCTGCTACTCCTCGAAGTTCATTTTCCGTAGCAGCGCCCCGTACCGAGGATCGGTTCGCAGCGGTGCCGCAAGATAATCCGACCTGATGAACATCAGTGTTTCCGGGTCCCTGAGCAAGCATGAACGGTCGAGCCACTCAAATGCCTTGTCAACTTCACCGCGACGCGCGTAGACGGTGCCACATTTTGATCCAGCTCAATTCCCTTGCGGCAGGTGAAAGTTTCAAATGGGCCGTTGCAATTCCTATCCTTAAGCTGCGGGTGCTTCGCCGTTTTCCGCCAGCGCACGGGAGTGCCCAGCGCCAGCAGCTCTCAGTGTTCGATGTGCAGCGCGGTAATCTGCGTGGCCCAGTGGGTCGTGTCGACGGCGACCTGCTGGATGGTCCAGAACGTTTTATCGTCCTCGGGGTCGAGCGTCGTGCGGCTGAAGTCGCCCCAGCTCGCGACTCCCACATCGGTGGGGAGCTGAAAGCTGGCGCGCCCACGCTTGAGAAGCATCGGGTCTCCGAAGGCCGTTTTCCTGCCGGCGCTCTTGCCGATCACCGCGTAGCTGCTTGCGAACTGGCCTGGGCCGGGGCCGACGGCGTTGAATCCAATCACGACGTCGCCGTTGTGGTTAGCCGCTATCGAGGGAAACAGGAAGCTCTGCGTGGCATCTCCAATGTATCCTTCATCGATGATGGCGGTGTTCGCCGCATCGATACGAAGCCAATGGATGGACCCACGCCCGGTCCCGGTATCGATGGTGTTCGTCGCCATCCAGATCTGGCCATTCACCATGACCGGCGCCGTCTGGGAGATAGGGTAGTTATTGTTGAGCGGCAGCGCCTGTGGGTCTGGCTGTGGCGGATCGAAGAAATAGTCGTAGTCGCTCCGACCAAAGAAATATTTGTCCGGATAACCGCTGCCGAGATCGAGGCGTGGCTCAAAGATGTTGCCGCGGACGTCATTGCGCTTGTATGTGCCAAAGACGTATTGAATGATGCCCTCCGTCGACAGGACGATCTCGTCCTGCTTGCTGCCGTCGAGATCGATGGTCGGCACGATCCACTCTCCCGCGGTGGGAATGGGAATGTTCCGAAAGATGGTCCTGCGATCGACCCGAGGCTTGGCGGCCAGCAGGTCAAGCTTCGGTATTACGATGAGGGTAAAGCCTGTCACCACGGAGAAATCGGGCGTGTTGTCAGTCGACGTAATAAACACGCCCGAGCCGTTGTAGCCGATCACCGGCAAGTCACCGCCGGCGTCCTTTGCATTGTGGATGTGAATTTTGAATCCGATGAAGCCTTCGGTCGGATCGTCTCCCCGGGAGACGGCGATTCGCAGGTCGGTCCCTTGACTGAACGTGACGCCGTCATAGAAGACGTTGGCCGTAGATGCATACCATCTACCCTCGGTGGAATCGAAGACGATGTTGGGATCGATTGGGGAGTCGTTGACCCCGAACGGGACGCCGGCCTGACCCCAAAATTCTCCCCCGGTCATCTGCACAACAGGGATGCCCTGCTTCGTATATACGCCGTAATGGTTGTTGACCAATTCGACGAAGTAATGCGGGCCAATCGCTCCGTTCGAATCCGGCTGGTCGCAATAAGAGCCGCCGGGAGGAGGTGGGTACCCATCACTGAAGCAGTCGCGGGTGGAGCCGCGAAAGTTATGCTGGATGGTCGCCGACGGTTTGAGCACGGCATCGCTGCCGCCCGAGAGCGCCGTTCCAGCCAGGCCCGTTGTGACACCACTGACCCCTACGTCTGGCGGTTGAGCGCCATATGCCGTTCCCGCGATTGCAGCGAATGTAGCGGCGAGAAACAAGGAAACACTTTTGGACGTTTGCATGACAAATTACTCCGCTTGCAAGAAGTTTCAGTGAAGCTGGGTACGCGCAATTTCCCCTTATCTACTGTAAGAGTCCCGTAGGTCCGAATTGGCAAGCACAATCGTGCCGTGCACACCCGCGGGCGGCGTTTGCCCCGGGGTGAGCACCAGCGGCCCTGGACCATTCGGTCCGCCCCCGCCACCACCGCGAGCCGATACGACCAGCGTCAGGCCAACCAGGAGACTTTTTAGATGCCGCATGACCGTCCCCCTCTGCGGCGGTTTGCCGCTGGGGGCCAGTTGTCACTCAAAGCGCGTCGGGATGCATGAAGATTGCGTGAAGGTGGGTTCCTGTTTCGTGAAGATTCAGGAAGGACTCGGTCATCGTGGCCCAGGGCGCCGCGAACCATGCCAAATGTGCCCGAGGCAAAGTCTACGCGCCTCACCTTGGCAACCAATGGCAGCAATCCGGCACTCATTTCAGCGTGGTAACCGGCAGAAAC
>JBKQNQ010000405.1:0-8365 GCA_052145875.1 Thiobacillaceae bacterium
ATTGGTGTTGAAGAGCGGACCAGAGCGCATTGAGAGCGGTTGGTGGGATGGCATGGAGGTGGCGCGCGACTATTACTTGGCGCACGATCAGGACGGCTCGCGGCTGTGGGTGTATTGCGAGCGCACCAGCGGCGAGTGGTTCGTGCACGGCTTGTTCGCCTGAAACGCCAGAGTCTTCTCATGACCGCCTATGCCGAGCTGCACTGTCTGTCAAACTTTAGCTTCCTGTGTGGTGCCTCACATCCGGAAGAACTGGTGGCGCGCGCGCATGAACTGGGCTACGCAGCCCTGTCCCTAACCGACGAATGTTCGGTGGCGGGCATCGTGCGCGCCCACGTGGCGGCGAAGGCATGCGGCCTGAAACTGATCGTGGGCAGCGAGATCCGTTTCATCGAGGGCACGCGTGTGGTGCTGTTGGCGATGGACCGCGTGGGTTATGGCAAACTGTCCGCCCTGATCACTGAGGGGCGCCGCAACGCCATCAAGGGCCATTACCGGCTTTCGTTCCACACGATTTGCAATGGGTTGACGGGTTGCCTTGCAGTGCTGTTGCCCGATCCGATGCCTTCCCTGGATCAGGCGCGACAGCTCGCCGCCAGTTTTGCGGGACGGTCGTGGCTGGCGGTGGAACTGTTTCGTGCGCCTGACGACGCCGACCGGCTTGCGGTTTTGAGCGAGTTTGGGGCGGTCGCTGGCTTACCACTAGTGGCGGCGGGGGACGTTCACATGCATGTCGCGGCGCGCCGTCCGTTGCAGGATACGCTTACCGCCATTCGCCTCGGGCTGCCGGTGTCCGACGCAGGCGGCGCGCTTTATCCCAACGGCGAGCGCCATCTACGGGAGCGGGCCGACCTGGCACGCCTCTATCCACCGAAGTTGCTGAAACAGTCCACCCTGATTGCAGCGTGCTGCCATTTTTCCCTCGATGAGTTGCGCTACGAATATCCGGAGGAACTGGTACCGCTGGGTGCGACTCCCATCTCTCATCTGCGGCGCTTGACCGAGGAGGGACTCAAGCGGCGGTTTCCAGCCGGTGTACCGGATAAGGTCCGCACCATGGTGGAATATGAACTCGCGCTCATCGCGGAGCTGAAGTACGAACCGTATTTCCTTACCGTCCACGATATCGTGCGTTTTGCCCGAGGGCGCGGCATCCTGTGCCAGGGGCGCGGTTCCGCCGCCAATTCCGCGGTGTGCTACGCCTTGCAAATTACCGAAGTGAACCCGGCCTGTATGGCCATGCTTTTCGAGCGCTTCATCTCCCGCGAGCGCAACGAGCCACCGGATATCGACGTAGATTTCGAACACGAGCGGCGCGAGGAGGTCATCCAGTACCTCTACACCAAATATGGCCGTGAACGGGCGGCGCTGGCTGCGAGTGTGATCACCTACCGGCCCAAGAGTGCCATGCGCGATGTGGGTAAGGCGCTGGGTTTCGATCTGGAGCAGGTGGATGGATTGGCAAAATCCATGGCGTGGTGGGATGGCCACCGAGTGCTGCCCCAGCGGCTGTCAGAAGCCGGGTTTGATCCGGACAATGACAAGGTGGCTTTGCTAATGCGATTGGTCGACGAACTGGTAGGATTTCCTCGCCATCTATCCCAACACGTTGGGGGCTTCGTCATCGCGCGCGGGAATCTCTCGCATCTGGTGCCGATCGAGAACGCGGCGATGGCGGAACGCACTGTTATCCAATGGGATAAGGACGACCTCGACGCCCTTGGGTTATTGAAAGTGGACGTACTGGCCTTAGGTATGCTCTCGGCAATCCGTCGCGCATTGGAAGGGGTGGCTGAAGTGCGTGGCAGGCCATTCGCGATGGCCGATGTTCCGTCCGAAGACCCGGCGGTCTACGACATGATCGGCCGCGCTGACACCGTGGGCGTGTTCCAGATCGAATCGCGCGCGCAGATGGCTATGCTGCCGCGCATGCGTCCGCGCTGCTTCTTCGATCTGGTGATCGAGGTGGCCATCGTGCGCCCGGGCCCGATCCAGGGGGGCATGGTACACCCCTACCTGCGCCGTCGCCAAGGTCTGGAGCCGGTGAGTTATCCGAGTGAGGCGGTGAAGGCGGTACTGGAGCGTACCTTGGGAGTGCCGATTTTCCAGGAACAGGTGATGCGGCTCGCGGTAGTGGCGGCGGGTTTCACGCCAGGAGAGGCCGATCAGGTGCGGCGTTCCATGGCGGCGTGGCGGCGCAAAGGTGGGCTGAAACAATTCGAGCAGCGCCTGGTGGAGGGCATGCGCGCGCGTGGCTACCGGGAGGAATTCGCTCGGCAGATCTTCCAGCAAATCCAGGGCTTTGGCGAATACGGGTTTCCCGAATCCCATGCCGCCAGTTTTGCACTCTTGGTCTACGTATCCGCATGGCTCAAGTGCTACGAGCCCGCAGCGTTCGCCTGCGCGCTCCTGAACAGCCAGCCAATGGGGTTTTATGCCCCCGCCCAGATCATGCAAGATGCACGCCGTCATGGTGTGGAGGTGCGGGAGGTGGATGTCATGGCGAGTGACTGGGGGTGCACCCTGGAAAAAACCAGCGCGATAGATCCCGCCCTGCGTCTTGGATTCCGGCTGGTTAATGGACTTTCCAAAGAAGGCGCGATACGCCTTGTGGCGACGCGTGGGCAAAGGCCTTTCAGTAGTGTGGAAGACCTGGCGTTGCGCGGTGGTTTGGACAAGCGCGACCTTAAGTGCTTGGCTGCGGCGGGTGCGCTGGCATCCCTCGCCGGTCACCGCCGCCAGGCATACTGGGACGTGGCGGGCATCGAACACGTTACACCGCTGGCCACAACCCCGATCGGGGAGACCCAGCCACAGCTGATTGCACCCAGTGAGGGCCAGGATCTGGTGGCGGACTATGCCAGTCTGGGCCTTAGCCTGGGCCGGCATCCGCTGGCACTGTTGCGCAAGCACCTTGAATCGCAGCGATTGGTCACGGCCGAGCAATTGCGCCTGCTGCCCCACAAAAAAATCACCCGCACCGCCGGCTTGGTGATCAGCCGTCAGCGACCCGGCACCGCCAGCGGTGTGACCTTTCTGACGCTGGAGGATGAGACGGGGTCCATCAACGTGGTCGTATGGCGCGATCTTGCCGAGCGGCAGCGGCGCGAACTGCTGGGATCGCGGCTATTGGCAGTATACGGTGTGCTTGAGCGGCAGGATGGAGTGACGCATCTCATCGCCGGCCGGCTCCGAGATTTAACCCCGTTGTTGGGAAATCTCGTGGCCCACTCACGAGATTTTCATTGAGTACCTGCCGCGCTCGCAAGCAAGCTCCGGTTACTGCAACTAGACGTGGAACAAAAACGGGGCGATGCCCCCGTACGCTACCGCAACCCATGCGGGCACCAGTCACCCAATATGACGCGAACGATCTGCCCAGGGCTCCTCAATCCCAGGACATCGCCTCGGCAACCCCTGGCCGCTCCCCGGCGCCAACGTCGCGTCACGGCCGTTGCGCTGTCGCCATGTTGCCGACGCTTGCCAAACTTCAGTTACTGTATAAAAATACAGTATGCACAATCGCCCCAGCAGACCCTTGCATACGGTGCCGATCGCCGATTCTTTCTCGCCATGGCGGTTGGACTTCGGACCATGAGCCTTACCAACGAAGGTGCATCAACGCTGGACCCGAAGGGCTATCTTGCCGGCCTAAACCCGGCGCAACGCGAAGCAGTCGAGCACGGTGGCGGGGTGTCTGCCGCGAATCCCTTGCTGGTGATCGCCGGGGCGGGGTCCGGGAAGACGAACACCCTGGCATATCGCGTCGCACATCTGGTCGTGCAGGGTGCCGATCCTGGCGCCATCTTGTTGTTGACGTTTTCGCGACGCTCGGCTGAGGAGATGGTGCGACGGGCGGAGAACATTCTGCGCCAACTCGCCGCTGCTCGGTCCCACCTTGGGCAAGCAAAACTGGCGTGGGCGGGGACGTTCCACAGCATTGGGTCACGCCTGCTGCGCGACTATGCCGGTCGGATCGGCCTTGACCCGGCATTCACCATCCACGACCGTGAAGACTCGGCGGATCTCATGAATCTGGCGCGGCACGAGCTTGGCCTATCGGGGACGCAAAAACGGTTTCCACGCAAACAGACTTGCCTTGCTATCTACTCTGCCATGATGAATACCGTTGCCCCGCTTGCGGACATCCTACGGCGGCGCTTTCCTTGGTGTATAGAGTGGGAGGGCGAGCTCAAACGCCTGTTTCTTGGGTATGTTGATGCCAAGCACCAGCAACAGGTGCTCGATTACGATGATCTGCTCTTGTACTGGGCACAGATGGTCCAGGAGCCCACGCTTGCAGGGGAGTTGGGGGCACGGTTCAGTCACATCCTGGTGGACGAATATCAGGATACCAACGCGCTGCAGGCACGCATTCTGCTCGGATTAAAGCCAGACGGGAAGGGCGTCACCGTGGTCGGGGACGACGCGCAATCCATCTATGCCTTTCGCGGTGCGACCGTGCGTAACATTCTCGACTTTCCCAAACAGTTTTCCCCCAATGCCAGGATCGTCACCTTGGAGCAGAACTACCGATCGACCCAGCCCATACTCGCGGCAGCCAACGGCGTGATTAGGCTGGGCGGTGAATGCTATGGGAAGGAATTATGGAGCGATCGGCCATCGCAGGAACGTCCGCAGCTTGTCACTGTACGGGACGAGTCCGACCAGGCCCGCTTCGTCATTGAGCAAGTGCTAATGTACCGCGAGATGGGCATCCGCCTCAAGTCCCAAGCGGTCTTGTTCCGAACCACACATCATAGTGCCACACTCGAGATTGAATTGACCGCCCGCAACATTCCATTCGTCAAATTCGGTGGCCTCAAATTCCTGGACGCGGCGCATGTGAAGGATGTGCTCTCGGTGTTGCGATGGATCGAAAATCCGCGTGACCGCGTGGCAGGGTTTCGCGTGTTGCAGCTCCTGCCTGGCATTGGCCCAAGAACCGCGGCCCAGGTGCTTGACAACCTTGCGCTGGCGCAGGACGTTATGATGGGGCTACGAGAATCCCGCGTGCCCGGCGCGGCGGGCCAGGCCTGGCAGGATTTCCTCGGGCTGATGGCACCGCTCTATGCCTGTGCGGTGCCGTGGCCAACGGAATTCGAAACCCTCTGTCGTTGGTACGGCGGACATTTGGAGCGCCTGCATGAAGATGCGCTGATACGCCAGACCGACATCGACCAACTCGAGAAGATTGCTCATACCTATCCCTCGCGGCGGCGCTTCCTGACCGAACTGACGCTCGACCCACCAGAGGCGACCAGCGATGAAGCAGGTATTCCGTTGCGTGACGAGGATTACCTCATTCTGTCCACAATCCATTCGGCTAAGGGGCAGGAGTGGGAGGTGGTCTGCCTGCTGAATGCAGTTGATGGCTGCCTGCCATCAGACTTGGCTACCGGAAGCACGAGCGAAATTGAAGAGGAGCGACGGCTGCTATACGTGGCCATGACTCGAGCCAGAAGTCATCTCCAGATCGTCGTGCCGCAGCGGTTCTTCGTTACTCACCAGCCGCAATTTGGCGACCGGCATGTATACGCCGGGAGGACGCGGTTCATCCCGGAACACCTCCTCCATCTTTACGATGCAAAATCCTGGCCACCGATCGAGCCGACAGCCGGTTGCGAAGCGCCCATATCGAAGGTGTCGGTTCTAGATGTTCGAGAGAAAATCATGGCCCTGTTGCTGGCAAAATAGGATTGTGAGTGTCACCACGATTTGTAACCGTATACATTCATTTAAACGCGTATCTACTTGATTATAAACTTACTGCTTGGCCTTCGCGCGTCGGGGGTAGCGCACGTATCGTTGGACCCGATAACAGGCGCCGGGGTTAGCTGGGGCAGTCATTGCAACGGTTGCGTGCCATGCTGGTTATCGCCTTCCCTTAAGGCGGGGGCGGGGGTCAGACTGAACCGCCGATCGGGGCGCGCAAGAGCGGGTTAGGCCGCACCCTGACGGGGGAGTTGCTGATGATCCGGTCCGCCAATCGAGTCGAGTCACCCGGACACGAGGCCTAGGCAGAGATCCACGCCGTGGGGTAACGTTCATCCATGGAAATATGGGTGGCATTACTGAGAGGGGTGAATGTCGGTGGCAAAAACACGTTGCCAATGAAGTCGCTTATCGCCGAATTAGAGGCGATGGGCCTGTCCGAGGTTAAGAGCTACATCCAAAGCGGCAATGTCGTGTTTCGTTGTCCACGTAGACGAACACCCGGTCTCGCCGCGGAAATTGGTGCCGCAATCAAGGCAAAATTTGGCCTCGAGGTCGATGTAACGATGATCAGCGTCACCGACTTGGCCGCTTCAGCAATGGCCAATCCGTTCCCAGAATCGGCTACGGAAAGGGATGGAAAGACCCTTCATTTTTTCTTTCTGGCCCATGCTCCATCCAGCTTCGCCTTGGATCGTTTGGAAGCGGTCCGTCGCCAAAGTGAGCGTTGGCAGATCAGGGGAAGGGTGTTCTATTTGCATGCGCCCGACGGCGTCGGCCGCTCCAAATTGGCCTCCCAAATCGGGAGGATCCTCAATGTTCGCGCGACGGCTCGAAACTGGCACACGGTCCGAGCGCTGCTCGACCTTGCAGGGCATCACCTTCCTTAGGGATTGCGCAGTCGAACAGGCACGACTGCTGCATACCACACGATTACAGACGATAGGCCCGGCAGTTTAGCGGCGTTGCCCGGCTCGACGGGTAGACCATTGTTCCCGGTTCCTGACCCGATCGCTCTAACCGTGATCGGGCGCCGCCAACGCACGTGTCTTGCTGCGACGAATTAGCCCAGGTTGGCGCCGGGAGGTTCAGGCGGCACGGCCCTCTTCCTGCTCCGTTGGCACCGCCGGAGGGGTGCCAGCGGGCAGCCGGACAGTAAATTTTGCCCCGCCACCCGGGAGGTTTTCGGCCCGCACGCTGCCGTGGTGGGCCTCCACGATGGCGCGCACGATCGACAGTCCCAGACCCACACCTGAAACAGCTGTCTCAGCTTTTCCGCGGGTAAACTTCTCGAACAAGACTTCCTCCTTTCCAGGCGGAAGTCCAGGGCCGTTGTCAGCAACGCTGATGTCGATCCATGCCCCGTTCTGGCGTGCGCTAATTGTAATCTGGCTTCCTGCTGGCGTGTACTTGGCCGCATTTTCAAGCAAATTGCAGAACACCCGCTCCATTAGTACGGAATCGAATTCGAGCAGCGGCAGGTTCGCCGGCAGGTCGATGCGGATCGAGTGCTGGGCGAGCGAACTCGCACGCGACTGTAGGGCGACTCCGATGACTTCCTCCAATAGCTGCCATTCGTGCGCAAGCTTGACTTCACCGGTCTGCAATTTGGCCATATCCAGCAGATTGCTAACCAAGGCGCTGGTGCGCATTGCTTCCTCGCGTATAGCTTCTGCAATATCTGCTTGGCCTTTGGGAAGGGGGGGGCCGGCTAGGCTCAGTGAGTCGGCCAGGCCGGCTAACACGGTCAAGGGGGTTTTGAGATCGTGTGAGAGGGCGGAGAGCAGCGAGTTGCGGAGCAATTCG
The DNA here is from genome assembly GCA_052145875.1 of Thiobacillaceae bacterium. GTDB lineage: Bacteria > Pseudomonadota > Gammaproteobacteria > Burkholderiales > Thiobacillaceae > DASQBT01. The sequence continues at coordinate 7,522 of JBKQNQ010000405.1, forward strand.
GACTCCATTTGCAGCAGCGCATTTTGGGCGACGCTAATGAAATGGACACGCTCAAGGGCAATCGCAATGAGGGTGGCGCTGGTCTCAAGGAAGCGCTGCTGTTCCGGATTCAATATCCAAGCACTCTTGTGCGGGGAGATTGCCAGAATGCCACGCACGCGCATGGGCGCCTTTAGCGGCACATACAGGACCGGGGCCGAGGGGAGCGTGTCGGTTGACAACCCAGCTGCCGCATTGTGATCAACCGCCCACTGCGCAACGGCCAGATCAATCTCCTTGGGGAGCACGAGGCCGGGTACGGCATCAATCCGATCCTGATTGTTGAGGATCAGGATCGTGGAACTGACATTGAACACCCGGGCGACAAATCGGTCACTGATTTCCGCAATTTGCTCAACCGTTAGAGCGGATGACAGCTCTCGGGCCATTTCGAACAGCGCGCGCACCCGTTGCTCTCGGTTGCCTGCGACGCTGGCCTGGAAACTCAGCCGGGCGGTGAGTTGTCCGATTACCAAGGCGACGATCAGCATCACCCCAAAGGTCACCATGTATTGTACGTCGCTTACCGCAAAGCTCAGCTGGGGCGGCACAAAGAAGAAATCGAAACAGACCACCGACAAAATGGCGGCGAGCACCGCAGGTCCGCGCCCATACTTGTAGGCCGCAAAAACTGCCGGCAGCAGGAACAGCATCACAATATTGGTGAGGTCCAGCAGTCGAGAGAGCGGCAGCGTCAGCGCGGTGGTCAGAATTACGCTCGCAGCCCCTCCCAGATAGCCCATCCAGCGCCGGGACTCTTGCGTCGCTTCCAGCCTCGGCTTCGAGTCGGCGGTTGGCTGATCGC
>JBKQNQ010000406.1:0-2702 GCA_052145875.1 Thiobacillaceae bacterium
CCGCGACGGCCGACCAGCACGACGGCGGCGGCAGAAGGGTAGAAGATCGGGAAATAAATCCCCGTCCCTTTCCCTTTCTGGCTTCCCACTGTTGTCCCGTGCATATCAGGATGGAATTACTCGCGGCTCACGACGAGACGAAGCAATGAGAACCAAAAGAACGCCTCCGGCTCATTGCGACACGATTATGATCGTGGGTAATGGGCTATTGTATGATGCGTTAAGTTATCTCGCGTGCGTAGCAACATGGAACCCTGCATCGCCCAGATTATGGTCTAACCCTCCAACAACGCCTGACGGAAGACCGCTCCTCCCGCTCCTGCCGAGGTTTAATTCATTCGTCGATCACTGCCTAGGTCACGTACCCATAAAGGGGATTCCGTTTTTTGGCGAACAGTGATTCAAACTTCCAACGATGGAGGTTTGAGATGGCGCGGTTCGATTTGACGGATTTCGAATGGTCGGTGATCCAGCCCTTGCTGCCGAACAAGGTACGCGGGGTTGCCCGGGTCGATGATCGGCGGGTTTTGAACGGGATATTCTGGCGACTGCGCACCGGTGCCCCCTGGGCAGACATTCCGGAGCGATACGGACCACATACGACCTGCGTGAACCGCTTCAACCGGTGGCGTAGGGCGGGCGTCTGGGATCGTATTCTGGCGGCTGTTTCAAAGGCTTACGATGGCGATATCCAGATGATCGACTCGTCATCCATTCGCGTTCACCAGCATGCTGCCAACGGTAAAAAAAAGAAGCGCGATCCCGTTGCATGGGTCGCTCGCGTGGCGGGCTGACAACCAAAATCCATGCGCTCGTCGATGCCAGCGGCCTGCCGATCCTACTCAAGCTGACCGAAGGCCAAGCCCATGACGGGCGCAGTGCCGAGGATATGCTCGGTCACATCGCAGCCGGCGACATTCTCCTGGCAGATCGTGCCTACGACTCCAATGCCTTGCGTCAAGTCCTCGCAGATCGCGGCGCATGGGCCAATGTGAAGCCCATGCCCAACAGGCTCTCCGTACCGGCTTTCAGCAAATGGCTCTACCGGCAGCGCAACCTCGTCGAGCGGTTCTTCAACAAACTCAAGCATTTCCGAGCCGTAGCCACCCGATACGACAAGCGCGACGACAACTATCTCGCTTGCGTAAAACTCGCTTCAATCCGAATTTGGATGCGCTTTAATGAGTCGGTGGCCTAGCTGCGGAACCGACGATGCCCTCGCCTTGATAAGCGACCTTGGGGTCGAGATTGGCGACGGGAATGTCCGGGCCGGCGCATCGCAGAGGGGTCTGCTTGTTCGAAGTTTGTTCGATTTCAGGCCATTTGCGTTTGAACAGTTCGAGCAAGCCAACTGCGGCTTGCGCTTCAGCATCTCCCTCGCCGGGCGCGTCACCGCCTGGCAGGAGGATGCTTTGTCCGACCGATGCGCTTGTTACAACGACCGACAATACACCCGTAAACAAGACGACGCTGGCTTGCCGTATGCAGTTTGCAGCAATGGTCCCAAACGCGCTCATGGAAATCCCCCAGCCAGACGCCGCCGGTTTCGCATGTTTTGACGACGATCTGAATACTGGCGCACGAGATGCATTCCTTTACCGACCACACAACAGCATCGGGTGGTAGATCGTGTCGGGAACCGAAATGGTCCTCACGCAAAGAGGATTCGTCCGCACCCCCTCACCCGCGTCCGAGCAAACTGATCGGCCAGCGCCTCGGGTTCCCTCTCCCCCATTGGGGAGAGGGGATGGAGTACGCCGCAATTCGAACCTGCCCGGAAACGGGAGAGGGGGCCAGCGCTCGGCTCCTGCCTCATCGCATAGCCATGGCTACCACAAACCCTTCCCCCCGAGAAATTCTTCGATTTTCCGCCCCCGACGCGTTAAACCGGCACCATGTTCCGCTTGCCCAATCTGCTGACGATTCTGCGTATCGCGCTGGTGCCGGTGTTTGTGCTGGCATTCATGCTGCACACTGACACCGGGCGGCTGGTCGCGTTCGCGGTGTTTTGCCTGGCGGGCATCAGCGACGTGCTCGACGGGCTCGCCGCGCGCAAGCTCAAGGCGAGTTCCGATTTCGGCCGCATGCTCGACCCCATCGCCGACAAGATATTGGTCGCCACCGCCTTGATGATGCTGGTGGCCGACGACGCGTTGGGCGGTTACCGGCTGATCGCCGCCCTCATCATCTTGGCGCGCGAATTCCTGGTTTCTGGCCTGCGCGAATTCCTTGCCGCCGCCGCCGTCAGCATGCCGGTCAGCTCCATCGCCAAGCTCAAGACCACGATCCAGATGATCGCCATCGGCGCGATGATTTTGGGTCCCATTGCGGATCGCGTCGTGCCGGGCGCACTGCACGTGGCCTATGTGGCCCTGTGGATCGCAGCAGGGCTCACCGTCTGGACGGGCTGGATCTATTTCCGTGCAGGCCTCAGACATCTGCGGCCAGCCGCCGGAGGCGCCGAGTGACGCTGCTCTATTTCGCGTGGGTGCGGCAGAAGATCGGCCGCAGCGAGGAGAGCATCGCCCTCCCGCAAAACGTGAAAACCGTCGCCGATCTGGCTTCGTGGCTGGCCACGCGCGGGCAAAGCTACGCCGAAGCCTTTGCCGATCCGGGGCGGTTGCGCGTCGCGGTTAACCAAAACCATGTCCCGTTCGAAACGATGCTTGGCCCCAATGACGAAGTCGCGTTCTTTCCTCCGG
>JBKQNQ010000407.1:0-3663 GCA_052145875.1 Thiobacillaceae bacterium
TTCTCACCGGCAGAAAGAAGACGGCCTACGCGACCGCCTATGGCCGCAATGTGTCTACGGAGTGGGTGGAAAGTGAGCTGACAGCGCATCCGCACATTGCCCAGGCAGCCGTATTTGGTGAGGGGCGGGCTATTAACGTGGCCGTTCTGGTGCCTGTCGAAAATGTCACCGAGCGGGCCCTGGGGGCGGCACTGGATTGCATTAACAGCCGCTTGCCCAACTACGCCAGGGTTCGTAGCTGGATTATTGCCGACCAACCGTTTTCACCGATCAATGGATTGGCGAACAGCCGCGGTTGCATCGAGCGAGTGGCGGTTAGGCGGCTCTATCAGCGCCATATCGAAACACTTTTCTTGGCCGAGGAAAATCATGTCGTTCTTTGAGAATCTATCTCGCTCAACAGCCCTAGACCGCGATCAAATGATTGGGATTCCGATCATTCAACGTGCCTTAAGAGGGGCGGTCAGTCGCGCGGAATATCTGGATTATCTGGGCCAGGCGTATCACCACGTCAAGCATACGGTGCCCCTGCTTATGGCCTGCGGTGCCCGACTGCCTGAACGACTTAACTGGCTGCGCGAAGGAATTGCCAAGTATATCGAGGAAGAGCTAGGCCACGAGGAATGGATTCTGGACGACATTGCTGCAGCGGGGGGTAACCCCGAGAGGGTGCGAACCAGTCGGCCACATGCTGCGACCGAGATTATGGTGTCCTACGCATACGACACCGTCCACCGGCGCAATCCGGCTGGATTTTTCGGGATGGTTTACGTGCTGGAGGGCACCAGCGTGAGCCTTGCTCACCATGCGGCCGACGCGATACAGCAAGAACTGGGATTGCCCACTACGGCTTTTCGCTATCTGCGCTCCCACGGAAGCGTAGATCAGGATCACATCATGTTCCTTGAAGCGCTGGTAAACCGCTTGGACAATCCCGCCGACAAAGAGGAGGTCCTGCATTGCGCCACGATGTTTTTTCGCCTGTATGGCGACTTGTTTGGATCGGTTGTCCAATAACATTTTACTTAGGAGGTTCAATTGAAATTCATCCCGCATACCCTTGGAATCGCTACCCTGATAATGGCCCTGCCTGTTCAAGCCGATTCCGGTTTGGATCAGGCGATTCTTGGGATCCAGCATCAATGGGAACACATCAACTATGAGGTGCCGGATACTGAGAAACCCGACGCCTTCGTAAAGCTGGAACAACAGGAAGATGTCTTGGTGCGGAAGTATAGCCATCAACCCGAGCCACTTATCTGGTACGGCATCACGCTCAGTTCGCATGCGGGTGCGAAAGGGGGGCTGGGTGCCCTGAGTCTAGCCAAGCAAGCACGTAACCAGCTCATGGCTGCCGAAAGAATCAATCCTGACGCCATGCAGGGCTCGATCTATACGTCCCTTGGTACCCTTTACTACAAGGTTCCAGGCTGGCCAATTGGATTTGGCGACGACTCCAAAGCCGAGTCTTACTTAAAGAAAGCAGTCCAGGTTAACCCAAACGGAATCGATTCCAACTATTTCTATGGTGACTTCCTATATGGGAAGCACCGTTATCAGGCGGCCATGCAATACCTGGATCGGGCTCTGGTTGCTCGTCCTCGTCCAGAGCGGCCCCTTGCGGACAAGGGACGACGTCAGGAGATCGAGGTGCTGATGGCCAAGATCGAATCGGAGACCGGCGATTCCATCAGGTCCTCTTCACGGTGAATATATGCAACTAAGCAATCAACGAATCGCAATTACTGGGGCAGGCGGGGGCATCGGCAAGGCATTGACCGCGGAACTCGCCGCCAAAGGCGCCCGCTTGTGCCTTTTGGTCCGACAGGGCGGTCAGTCGATGTCCTCATTGACCCCGGATGCGGCAAAAAACGCGCAAATCGTCACTTGGGCGTGCGACGTCTCCAGGGCTGATCAGCGTGAGGCGGCGGTCAAAGCATTGGAACGGTCATGGGGAGGGGTAGACGTGCTGATTAACTTGGCGGGGGTACTGGATTTTAGATCGTTCCAGGAGCAAGACCCCGCGATGTTACAGCGCATGGTACAGGTGAACATCGAAGCACCGATGCAATGGGCCCGAGCACTTCTTCCGGGGATGTTGGATCGCGGGCATGGTCGAATCGTAAACGTCGGCTCCATGTTCGGCAGCATTGGTTTTCCTTTCTTTGCTGTCTATTCCGCAACTAAGTTTGCACTACGGGGCTATTCACAGGCCCTTCGACGTGAACTTGTTGGCACGGGGGTTGGGGTTACGTACGTTTCTCCCAGAGCGGTGAATACCCGCCTGAATCCACCGGTCGTGCATGAAATGGCGAGCAGAGGCATGATGCATATGGATGAGCCTGGCCCGGTCGCCAAGTCCATCGTCAAAGCCATCGAGCAGGAGCGTAGCGAGTGCTACCTTGGTTTCCCCGAAAGTCTCTTTGCCCGGATCAACGCGGTGTTGCCGGGTCTGGTTGACTTTGTCCTGGCTAAGCAAACGCCCAGCCTACTCGCGTACGCCATCGGCAAAAACAATTCCAAGGCCATTTGAAATTTAACCCTGGCCGGCATATCGGTATATTCCTAGGAGCGTAGATGAAGTTGAAGAAATTGATTCCCTTGACATTGGTGCTTGTGTGTCAGGGGGTAATTGCCGGGGATCTTTATGTGGTGGGTGATGTTACCCATTCGAAGGATTCCCTGAAGACCAGTGCATTTAACTCTGCCTTGAGCGGCGCGGGTGCCACAGGCTTGAGTACCAGTGATAGCGGCTCTGGCAACCAGTGGCGCCTGCAGTTGGGCTATGGACTTAACAGCTACCTCGCCATAGAAGGCGGCTATATCGACTTCGGCAAGGCGAAATATTCCGCCACCTATTCCGGCGGTTCTGCTGCGGGCGAACTGAAAGCCGGCGGGGCGGATGTTGTCGCAGTCGGCAAACTGCCGCTTTCAGACAATTTTTATTTGTTTGGAAAGGCTGGAGTAGTGGCGCTCAAAGCCGAGTCAAGCCTCATCGCTAGCACACCTGCCACCGCGGCTAACGAGAAATCGACGTCCAACGAAGTTCGTCCTCTCGTTGGCTTGGGGGCAAGCTACAAGATTACCGACAACATTGATCTTCGGGCTGAATATGATCACGTGAGTGGCATTGGCGAGAACAACAAGATCGGTACGATGGATAGCAACATGATCTCGATGGGCGTTGCCTATCATTTCTAGCTGCCCGGAGCGCACCCCTGGCCATCGTGGCGTGTGCCCTTGACTGAGCCACATTGGGGGCCGCTCGTGTATGGTGCGTCCAATATCCATAGCGCGATGGAGGAGCGCGTTACGATGCCTGATAACAATGAATAGCCGCTTTGATTACCCGTATAGGCGGTGGACCGCGTTGTACATCCTTGCCTTCTGTCTGGTCTGGTGGGCGGCATTCTCCATTTCCCGCAGCTACCTCGATAGCGCCGATATGGTGGAAAACTATGCTTGGGGCAGGGAATGGCAGTGGGGCACGAACAAACACCCGCCGCTGTTTGGCTGGATCACGGCCGCGTGGTTCGCCATCGTTCCGACCAAGGATTGGGCCTATTACCTGCTAAACGAGTTGAACCTTGGTGCGGCACTTTGGATGATTACATTGGCGATGGGACGGACAATGTCGGCGGACAAGGTGCTGACGGCCGTCGT
>JBKQNQ010000408.1:0-8027 GCA_052145875.1 Thiobacillaceae bacterium
ATCGATGACGCGCCCATCACCTTTTCTGCGGCGGAAGGCGGCGGAACCGCCTGGGAGCCAAAGAACTTTGACAATACCTACTTGGGGCCGGTGCGAATGCGCACCGCCCTGACGCGCTCGCTGAATATGGTCTCGATCCGGATTCTTCAGGCGATTGGCCCCTATTATGTTCGCGATTACATCAAGCGTTTCGGATTTGACCCATCGCGCCATCCGCCCTACCTCACCATGGCCTTGGGAGCCGGTTCGGTCACGCCCCTGCAAATGGCCGGCGGGTACGCCGTATTTGCCAACGGCGGCTATGCGGTTAAGCCCTACTTGATCGAACGGGTGGTGGACGGTCAAGGCCAGGTATTGATGCAGGCCAAGCCGTTTCGCCCTGGCATTGAAGCGCCGCGCGTGTTGGACGCCCGTAATGCCTTCATCATGACAAGCATGATGCAGGATGTCGTTCGTTATGGAACGGCGGCGCGCGCCAGTCTGCTCGGCCGGTCCGACCTTGCCGGCAAGACTGGCACGACCAACGACCAGCGGGACGGCTGGTTTGCCGGTTACAACCCAGGGCTCGTTGCCGTAGCGTGGATTGGCTTTGATCAGCCGCGATCACTGGGTGCGGGGGAGACCGGAGCCCAAGCGGCGCTGCCTATTTGGATGGACTTTATGGCCAAGGCCCTGCGTGGCGTGCCTCAAGCGCCCATCCCCGTACCTGCCGGGGTCATTACAGCCACGATCAACCCGCAGACCGGGGCACCCGCTACGCAGGGCGAACCCAGCATGACGGAATACTTCTTCCAGGAGTACCCGCCTAGCCAGGGCCTCGCCCCGGCACAGGACACGACGCCTAGTCCAGGCCTGCCCCCGTCCCCCGAGGCGCCGCCGCAAACCGAGCCACCTGCACCAGGCCTGCTATGAAATCGCGAGAGATGCGCCGGCTCATTGCCTTCGAGGCAGCCCGGCTACTGGCCGGTGACGGGGGCCTAGACTATGGAAGTGCCAAACGCAAGGCAGCGCGACAGCTTGGCGCACCTGATAGCCGCTCTTTGCCGGATAATCTCGAGGTTGAAGAGGCATTGCGCAGTTACCAGTCGCTCTACCAGGGAGACAGCCAAAAGGATGAGCTCTATAACTTGCGTCAGCTGGCCATGGAATACATGGTCATGCTGGAGGCCTTTGATCCCCACCTAACGGGCCCGGTTCTAAATGGCACGGCAGGACGGCATTCTATAATTAGCCTGCAATTGTTCTGGGATGACGAAAAGGACGTGGAGTTCTTCTTGTTGAATCGCAAGATTGACTGTACTCGCGGCGATACTCGAACCGGCCAGACCAGTTACCCGAGCTTTCACATTCACGATCCCCGGGGAAGCGTCGAAATCACCCTGTATCCGCGAACCGCGCTGGGTCAGATGAAGCGTACTCAAGCCGATGGAAGCCCGCGGCGTGTGAGACTCCCCCAAGTTAAGGCCTTGTTAATGGAGAGCCCATCGCTGCTGGATCCGGGTTAACGACGCTGGCCCGAAAGGCAGCTTGAGGCAAACCGATCCAGTATTGCCCCCGGCTCGCTCTTTGGCATGAATCCTGCAGGTCGTTCAGTCTCCAAGTTAGGCGAGCTTGTCATTGTGATCCGTTTCTTTAGGCACTATATCCCGATCAGCATCCTGGCACTTGTGGTTCTTGAGGCCCTGATCCTTGTCGCCGGTCTTTATGTCGGAGCGAGTGTTCGCTTCGATGAAGAAGTGCCAAAATCCGTGGGCCCCCTACTTCCACGCGCCCTGGCCTTTGCCACCGTCATGCTTGGCCTCATGGCCGCGCTGGGTATGTATGACGGGGAATGGCGCAGCGAGGTACGCTCGCTGATCCTCCGCGTCGGACTTGCCTTCGCCCTAGGCTTTGTCCTCATGAGTTTGCTGTTCTATTTGTTCCCCGACTCCCTTTATCTGGGCCGCGGCGTATTCCTTTTGGCATTGGGAATTAGCCTCGCGTCCGTGCTGTTTATCCGACTGGGCTTTTGGCGATGGGCATCCATGGACGTGCTCAAAACGAGAGTCCTGGTGCTTGGCACCGGTAGCCGGGCCGTCAAGATTGACGAATTATTGACCAAGCAGGGTGCCGCATCCGGAGTCCAGATTGTCGGCTACCTCCCGTTGGGTGGCATCCACCATTTCGTGCCTCATGACCAGATCCTGGACGCGTCGGAGCCCTTGTCCACGCTGGCCCGTCGATTACAAGTTCATGAGATCGTGCTGGCCGTACGGGATCGTCGAGGTGGCGCCATGCCCGTGGCCGAGCTGCTGGACTGCAAACTCAGGGGCGTTCGCGTGTTGGAACTGTCCACGTTCTTCGAACGCGAAAACGGCCATCTTCAGCTTGATTCGCTCAATGCAAGCTGGATGATCCTTGGCGATGGCTTCAGCCAGGGGATACTCCGCGACACAGTCAAACGGATGTTCGATGTCATCATGAGTCTGATCCTGTTGAGCGTGTCTTTGCCTATCATGGCAATTACCGCCCTCGCTATCAAGCTGGAAAGTCCAGGGCCGGTGTTCTATCGTCAGGAGCGAGTAGGACAGCATGGCCGGCCCTTCACCATTCTCAAGTTCCGCAGCATGCGGGTGGATGCCGAGCCAGACGGGACGCCTCGGTGGGCGCAGGCGAATGACGACCGCACCACCCGAGTCGGGCGCTTTATCCGCAAGACCCGGATTGACGAACTGCCCCAGACCTTTAACGTATTTATGGGAGACATGAGTTTTGTCGGACCGCGGCCCGAGCGACCCTACTTTGTTGCCGACCTGAACCAGCAAATTCCATACTACGGCGTGCGTAACACAATCAAGCCTGGAATCACCGGCTGGGCCCAGGTGCGTCACGAATACGGTGCGAGTGTCGACGATGCCATCGAGAAATTACAATATGATCTGTATTACGTGAAAAACCATAGCTTGTTTCTCGATCTCATGATCCTGTTTCAAACCGTCCAAGTGGTACTGTGGGGTAAGGGCGCGCGCTAGCCGAACCATGCAGGCCCTTACACCCCAAATTGTTGTCATCGGCCACGCGCTGGCGGCACTGGCGTTTGCGTTACTCCTCATTCTTGCGCTAACCCTTTGGCGCAACCGACCGCAGTCGCAGTTCCTGGCTGCCGCCTGTGCCACGTCGGTGCTTTGGGCAGTGCTGATCGCAGTTTCACCCGTCATGAGCCCGCTGAGTCTGGCGGTAGAGGTCGTCCGCGATTTCGCGTGGATGGGGCTGCTGTTTGCAATCCTCAAGGGGCATCGCCCACGTGGCATGCCTGCACCCAGCCATGTTCGAACGCTTTTTTGGCTCCTTCTTGGGATGACGGTCCTCTTGGAATTGAGCCTCCTGCTTCCAGGGATTGACGTCAGTTTGCCCAGACTTAAGGCGAGCACCATTCACCTGAGCATGATCGGCCTCACCGTACTGGGTCTGGTCATGGTGGAACAGGTCTACCGCGGCAGCCTGTCTGAGCATCGTTGGTCCCTCAAGTTTCTTGGCCTGGGGCTTGGTGGCATGTTCGCGTACGACTTCTATCTCTACGCCAACGCCCTCCTGTTCCAACAGCTTGATCGGGACGTGTGGGCCGCCCGTGGCTTGGCGAGCCTTGTCATCGTCCCGCTGCTTGCAATTTCATTGGCGCGGCAAAGCAGGGCACCAGCCACCACAATGGCGTTATCACGCCGCGCCATGTTCCACGGTGCGGCTTTGCTTGGTGCGGGCATTTATCTGTTGCTCATGGCGGGGGCTGGCTACTACATCCGAATTTTTGGTGGCACCTGGGGCGGCGTCGTTCAAACCGCATTTCTTTTCACCGCAGTCATCTTGCTGGCCGTCATTCTGTTCTCTGGGACTTTGCGTGCCCGAATGCGGGTATGGATGAGCAAACACTTCTTCCACTACCGCTACGATTACCGGGAAGAATGGCTCAAGTTCACCCGCAGGCTGTCCGACGGCGCCGCAGGCGAAAAAATGTGCGAGCGCACGGTGGAAGCCATGGCGAGCCTAGTGGACAGTCCCGGTGGTGCCATTTGGCTGCTCGATGAAAATACTGGTTACAGCCGGACCGCGTACTGGAATATGTCTGACGCATTGGGCACCGAACCTGCATCCTCCGCCTTGGTCGATTGGCTCATTGGTCGGCAGTGGGTCATCAATTTCGATGAACATCGAATCAATCCTGCACGCTATGATGACCTGGAGCTGCCGGAGTGGATGGCCGCCCTAACGGACGCATGGCTGCTGATTCCGCTGCTTCACCATGACCAGCTGATCGGCTTTATCATCCTGAAACATTCGCTCGCCAAGATCAGTTTTAACTGGGAAGTCATCGACCTGATTAAGACCGCCGCTCGCCAGGCAGCCACTCATCTTGCTCAAATGAGGGCAGCCAATGCCCTGATCGTCGCGCGTCAATTTGAATCCTATAACCGCGCGACGACATTTGTCATTCACGATTTAAAAAATCTCGTCGCGCAACTTTCTCTCTTGCTGGCTAATGCGCAAAAGCACAAGCACAACCCCGAATTTCAGGATGATATGATCGCCACGATTGAAAGTTCCGTTGCTCGCATGAACAAGGTCCTGGCCCAACTCAAAAGGGGCGGGCAGCAAGGTCCACAACAAAGCGTTGATTTGCGTGTTCTGTTACCCGAAGTGATTTCGTCCAAATCCGCCTTTCGCCTTAAGCCCATCTTGGAATGCGCTGAAGCTGACCTGAGCATCTGTGCCGACGGCGCCCAATTGGGACGCGTGTTGGGCCACATCCTGCAAAATGCGCTCGAAGCCACCCCCGAATCGGGGACGGTAACCCTGTACGCAGACAAGGTGGATAATCACGTGCGGGTGGACATTCACGACACCGGCATTGGCATGGACGCAGAATTCATCCGCGACCGCTTGTTCCGGCCCTTCGATTCCACCAAAGGTGCCGGCATGGGAATCGGTGCTTACGAATGCCGGGAATACGTACACGAACTGGGGGGAAGAATAGCCGTAGAGAGCGAACCTGGACGGGGAACCACGTTTTGCATCTGGCTTCCCGTGGAACGCTGTTCAGCGGTCGTTCAACCCAATCAGACCAACCTGAGAGAAGAAGCCGCATGAGCGGAACCAAACCCATGATTCTGCTGGTAGAAGATGACACCGGCATGCAAAAGCAGATTAAGTGGAGCCTCGACGCCTATGAGGTGCTTACTGCATCGGATCAAGAGTCCGCGATCAGCCTGTTGCGACGGCACGAGCCGCCTGTCGTGCTGCTTGACCTAGGCTTACCGCCCGACCCGGACGGAGCGACTGAAGGACTTGCAACGCTACAGAAAATCCTGTCGATGGCCCCAGCAACAAAAGTCATCGTCATCACGGGAAACTTGGATCGGGCGAACGCGGTACGGGCGATTGGCATGGGTGCGTACGATTTCTTTCAGAAACCGTTTGAACCCGAGGTGCTCGCGATCATGATTGGACGCGCGCTGCATGTGCACACGTTGGAGATCGAGAACCGCCGCCTGAGCCAGCGCGTCCAATCTCCGCTCGCCGGGTTGATCACGGCTGATGAAACCATGCTCAAGGTCTGCCAGACCATTGACAAGGTGGCGCCCGCAAACGTGAGTATCTTACTGTTGGGCGAATCGGGAACCGGCAAGGAAGTGTTGGCCCGTGCAATTCACGCGCTCTCGCCCCGCGCAGACAAACGCTTTATTGCCATTAATTGCGCGGCCATCCCAGACACGCTGCTGGAATCTGAATTGTTTGGTTATGAGAAGGGGGCCTTTACCGGAGCGGCAAAACAGACGATCGGAAAAATCGAATACGCCGATCAAGGCACGTTGTTCTTGGATGAGATCGGCGATTTACCCTTGCCGCTGCAAGGCAAGCTGTTGCGCTTCCTGCAGGAGCGCGTTATCGAACGCCTGGGCGGTCGCGCCGAAATCCCGGTCGATGTTCGGGTGGTCTGCGCAACCCATCAGAATCTCTCTACCATGATCAAAGAAGGGCGCTTCCGTGAGGATCTTTATTACCGCCTATCCGAGATAAGCATCACGATCCCACCGTTACGCGACCGCGTCGGGGACCCGGTGCTCCTGGCTCAAGCGTTTATGGAACGGATTGCGCGTGAACAAGGTCGGGCGATGAAAGGCTTTACCCATGACGCCTTGGAAGCACTGGAAGCGCATGCGTGGCCGGGCAATGTGCGCGAAATGGAAAACATTGTCAAGCGTGCCGCGATCATGGCAGATGGCCCCCTCATCAGCGCTGGAGACCTGGGCCTAAGTCCAAAGGAAGGGAAGAGCGTGCCCCTTAATCTCCGTCAGGTCAGGGAAGAGGCGGAGCGCGCGGCAGTCGCGCGTGCCCTCACACGCACCCAGCACAACGTCGCGCAAACGGCAGAACTGCTCGGTATTAGCCGACCCACGCTCTATGACTTAATGAACAAATTCGGAATGAAATGACCCGCTATGAGCTTGCGTACTTCCTCCCCGTATCTCCTGCTGTTCACCGTGTTGCTGGTCGGATGCGGCCACAAGGGTGACCCCAAGATGCTCATGGCCCAGGCGGCCAAACTCGAACAAGCGGGCAATCTCAATGGCGCCTTGATTCAACTCAAGAATGCGGCGCAAGCCAGTAGCACTGACAAGGAGGTGCGTCTGCGCTTGGGCCAACTTTACTTAAACCTTGAGGAATACCCCTCCGCAGAAAATGAGCTCAAGCGGGCACGCCAGAACGGCATGGATGCTGCCATCGTGGATCCGCTGATTGCCCGGGCCTTACTGGGCCAGCATGAATACCAGCGCCTGGTGGAGGAACTATCACTTCCGGATAAGCACGCTTCAAGTTACGCCGCGCTGCTTGCCATGCGCGCACGTGCGTTGATTGGATTGGGTCGCAAAGACGAAGCGGGAAAGCTGCTCGATGAAGCCGCACAAGAAAAACTCCAATCCCCGGACCTTTACTTGACGCGTGCCTCCTTGGCGTTGGCGGACCGCAAGCTCGACGAAGCTAACCAGGCTCTAGATCAAGGCCTGAAACTGGATCCGAAGCACATTGATTCGTTACTGCTAAGAGCGGCCCTCCTTAATGCGACCGGCAAAATGGCCGACGCCGAAGCGACCTACCGGACCATCTTGACAATTCGCCCCGGCCATCGCAGCGCTGAGCTCGCGCTCGCCAAGATCGCCATCGAAGGCAATCGACTGGATGAGGCTCGCAACCAGGTTGAACTCGTTCTCAAGGACGCCCCTCGAAACCTGACCGCCAAATACACCCTCGCCCTGATCGACTTCAAGCAAAAGAAAATTACCGAGGCCAGGGATCAACTGGCCCCCGTGCTGAAGGCAGCGCCAGAATATTTGCCTGCCGTGCTGTTGTCTGGCGCAGTCGAGTACAGTTTGGGCAATTTGGAATCGGCTGAAAGTGACTTGCTTAAGGTCCTCAAGGCCAACCCCAACCACATGTATGCGCGTCGCATGCTGGCGGCAGCGCAGTTACGTCTGGGGCAGACAGACCTAGCGCAAGAGACGCTCGCGCCGCTCAAACCAGAAAGCAGCGAAGACACCGCGACGCTCATTGTCGCCGGAGAAATCGCAATGGCCCACCGACAATTCGCCCAGGCAGAAAGCTTCTTTGACAAAGCGGCGCGTCTGGATCCGCAAAGCGCTGCCATTCGAACCGACCTTGGGCTGGCACGCGTTGACCAGGGCGAGACACAAGGTCTGACCGATCTGGAAAGCGCGGCGGCGTCAAACCAGGGGGGCGCGCGCGCGGCCACGCTGTTGGCTGTTGCTCACCTCAGGCGGGGAGAATTCGATGCTGCCCTGAAGGCGGCGGCTGAAATGCAACAAAGGCAGCCGCAGAGTCCCCTCCCCGCTTTCTTGAGCGGTTCAGCCTATATCGGGAAAAAGGATCCCACCACGGCGCGCAAATACTTTGCGCAGGCGCTGGCGAAGAATCCCGCCTATTTCCCCGCGGCGGCCGCGCTGGCCCAACTCGATATGAAGGATGGACAAATCAAG
>JBKQNQ010000409.1:0-2749 GCA_052145875.1 Thiobacillaceae bacterium
ACGCAAAAACGAATAGCGGCGGAACAGCGTTGATGGCTGCCTCTAAGAATGGTCACAATGAGGTAACGGAACTGCTTACCAGGGCGGGAGCAAAACAGTAGGTCTGCATATACTTAGGAGGCAACAATGCATAGAATACTTTTTGCCATGGTTCTTGTAATGAGTTTTTTATTTCTTGCGGAGGCATTTGCAGATGATGTTTACGCCGATCCGATTTCCAGTGGACCACTCTTGATGGCTGGTGCGGATAGATCCAATGCCACAACCGGTAGCAAATCCTGTAGAGACGATTGTCAAGCTAAGAAAGGGAGATGCCAAGATGGCTGTACCATCGATAATAGAAAGTGTCAAGAGGCTTGTGAGCATGACGAAGACTGCATTAATACCTGTGGTAGAACGTATAGTAGTTGCAAAAATAGCTGTGATCCAGAATTTCAAAAGTGCATCGAAACTTGTGACCCGCCCCCGATAAATCGGTCCAATGTGACATGGTGACCATCACAAGTAGCCTCTTCCTTCATAGTGATCGAGCCCCAAGTCTTCTTTGAGTTGCCGGTAGCGATGAGGTCGGACGGAAGTGCAAAGGGAATCGGCATACTCAGTGAACGATTGCTTCCCGCGCGCAACTGTTATAGGCATGATCGTACAGGAAAGACCAATTACTGTTAGATGAGGCCCCGGCACACGGCGTGCAGACTATCCCGCCGGAAGGCGCACTTGCCGCCCCTCCAAATGCGCTGCGTGGAGTATTGTCTCCCGGATTGGCATAACGGTCAGCGTATTGCCTGGCATAACCACTGCACAAATCAGTCTGCGCAAGACTAATGCCGACGCTGGTGAAAAGCGTAACGGCTAACAAAAAGGAAATAATCAAACCCCACGCAACCGGTGAGCTTTTCCTGTTCATTATTGATGACCCTCGGCACCTTGGAAATAGTTACACAGCTTCACGCCCATTCTCGCAGACAGGTCAACCTGCCGATCATCAGATCTGTAATATTCAACATAAACAGAGACGATTACTCTTGCAACATAGCGTGCCAAGTCAATCCAGGTGCGCCTCGCCCGTTCCGAGGTTGAAGAGGCCATTCACCTCCCCGCGAGTCAGAAACCACCACATCGTCAACGCAATCATTTACATACAACGAAATCACGCTTCCATTTTTCTTCAAACGTTCCAAAGGCAGTCCCCGCCCCATGGCAAGCAGCTTCCTGCTGCCGGTGAATTGCGTGAGACATGAATACAACTACTTGTTTGCGAGGTGTTTTGTTTATACCAACATAGTGAGGCAGTCTACACAGGGCCCAGGGGGATAAAGCGGTGAGGCGGATGCATTGCCGCACCCGCCTGCTTTTGAAATGCTCAACCGCTTACAGGATCGAAATCTCAGTGGGTGTGATCATGGGATTCCGCTTCATGGCCCGGATGATCATGGTCATGAGACCCGTGGTCGCCCTTGTGGTCATGGTTGTGCGCCTGGGGAGCGCTGCCATGGGAGTGCTCATGGAGATGTTCGTGCAGGTGTTCATGGCCATGAGCATGGGTGTGCTCGTGGCTGTGTACCTTGCCGTCATGAGAATGTTCGTGCGAGTGCGCATGAGCGTGGTCATGCGCGTGCAAATGCTTGTGTTCGTGTTTTCCTTCCATGATAAATCCTCCTTCTTGTCCTAATTCGTCAGGTTGCCGAGGCCCTTCAAGAGCCTATTACAGTTTTGCATAAACATCGGTTCAAGAACTGTCAATGGCCACAGGCAATCCTTACCCACTCCGGGAATGACCAGAACCCGATTTTCGGGATAGGCCAAACCACACATCGGCAGATAACAAAGTCGCTTGACAGCCGCGCCGGTCCTGGTGTACTGTTCTTCGCACGCAGAGGTTTGAAGCCTCCTCTTTCTACCAGGATTTCTTCCTTAATTTTGGCTACTGAAGGCCAATGGTACCCTCGCAAAGGGTGCATTTGGCCTTTTTTTATTTCGTCAAACCACTCCCGATAAACGTCGGAATTGATCTCGCGAGCTAGATGGATGATGTGGATGGCAAGGATAGGAGTATTCCTGGTATTGGCCTGGATGGCCCTTGCGGCCCTGGGCGGTTTCACATCGGCGGCTACCGGCGACGCGCCGTCAAATCAGTCGTCAACCTCGAACACAAACGACAACAACGCGCCGTCAAATGAATCGCCGTCCCCGAACACCGGCGAGTCTCAAAAGGGGACAACCCAATTGCCCGAGATAGTGGTGGAGGAACGCAGCGACAGCATGCTGGGCATCGCCGACTCTTCGACCGAGGGCACGATCGGGGCGCAGGAACTCGAAGACCGCCCCATCAGCCGTCCCGGGGAAGTGCTCGAAGCCATGCCCGGAGTAATCGTTACCCAGCACAGCGGCGACGGCAAGGCGAACCAGTATTTTCTTCGAGGCTTCAATCTCGACCACGGCACGGACATGGCAAGCTTTTTCGACGGCATTCCAATCAACCTGCCGTCGAACGCTCATGGCGAGGGTTACACCGATCTCAATTTCCTTATTCCCGAACTGATCCAGAAGATAGACTACGGAAAAGGGCCATATTTCGCAAACGTGGGGGACTACGGCTCTGCCGGTTGGGAAAATATTCAGTACTTTCAGACCCTGCCTGAAGGCATTGCGAAGGTGGAAGTCGGAAGCTGGAACTACGAACGGGCTCTGTTTGCCGATTCGGCCAAGGTCGGCCAAGGCAATCTGCTCGGCGCCTTCGAAGTGGCGC
>JBKQNQ010000410.1:0-5544 GCA_052145875.1 Thiobacillaceae bacterium
TTCCAGCCGGTCGTTGATGATATCAAGATGCCAACTTCCGGTTTGCGCCACGGCCTGCGCGCGTTTGAGGTTTTCCTCGCTGCGATGCACCGCTTCCTCCGTCCTCCTGCGGTATGCCTCGAACTCAATCACCTCCCACGCAAGTCCAATGTTCTGTGAGAGCCTTTCAAGCAGGCGTGTTTCCTCCGTGTCAAAGAAATCGGCCGTATCCGCATAAAGGCAAAGCGTGCCCTGCACCACCCCTGCCACCCGAAGCGGAAAACAGGCAGACGAGCGGTAGCCCATCCGTAGGGCCTCTGCACGCCAGGGTTGCATGCGCTCGTCCTTGGCAATGTCATTGCAAACGGATGGTCGCCCATTCCTTATTGCTTCGCCGGTGGGTCCCCGCCCACGGGCAGTCTCACCGAGGTCGATTTGCAAGTGCTCCAGATAATGATCGACAGGACCCCGATGCGCCACGGGTTTGACGTGGCCGCTCTGCGGATCGACCAATCCGACCCAGGCCATGCGCAACCCACCTTCCTCGTGAGTGATGCGGCAAGCTTCCGAAAAAAGTGCATCGACATCCTCGCAGTGCACCATTAGCTCACTGACAGCGCCTAACACCGCATAGAGCCGATTGAGTCGCTGGATCTGGAGCTCGGCGCGCTTTCGCTCAGTGATGTCGCGCGTCACCCCGAGCAGGGCCCAAATCGCGCCGTTGGTATCCCTTAGCGGAACGGCACGGGTATCGAACCAGCGATGGGTTCCCTTCAAACCGATAATCTCGAACTCCAAATTGCCGGATTCACCCTGAAATACGCGGCGGGTCAAAGCGTAGAAGGCCGCCCGGTATTTGGGCGCGACAATGTCCTCAACGCTTTTGCCAACAACTTGCTCGGCCGTATCGGCATCGATCATTTCCAGGCCGGCCCGATTCATTTGCAACACGGTGCCATCCTCGGCGAGGAGTTTCACGCATTCCGGCTCGGTGTCGATGATGGTTTTCAACTTGAGCTCGCTCTGGGCAAGACGGTCCTCCGCCCGCTTGCGCTCGGTAATGTCGCGAAAACTCCAGACCCGACCAACCACCTGGCCCTCAAGGCGTTGAGGCTGCGAATAACGTTCAAAGATTCGTCCGTCTTGGAGATGCAGCACATCGTACGAAGAATCATCCGGGTGAGCATACAGCTCGCGCACCTTCTGCATGAATTGCTCGGGCTCCACGAGCTGGCGGCAGGCGTGATCCAGTAACTCCTGGTCGCGATGACTCGAGAGCAAATCCGATGGGATCAGCCACATGTCACGAAAGCGCCGGTTATAGGTAGTGACGTGACCGCCCATGTCGACCACCAAAATGCCGTCGGCAGTCGATTCAAGCGTGGCAAGCTGCAGCGACAGGGCCTGGGCCGTGCTTCGCCCCGCCTCGCGATGGATCAGCGCAACTTTGAGACTGCCGCCGACAATCAGTAGCAGCACCGATCCGGATACCGCGAGGAGCAAGAACAGTTGCAGCCTCTGGGTCTCATACGCCTGAATCGCTGGAAGCCGCTTGACTACATGGACCGCCAAGCCACTGTCCGTCACCGCCCCGTTCGCCATCACGTTCGGAACGGTATCTTCCCCAAAGCGCACCAATTCGGGAAGCTTCGCGTCACCCCAAGACGTAATGGATAACGGCGAAAACTCCGCGCGCTTGTACCGTTCCATCCGCACGCTCCGCGCCAGGCTGCCAATCGGGGCCCCAGGCATCGTATGCATTTCCAAGTTCGTGTCCTTCGCCAGGATCACCACCCCATAGATATCGGAAATGAAGGCCTCGGCCTGATTCACCCAGTACGACAGCTTGGGCACGTCGGTCTTGGCCGCCACCACCCCAATAACCCGCCCATTCCGTTTCACCGGTGCACTGAAATAAAGCCCCGGAATGTCGGTTATCCGACCCATCGCATACTGCTCCCCGGGCGTCCCCGCCATTGCGGTGCGGAAATATTGACGGTCGGCATAATTTGTCCCGACGAAGCTTTGCACACCGCCGGCATTACTTGCAGCAAGCGTGTCGCCGGCCGCATCCATGATCCACACCACATCCACGCGCAGCGATTGCGCCACGAGCTTGAGATCGCCGTCGACCGAGCGCAACGCCGGGTCAGCCGACCAGACCCGCTGCTTCAACACCGCCGGCATTGGCGTCATCCTTACGGACGCAACATCCAGCGCCTTAATCGTGCGCGCATCCTCTGCAATTAATGATGGAATGCCGTGCAGATACATAATGCTTTGCGCAATGTTCTTCGCAATATTTTGTGCGCGACGCTGAACCAACGTGGATTCGTCCCTCACCAGGCTTTGAGACGCCTTCTGAACCACACTGCTCGCAATCAGCCACGATCCACCCAGCCAAAGCAACACAATGGTACCCAAAATGCCCAATAGCGTTGGTCGCATTACCATATTCTTTCGTGCTTCCATCGAATGTTCCTGTTTCGCCCTCGCTAAAGGTAACTTCGAGGCGCGCGAACGCGTCGTCGAGATGCCTCCGAAATTATTCGCCCACCGCGCGACCGGAGCACAACTTTACGTGTGGGGAAGATGAATTTCACGTGACGGCCGAGACGCGAGACGGATGAATCGTCAAGCGCAACTCCACCCTGCCCCGAGGGAGAAGAGCCAAGCGACGCAGTCGAACCTGCAACGCGCCGTCGCTAATTTCTTCAGGATGCAAGCCCACCTCCGTCGAGTCGCCAATCGCGGCAGATTGCAGGCCCTGTTCGATCCTGGCCCCGGCGGGAGACATCGCCCCAGTGAGTGGATATGTCGAGGCCGTTGCTAGCTTAAGTACCGCATGCCAGTCACTTGAAGCAAAGTCTTCCAACCATTGAAAAACGGTCTCGTCACGCCGGGATCGGCCATTCAGTTCATCATCCTTGAACTTGTTTTCCACTTGCCAAGACCTCGACGCACAATTTGCGATAAACCCGCGGTTCGTGCCCCCATTCCTGGCCTCGTGCGCGCTATAGTTTACTGGCAACTGCCAGCCAATACCGGAGTGTGCTACGGCGCCGGGAAAAAGTTAAGCGCAATCCGACACAGGACAAAACCCGACAAGCGTGGGGTGCGCTGAGCCATGTGGTGAGGCGGCACGTGCGCTCCGCCTCCCGATCATGCCCCATTCATTTGCCAGAGGGCGCTTAGGCCCTCCAGGCAGCCGCATAAACCCAGCAAAACCGAAGCCGGAACGCGAGCCTACCGAGCAGCGTCATCGAGCCTTCCAAGCTTGCCAAATGGGGTTCGCCCGACACGCCCGATGCGTTGGCCTGGGGCGGGCGCGAGCGGGGCAGAGGCGCAAGTGCCCCCTGAAGATAGCGCATTTTCATAATCCCCAAGGAAACCACCCCGTCGAAGATTCTCGGGTGGGATTAACACCGGCAACGCCGCGATTGGCACATGCTCCTCGTCCGGTGCGGTTTGATGGACGGGCAGGACACACTTGGATCAATTGGCCTTCCGTGCCTCCTTGATCGGACACGACTCAACTGATTCATCGTGGCGTTCCAAGCCGTCGGAAACGAAGTGGCAGGTCTTGCCCAGAACCACCCCGGCGTCAGGGTTGTGGGTTCGATCGGCATCGTTGAGCGCAGCGATGCGGTAATCGGGCGAAATGACGACTCGGGGATGCCCGCGCGTTATGGGACGTGTTGTTTTTTGATCGGAACTAGATTAGCATATTAGTATCTCTATATATGCCATCACTGCCATCGATGTAACGCTGGAGTAGCAACTGAAATCAGGGTGAGGCAAAGCATTCCACGCACTTATTTTATTTAGAACCGGAGAGCCACCATGAAAATGAATTTGATCAGCGTCGCACTCGGAGTCCTTATGGCTCAGGGTGCTTTTGCCGATGCCACCCAGGCAAGCCCCACCACAGAGGCCACGCCTGCAGCCGCTCATAGCATTCCCCAAACCCCTGAGCAGTGGCTGGAACGAATGACCGATTTTACCCGTAACGGTTCGGCTTACCGCGACCCCAAGGTGTTCGTGCCTTGGTCCAATGCGGTGACCGAACCGGGTTTCTACACCCAAATGGGTACCAATATGATGGAGCCGAATAATTGGTATCGCATGATGGGTTCCATGATGGATCCGCGTGCGATGACCAACTACATGCAGTTCATGGATCCAAACATGTACATGAAGTGGATGGCCGCTGGCATGGATCCCAACTACTACACCGCCCTGGTGACCCAGTGGGCTGAACCCGGAAAACTGATGCGCTGGGCGATGATGCCAATGGATCCCAAGGTCTGGGGCATGATGATGCAAAGTGTGAATCCGAGCCTCTACATGAAGTGGATGATGCAGCCGGTCGATCCCAAGCTCTGGTCGCTGATGATGCGGCCGATGAGCCCCAACCTCTATACCTCGTGGATGGGTCAGTCCATGAACCCGCAGACGTTTGGCGCCTGGGGTACCTGGTTTAACCCTTCGAGCTACGTCGCTCCCGCCGTCGGTGGCTTGACCGGACCCACATCTGCGGCTCCCGCAGGCTTCAACTTCTTTGATCCCAACGGGTGGATGAAAATGATGAACCCTACCGCCTGGACCAATCCCGCGGCAGGGGCAGCCGCTGGACCTATGGGGATGTTTAATCCGGCGGCATTCACCGCTGTCGCCGCGGGGCCCAGCGCCGCACCGAATGGCCCCGCGCCCGCCGCTGAGCCACCGAAAGGTGCGGCGAAGACCGGTCATCATCGCCATGCGACTCACCACGCAAAGAAAACGCATCACCACGTGAGGGTTAAGAAGGCCTCGGACCAGCCAGCCGAAATCAAGTAAGCCACCCACGCGCAATCATCGGCGCAGATGAGGTCCCAGAGTTAAGGGGCCTCATGTTTTTGTCGGTTTAACACGCGCTGTCTTTCATTTTCTCGCTAAGCCCCACTGCGCAAACGCTACGAGATGGAACCGGGTGGAGCGGCTCGTACCAAACGACCGGCGCCAGAATTGTCTGTGGCCGCGAGAGCAAAAAATGTGATCCTCGCGGCAAGCCGGATGCCCGGATCGGGGGCACAGCTGCGAAAATATTAATTGATCTTTAAGTGCGAAAGGGTATTAAGCCTCGCATGCCTCACGAAAGGGTTCGGGTCAACCCGGCGCCGTCAACGGCTACCTAGCAGGAATTTGCTCGCTGGTGGCGGCCACCCACCGCCCAAATCGGGTCAAGGGCCCCGCCCCCTTAAGTTATGCGCTAATCCGTCGTATAAGAGTCAGATAATCCTTAAGTGGGGACAATATGGCACCGGCTGATTGCTTTTCTCCAACCGAGCATGGTGAGAGACCCAGCACCTCGGCTGACCAGGATCGATGGGCCGAAAAGCGTGCACCCGAAAAACGCCAAGACCAGATTCTGAGTCTGGAGTCGGTGGCCTGGCTCCAGTCGCTGCCCCCGAACGTCACCCCGCATGAATTGGCTCGGCGCTATCCACGAATCTGTAACCGTATGGTTGAGCGTTGGAAATACCCCGACCTGATGATTCATTTTTTTGATCATCTGCTGATCGA
>JBKQNQ010000411.1:0-12844 GCA_052145875.1 Thiobacillaceae bacterium
CAGGCGCGATCGCCTCCGGAAACAGCGCGACCTGGCGTCGCGTTCCCTCGTCAATGACTTCGATCGTGCGCCGCCATACCTCGCGTTGGCTATCGTTGATCTCGCCCAGATACAGCACTTGCCGCTGCACCACCCGACCATCGCCCAGACGCCGATTCTCCACCACGCTCCAGTAGTGGTGCGTCTTGCCGTCTTTCACCCGCTGATTGCATCGCAGAAACATGAAGTGATTTTAGAAACCCTCGCAGCTCCTGCCAACAGGCAAGGTCTCCACTACACGCGTTTTGCTTCCGCCGCTCCCTTGTCCGTCAAATACTTACGTCATCGATCAACTCGAAAATCGCCAATTTGGGCCGCGAACGGTGAAAGTCGGGCTAAGTCGATCCGGAACAGCGCAGCTGCGCGCGTAACGCGTCCATTTCTTCCAGGAGATCAGCCATTAAGGCAGCAAGTTCGGGAACCGCCTCGAAATCCCGCTCCAGTTGCCGCATCCGACGCGCCCGGATGACACTGATTGTCGAAAACCGCCAGACGCCTGCCACGCTTTCAACATGGTCGAAGAAGCCCTCATTGATGTGCCGCAGCAACCATTCGGGTTCCACGGCACAGGCGGCCGCCGCCTGGGCCAGGGTCATCCACGTGTCTTCAATGAAACTACCGTCCAATATGTCCTCATCACGCATCGTTCAGACCCTCGAGTCTTGACGCGGATCGAACGCCAGTTCGCGCGCCATGGCTTCATACAGCTCGCTCGCTTTCGCGGTATCGGCCGGCGGGAGCACCACCTGGAGGTCGAGCAATAAATCACCGGGGGGATTGCCCGGAATACCCTTGCCCCGTACGCGCAGTTGGCCCCCACTTTGGGCGCCCTTGGGGATGCGCACCTTAAGGCCGCCCCCGGGTAGCGCCACGTCGACGATCGCGCCCAGGGCCGCCTCCCAAGGCGCAACCGGCAACGTTAAATGTAGATCACGCCGCTCCACGCGGAAGCGAGAATGAGGTCGGAAATGTATCTCCAACAGCAAATCGCCGGCAGGTCCACCACCGATACCCGGTGCGCCCTGCCCAGCCAACCGGATGATCTGCCCATCGCGCACACCCTTTGGTATCTTCACATTGAGGTTGCGCGTCTCCAGGGTGACGCGGCCTCGTGCATCGACCTTTGGCACGCGCAGGCCAATTTGTCGGGTGGCGCCGTGGAAAGCGTCCTCCACGTCCAGCAGGACCTTCGCGTGGTGGTCTTCTCCTTGGGCTGGGAAGTCAGCCCCTTGGGCGCGAAACCCAGCTCGCCCGCCACCCATGTGACCGAACAATTCGGCGAAAAAGTCACTGAAGCCCGCCGCCTCGTGCGGCGAAAAGTCGTGGCCGGAGAACTCAAATCCTGCGTCCCAGTTGGGCGGTGGCTGAAAATCTTGCCCTGGCTGAAAGCCTTGCCCCAACTGGTCGTAAGCGGCGCGCTTCTCTGGATCGGAGAGTGCAACGTAGGCTTCGTTGACTTCCTTCATGCGCAGTTCGGCGTCGGGCTCCTTGGAGACGTCGGGATGAAATTTGCGCGCGAGCTTGCGAAATGACTTCTTGATGTCCTCTGCCGTGGCATCACGTGCGACCCCCAAAATCTTGTAATAGTCCTTGAATTGCATGCAGACACCCTTTCTTGGCTGTTCCCGTGCCAATCTACCTGCGCAGCACTCGAATCGCCGTGATGATAGGAAGGTCGAACCGCGGACCGGCCCCTTTTCCCTGATGCCAAAGTTTACACTTGTGAGGCAACGGCAAAGCGCCCATTCCACGGGTTTCGCTGCATGCGTTGTCAAGCGCGCCGATGCTCAGCCATCGTGCTCATGATCTGTAGCGGCGCCGTCGGAACACGATTTCGTGCACAAACTTGCCCAATTCAGTTGCCGGCGCGAAGCGAAACTCGGCTCGCGGAGCGGCTTTGGCACCGCACGCTTCTGCGGTATCGGGCGGCAGACCTGCACGCACTGCATCGAATCCGGCCGTGACGCCATCAGCATACGCCTTGGACCCCGCGATTTGTGGGTCGGTCGCTAGATACCTTCCGCCAGCGCGGCCACGACGGAGCTGCCGGTCCCGTCGCTGGGGTCAAGCAGCCGTAGCCGTTCCAGCATCCCCGCAGAGGAATCCCCGTTGCCGCGGCGCAGTTCGAGGAACGCCATGGCCTTGAGCGTCTGCAGGGCAAAGCAGGCTTCGTTTCCTACCAACAGCTCCAGTGTCCAGGCGCGCCAATCCGGCGGAAAGTTGCCAAGCCGTGCGGCTTCGGCTAGCCCCTGCTCGGCCATCTCATAGGCCGCATCGAACTGACCCACGCGGTTGTAAAACTTCACAAGCACGCGATACAGTGCCAATGATGCGGGCGCCCGGCTTTGCGCGAATCCAAATAGGAACGCCGCGCCCGCACGATCCGTACCATAGAGCGCCATCCCGCGGTGCAGCAGGGCATGCGTCGCGCGGGGCAGACCGTCAATTTCCGATGGGACCGGGGCGTTGATCACGCCGGCGGTGTCTGTTTGAGCATTTTCATGCACGCGCGATTAGCCGCGAGTTCCAGCGCGGTGAAGCCGTCCAGGGTTTGCAGGCTGCGATTGGCGCCCGCGCCAAGCAGCAGGTGGACAATCGCCGTTTTTCCGGCCGAGGCAGCATAGACCAACGCAGTGGCGCCATTGACGTTCTGACTGTCAAGCGGGGCCCCTGCGTTAATTAGCGCACGCATGCAAGCTTCGCAATTGGAAAAGCAGGCAAACCAGAGCGCGCCATTGGCATCGGCATTCATGGCATGGGGATCTGCACCGCGTGCGAGCAGGGTACAGACAAGATCGGCTCGGCCAAGCCGGGCCGCCAGCATCAGGGGCGTGGTGGCGTTGGCAATTCGGCCTTGAAGGCGCTCTTGCAGGGACGCGGCCTCGGGGAAACGTTCAGAGGCAAGCCAGTTTGTAAGTTCGGTGTCATCCATAGGCAGGCAGTGTCGTAAGCCGCGAATCCTCGACGGGCACGCCGATGGCATAGTGATAGATCACCTGGTAATGATCATCCAATAGGCCCAGCATTTCGTGATCGGCATCGTCAAAGAAACAGCCGATACCGGTGCCTCGCCAGCCCGCGGCCTCAGCCTCCAGGGTGGCAATGTGGCCCAGCATGCCCGCCTCCCAATGCAAATGTCGGTAGGCGGCCGGATTCATCGCCAGGGTGTCCGCGTATTCCGCCACCATGATAAAAGTGAGGGCGCCATGTGCAGCGATGTCTTGATGACAGGAAAGGGTGCGCGCGATGTTGGTACTGTTCGCAAGGATCAGCTGGTATAAGGGTAGCGTACCGTGGCGCTGCCACTCAAATCGATCCCGCATTGCCGACTGCAGGCCCGACTTGGCTCCATCGCCACGGGGCAGTGCATAGACGCCCGGGGCCAGGCCTTCCACCCGATGCACGAGCAGAAGGGGATGAACCCTTGGGGGAGCCGGCCACAGCGACCAGACCGGCGAACCCCCGGGCAGGAGCGAAGCAATGATGCGGCGAAAGGTGCCGCGCGGCATCACGCTGCCCGCGTCGAAGGCCTGGGCACTGCGACGCCTGAGAATCACCTCCGTGGCCCGCACGCTCGCTCCTGACGAAGGGGGACTTGGGCCGCGCGTCGGAGCCGGCATTTCCGGAAGTGCACCCCGCGTCGCCTGAGCCACCGCTTCAATCACCGGCCACTGGTACATCGGGCTGGGGTCGAGCAAACTGGGTAGCCCCTGCCAGTATCCCCAATCCGAGGGCGGGGAGGCATTCGCATCGGACGACGATAGACAGAGTATCACCTCGGGTTCTTCCGGCTCGACGCCGGTGAAATCCGCGACCCGATCCAGCCCCAAACAGGCGGCCACCGCATCGCCGTCCATCGGGAGCAGGTTCGGCCGCCAACCCAGCAAAGCGGCCGCGTAGCTCACTGCGGCCAGCATATGCCCCAAGTCCAGTTGGCAATAGCGAAACGCGCGCTCGCCATACTTCCATGCCTCGCGCCAGTGAATCGAGCTAAATCCGAGCCACAGCCCGGGCACACCTCCCTCCCGCAATTCCCTCGCTCGCATTTCCAGGCAATGATGCTCGCTTTGATAGTGATACAGGCCATCGGCCAAGCCCGTGACACCGCGCGCGATGATGTAGGCTTCAGTGGGGTGGAGATTGCCCGATGAGGGGCACACGCGCAACGCCCATTTGGCGTCCCGATATGCCTTCCAGGCTGAAATCGCGGCACATTGCCTGAGCAGCGTCCCGACACTTTCAAGCGTGCGCGGCTTCGCCGGTCGATCGGTGTTCAGGTCGTCCCACTCCGTTTCCACCGTGTCGGCACTGCGAGGTAGCTCCACCGGGTTCGGCCCGGTCCAATGCCGGAAAGGGTTGGGCTGCGCATCCCAGTCCAAGGTATCGGGCCCGGCGGCGTAGTGGTCGAGGTGATGCTTGGTACGGGCGTGATAGTCTCGAACGACGCTGAGGCGCTCTAACATCCCGTGGCCTTCCGCCCAGCACTCATACCGTGCCCAAGCCGTACGTCAATTCGTCGGCCAGGCATCCGATGGGCTCGGCCAGGATAGCTCCCTGCGCCGTCTCAAAGCGAACCAGGTAGATTTCCTCCTCCGGGCTCGCTTCCGCGTAACCCACGTTGACCACCATTCCACGGGTTCCTGCCGCCGCGAGCAGCATGCCGGGGAAGACCCCAGGAATCGCACTTTCACCGGTCTCCTCCAGCGCGTCGTTGTACAAATCGATCGCGGCATACACGCGGTCACCTAATTGATACCGGCTCATTCGTCTATCCCCGTTCTGTGCTTTGAAATCAATCGCCCATGCGTTGCCCGGCCGGAATCGGTGCGGCGCCCATTGAGCCCGCGGCACGCCGTTCGTTCCCTAACCCGGCGCGCATGAATGGCGCGTGACGGTAGCGCAGGCGCAGCTCCCAGTTAAGCCGATATCCGCCTCATCCCAGCATTATGGTATACGCCTGGCGCAGCAATTCGAGCTCCACGGGCGTCCCTCCCACCGCTTCAGTAATGGGAATGAATTTTCCGCCGATGGCCTCGGCCTGTTCAAACGGTGGATCGATGTTGGTGAAACTGGCCAGGTGCATCGTAATGGGGCCCGTTGGGGCCGCGACCGTAGCATAGAATTCGGGCTCGTGCGCGAGGCTCCCGGAGGGCAGCCCGAGCTTCGCTTCAGCCGCTCGCAGAAAACCCACGGGGTGGTGCCGCACTGGGGAATGGGCGTCATGCACTAGCTCGGATAATGGAGGCAAGGGGGTGAACGCCACCGTGCCGTGCGACAGCCGCAGGAAACGCAGTCGACCGCTGGTGTTTTGCTTATGCGCGAGAATCAGGCGCAGGCTGGGGGGGAAGTCAGGCATCGTCAAAGTGCTAGCCCCTAGGCAAGAGGCGCGGTTCGGCTTTAACAAGGCCATCGCGACCCCATGCGGTCACGCATTCGATAAACCAGCGCGGCCGAGTTGGATGAATGACGCACAGATCATATTCGGCGAAGTAACTACCATCACTGTTGATGATGAGTTTACCAACGCGTTCATTCAAGCTGTTGCGCCATATACCTTCATAACCCGGCTTCCCATTGGCCGGATCGATAACCGTGCTAAAGGCGAGCGATTCGACCCGAATGTCGGGCAATTTGTCCACCGCCACATATTGGGTCGCCTCGCCACGCAACGTATCCACCAGGAGCCGCGCCGACGCGCTCGCCGCAGCGGGCAGAGGATGGCTCATCACCAGACATCCTTGGGTACAATCAAGCGTTCAAGCGGCTTGCCACCCAGCAAGTGCTCTTCAAAAATGGCCGACACGTCATCCTTTGTCACCCCGCCGTACATCACCCCCTCCGGGTAGACCAGCACGCTGGGGCCGTTTCCACATGGGCCTAGGCAGCCGGTAGCGGTGATGGCCACCTTGTCGAAGCATTGGCGCTGCTGAAACTCGAAGTAGAATTCATCCAATACTTCACGGCAGCCCTTTTCTGTGCAGGAACTGCGTGGATGGCCCGGTGGCCGTGCCTGCGAGCAAACGAACACATGTTTATCGGGTCTTGGCATCGTCAATCCCTGTCATCGCTGCACGGTCGGGCTCCAGCGCCGCTCCTCGCGCGCTCATGCCGCCACCGGCATGGGCTGGTGAGTATGGCAATCCTTCGGACAAACGCGACCGCATGCGCCGCAGCCGATGCAGTCCAAAACATTTTTTATCGACATGACGCTCATCTGGTCTTCGTCCAGATCCTCATCCAGCTCGTCCTCTTCCCGGTCAACCAGCTCAAACACGTCACGCGGACAGACTTTGAAACAGCGGCCGCACCCGATGCAGGTCTTCTGATTCAGTTCGATTAAGAAGGTTGGCGTCCATGGTTCACCGCCCCGGGTGAACGCGGTATAGTGATCCGTCATCGTGCCTCTCCCAACGAGGCGCCGGACTTGGCCGCCGCACTGAGGCGTGCATTGGCATCGGCCCAGGCCTCGCAGGCTTCGTAAGTGGACCGGGCTATTTCCGGGATTTGCTCGTAACCCGCGGGTAGCCGATCCTCCACCAAATCGTGCAATTGGGACGCCCACTCGCTGGCAATGCGCTTAAGCTTTTTCACCTCGCGATCGAGGGCTTTGATTTCGTCTTCGGTCATCGCTGATTCTCCTACAACCCTGCCACCTCGGGATATTTCCCCACAATTTCTACCGCCACGGAAAGGAACTTGTCGGCCTCGTCCTTCATCTTCGACAGATTTTCGAAGCTGAAGCGGTGCACGTCGCGCAACGTGCGGTCCATCACGACCAGTTTGCCCACCGTGATCAGGGCGCGACCGAAGCCTTCATGGGTGATGTTGATCATGGGTACCGCCATCTGCCCGCACTCCTTCTCAATCAGCACCGCAATCGCGTTGTAGAACGCTTTCACCCGCGACAAG
Organism: Thiobacillaceae bacterium; assembly: GCA_052145875.1. Taxonomy (GTDB): domain Bacteria; phylum Pseudomonadota; class Gammaproteobacteria; order Burkholderiales; family Thiobacillaceae; genus DASQBT01. The sequence continues at coordinate 6,949 of JBKQNQ010000411.1, forward strand.
ACCTGCTCATCCGGATCGCCAATCACCGGGATTTCCCTACGCTGGTCCTTGGTCATGACGTAGGGTGCCAGGATGCGCTCCACCGGCCACCCGTCGTAAGTGCCATAGCTGTCAATGGCACGCATTTGCTTGACCATTTCCCGGATGAAGTCGGTAGTCAAAATGGGGTCTTGTTCCGCCAAGGCCGTAGCGATCATGGTGTTTCTCCTTCAGGATTAGAAAATTTGCTGCGTAAAATGCGTAGTTTGGAAGGCTTGGTAACAACACGCGCCAGCAGCAGCCCCAAGGAAACGCCGCCCACCATTCCGCCGGCGGTGCCGACGTCACCCAGTCCATTTAGCGCCGCCAGACTGGCGCCGAGCACTGCCAGGATGGCGGGAAGCAGGTAGGCCATGAGGCCTGCCGTGAGCAACTCCGCCGCGCTAACCGCCACCACAAGATCGTCACCCGCGCGCACCGAACTGTCACATGACACCGGCACGGGGCGTTGGTGGCGCGCGAAATACTTGCCCAAACCCGAAATGGCACAGCTGTTACGTGCGCCGCAGCCGCCACAACCGGATTCTTCGGTAGGCTGCACCCAGGCAGTGCCATCGGAGGCTGTAACAACGCGAATGCGGGTCTCGATCATTCTTGCCACCCTTCTGCGCCCATCTCGTCGAACCGACTTGCATCCTGCGATTTCAGGCATTTGGCCATCCATGCCGGCGGATCCGTATGCATGGCACGATTGAGACCGCAAAGCAGTTCCTCAATGGCCATGCCTTCAGGCACCTTCACGGGTTGTATGCCGATGCCCAGCAGCTGCTTGATGGCCGAGGCCCCCACGGCATTGCAGTAGACGGCAGCACAGCCCTCGAGCAGGGCAATCTTGCCGGCCAATTTGCCCTCATGACCGTCCATGGCAGTATCGCTCTCGGTGAACTCCGCCACCTCGACAAGCCGCGCGTCGTTGTCGGATAGTTCATAGATCGCAAAAGCCTCGGCCGCACCGAAGTGCTGGTCGACCTGCTTGCGGTCGCTGCTGGCGAAGGCGATCTTCACGCTCATAATCGGCGAACCCTCAGTGGAATGAATGAGTTTCAGATGCCGCACGGCTTTCTTCTCCACGCTCCGCATAAATGGAACGGTAGGGTGTCATCTCGTGATGGCCATGGGCGACCATCAGGTTCGCCAACTCGAACAGGATCTGGCGCGTGCCCCGATATCCGACCCACAACTTCTGATAGCCCCCGATCAGGTCGTACTGTGGGAAACCGGCGCGATAGAGCGGGAGTTTCAGCCGGTAAGCCGTTTCGGCCGCATGGGAGTTGCTGATGATCAGGTCGGCGCCTTTTTCCAGGATCGTCTTTTCCAAGTCTTCAAGATCGCCAAGCTTCACCACTCCAGTAGGAACCTCGGCCAAAATCGAGGACTTCGACGGCGCGACTGCGGCGGTCACTTCACAGCCCATGTCGGTCACCAGTTGCGTGAGTCCAAAGAGCAGGTCCGGATCCGCAGCAATCGCCACCCGCGCAAAGCCCAGCATGAAATGTGTGTCGACCATCGCGTCCTGGAGCTGGGCACGCTGGCGTTCGATCTTCTCGGGGACCGGCAACCCGGAAATTTGAGAAAGTGCCGCCACGAAGGCGTCGACGTGTTCCAAGCCCATGAGTGAGTCGAAGCGGTAGTCCGGAACGCCAGTGCGGCCCTTGAGCATGTCCGCAGCATCGAACAAGGAGCGGCCCAACACGAGCGTCGCACATGATTCGCCCATCATTGGGATCTCGGTCACGGGGGTGCCGCCGACGGTTAGGGGACTGAAACCAGATTCAGTCAGGTGACCATCCAGGGCGTCACCCACATCCGGCAACACCAGTGGACGCAAGCCAAAAATCTCAATGACTTCCTTGATGTGTTCGAGATCGCCCGGGGTCAGGTGCGCGCCCGCCAAGACGTTGACCTGTTTCTTGCGCCGGCCGACCCGGACCGGCTCCTCGGGAACGACGAATTCGATGATCGCCCTTACTGCAAGCGCGTATCCGGATTCAAGGCACCCAGTGAAATCCGGGGTATTCACGGGCACCACGGGGACGAGGTTGAACTCAGGATGTTGGTCACGGAATTCCTTCACCAGGCGACGAATGTCGGTCCCCTGGGTCTCCGATAGGCCCGTGGTTGGAAGGCCGATTAATGCCGGCTTGTTTTTCTCGCAAATCGCCGTGAGCCCGGCAACGACATTGTCATCTGCACCCAGGACGGTGGCAGACTGGTCCATGGCCGTGGTTTGAAGCGGAATGGGTTCGCGAAAATGCCGCACAAAGAAAACCTTTGCGAAAGCGGTGCATCCCTGCGAGCCATGCATCATTGGAATGGCCCGCTGGATCCCCAGGAACGCGAGAGCGGCCCCGACCGGCTGGCTCACCTTGAGCGGATTTACTGCGAGCGCCTTGTTGCGCTTGATGACCTCTGCCATATCAGCCTCCCGTCATTTCCACACCCGGCGCCGTGGACTGGGACCAAGGCGCCGGCTTTCTCACCTGACGCCACACCGGGGATTCCATCGTCAGGGCCAGTTGTCGGGCCAGTTCGGCCATGCCCGCATAGCCGGCATACGCAAATTCGCGCTCCTGGTTGATGTCGAGGAACGGGATGCGTGCCTTGAGCGCGGTGTACATGTTGCGGCCACCGGCAATCAGGATGTCGGCCTGGTATTCCTCCACGATGCCGATCAGGGCCCGCGGGCTGCCATCCGTGATCATCTTGGTCCTCTCGCCCATCAGCTCCCGAATGCGCTCCTTGTCCTCCTCGGTAGACTTGCTGGTGCCGGTGGCAACCACTTCCATGCCGAGGTCCTGCAGCGCCGAGACAATGGACCAGGACTTGACCCCACCCGTGTAGAGCAGCACACGCTTGCCGCGCAAGCGAGCCCGCCAGGGCTCCAGCGCGGCATGCGCCTTGGCTTCCTCCCTTGCGATCACGGCTTCGGTACGGGTGCTGAGGTCCGGCTCGCCGATCAGGCGCGCGAACTCTCTCAAGGCGTTGGAGGTGTCGGTGACGCCGTAAAAACTGCCCTCGAAAAACGGGATTTGAAACGTCGTCTGCATTTTGCGGGCCACATTGAGCAGGGCCTTGGCGCATACCACCATATTGACTTTGGCACGGTGCATGGTCTGCAATTCGCGGAACCGGCCGTCACCAGACAGGGAACAGAGAATCCGCAGCCCGAGTTCGTCGAACAGGGGCGCAACATGCCAGAATTCGCCGGCGATATTGTATTCGCCAATCAGGTTCACATCGTGCGTCGGAATTCCCGCGGGATGGGCAGGGGCGATATCCGGTTCACGCGTCCCGATCACGTACTTGAACATGGCCTCGCCGGCCATGCGGTTGCCTAGATTCTTTGTGCCGTAGAATCCGGCCGCGTCGACCGGAACGACCGGGACGCCCAGCCGCTCAGAAGCCGCTTTGCAAACCGCCTCCAGATCGTCACCGATCAGGGCGGGCACGCACGTGTTGTAGACGAAAACCGCCGGTGGATGGTATGCCTCCACTGCTTGGATGATGGCATGGAACAAGCGCTTCTCGCCGCGCCCCATGATTACATCCTGTTCAGTCAGGTCGGTGGTCATACCGATCTTATACAGCGTGGGACCCGAGGAACGGGTGCCTCGATTGTCCCAGCTTGAACCTGCACAGGCGATGGGCCCGTGGACGATATGCGCGACGTCGGCGATGGGCAACAAGGCGATTTGCGCGCCATCGAAAGCGCAGCCGCCGGCGGTCGCGCCCGGCTTGGGTTTAGCGCAGCCAGATTTCGACTTGGTGTTGTGGGCGCAGGCGGGCTCATTCAACAACTCGGTAATCTGTTTGTTCGATTGCATGGTCCCAGGTTCGCAATGGTTTCACCGAATACTTCGCAAACCCCGTGCCAGAGCCCAGACCATTGATTTCAGTGGGTTTCCTCGTCTGCTCCTGTGTCGCAAACCCTACATCAGGCAACGAAGCTGGGGGAAGGGCGACAAGACGCCGTTACGACCCGATGCGCGCCCGGGGGCAATCTGCGACGCTGCCCCAAGCAGGCTATCGCGTCCAGCCTCGTTTCAGCGAATGTGCGGGTGGTCGAAGCGGCGGCTCCGGTGACGCATGGATGGTTGCCCGACTGGGCCCGGAACGCACGGCGGAAAAAAGGGGGGCGGGAAGTCGCTCTCTCCGGTAGACGCGCTCGCTTCTGGGTCAAACGGCATAGGGGGCATCCAGCCAATTCTTAAGTAAGCTAATGTCCCGGTCCGACAGATAGCTAAATCCCGCGTCCAAGTCATGGGCGATACCAAATGCTACTTCCCTGGGCGCCAAGGCCCCAGCCACCATATGGAAATACCAGGCCAAGGGATAACCGGCGGCACGATCAAAGGCCAAGAGCTGCCGGGAGAGATCGGTCCCCCGCGCCGTTGCACTCCAATGAAAGGACTTGAGCTTGCGACCGTGCAGGGAAATGGGTGACGCATGCAGCACCGTGTTATGGTAGCGGTCCAGGTGCTCGCGCACCGCAACGATCCAGTGATCGGAGAAGTGGCCGCGCCCCCCAGCGCTGCTTTGATCCCATTCGGACATGAAACGGACGAGGGGCGGGGCGCCATCCACCGATGTGGGCTGCCGTGCGACCACCTGTCGGATGTCAGTCAGGCGCCGGAAGCGGTACAACGGTCGCCCGACCGCGTGGGGTTCGACAGTCAGGGAGACGAGGGGGTCCGTCAACTCTGGCAGATCGGCTGGCAGGTGTTCGGGGTCGATCAAGGCGCGATCCAACAATTCCTTCAATTCTTCAATTTCCAGCTGGATGAAGTCCGATGCTTTCGAGCCAAAACGGGCAACGAAATAGTGCGTACGCCCGGAGTGCTGGGTGCAGAGCAAGCCATCACTGGCATGCCGCGCGAGAAAGCCATCCAATTCCCCATCGCAGGCTTCCAGTTCGGATTCGAGCCAGCTTTCCAAATCCTCCGCAACACGGGTACCGTCGGGGCGGATCACGCCGCCAAGGCGGTACCAACCGCCTCGGGTCATGGCGTATTGAAACGTGCAGCGTGGCACCAAGTTGTCCGCTGCTGCGAGCAATGCCGTATGATGCGGCCGGGGTGGGATCGTCTCAAGCGCCGCGATGAAGTGCTGCAGCGTCGAATCGTCGGGAGGGCAGCCAATCATAGTATTTCCTTATTTTCTATCGCTTCGGTCATTCGGCGCCGCACCGCATCCTGCACGCCTTCGTCGGGGTCGTCGAGCAAGGACGTCACTGATTCTAGGGGAGCACGCATCACGGCCTCCACTCGAACGACCCAGTCACTATCGGCAAGCATGGTCGCGGCATCATCTGGCAGCATACGCGCTGCCGCAATACGTCGCACCTCGGCCTCTGGGTCCTGAGCCATCTTTTTTAACGCGAACGCAGGCAGGCGGCGGGCCACTTCTTTGCGTACCTCTGGCTCCGGATCAAGGGCCATGCGCGTGAGCCGACCATGTGGCAGACGATGCGCGACCTGCAGACGCACCATGTAATCAGGATCGGTGCGCAGCACATCCAACCCGACGGGGGCCAATCGACTGGCTACGGTTACCCGTACCTCACGGTCGGGATCACGCACCAGGGAATCCAACTCCGCTACGGGTAAGCGGCTTGCGACGGCGCGGCGCACGACTTCGTCGCGGTCGCCGGCCATCGCACGGACCACCTCCAGCGGTGCGTATTGCGCCGCAATGGCCCGTCGTTCCCAAAATGGATCAGCGACAAAGTTACAAGCCAGCTCCGGGTTCCCCCGCATGAAACGATCAATCTGGCGACCGCTATGGGCGCGAACACAGGCATCGCCCGGCTGACAGCGCCCGAGCGCAAGCACGCTTTCCCGATACGTGCAGTCGTGGG
>JBKQNQ010000412.1:0-6413 GCA_052145875.1 Thiobacillaceae bacterium
CTTAGAATGCGGCTGTTGAAGGGGATGAGGAAGTATCATGTTCAATTTGCCCGAATGGGTCGTCTGGGCGTTGCTCTCGGCGGTGTTTGCGGCGTTGACCGCCATCTTTGCCAAGGTTGGACTGGAAGCGGTGGATTCCGACCTCGCGACGCTGGTGCGCACTTTCTTAATCCTGCTCGTGCTCGGAGCATTCGTCGCGGTGTCCGGCAAGTGGGTCAATCCTTTTAATCTATCGTCGCGGACTCTGATATTCCTTACTCTTTCGGCGCTGGCGACGGGCGCGTCCTGGGTGTTTTATTTCCGCGCGCTGAAGTTTGGCCCCGCTTCGCTGGTTGCGCCCATCGACAAACTGTCGGTAGTCATGGTGGCGCTATTTGCTGTGGCATTTCTGGGAGAGCGGCCCAACGGCTGGGGCTGGTTAGGGATCGCCATGGTGACAGGGGGGGTTATGGTAATTGGGCTCAAGCGGTGAGAAACCTTCACACCCGCGTGAGCTACGCGCCACGTCACATGTAATCAATTCCCAAGGCGCTCAATTCGAGGCCCCCCTGTTGCCTCACGGGGGGACACCAATAATAGGCACAGCTCACCGGTAGACTAAATTGAAATAGGCCGTCGATGACGCCATCCTCCAGCCCGGCCATGCGCTTAAGCTGCGCTTCGAACGCATAGAAGTCACCGCCAAACGCGACGTACATAAGACCCGCACGGGCGGCATCCGACCACGGCATGGAACGCCGCCATACAAATGCTTCCGGATGGAAACTTTCCTGCGCGGTACGTTTCACATGTGCTGACTCGGGGGCGTCCTCGATTTCCACGTTGTCGATGATCCGGCGGCCGATGATTTCATCCTGGCGGTGCGGGTTCATGGAAGCGAGCCGGTTCAAGTCATGGATCCAGTGCTGAACGGCGACCAGGCTGCTGCCATCCAGTCCCGGCCCCCTGCCATTTACCGCAACAACCTCTGGAATTGCATCACCCTTCGGGTTTTCCGTTCCGTCTTCGTAGCCACTCAAGTCGCGGCCCTGGTGATAGTAAAAGGCTTCATCCGCAGTGACCCGATCAAACGCCGGCGCAAGCAAACTGTCGAACCGTCTCTGCGCGTGTATCAGCGCGCCGCGCTCGTTGTCGCGCAGCCATAACCAAAGTGCCAACGGAGTGGATGGGAAGTGGACGCCCGGGCCGGCTATGGCGGCAAAGGTTCTCAACCCGGGAACGGATTTGTTCAGTGCCAACACGAGCGACTCACCCAGACCAGCCACCACTTGGGTGCCATCGACCGTTCTTGCCAAGGCTGCAAGAACGGATGCTGGCTGGGTGCCGGGCTTCTGGCGATACGCAAGATAACGTGCATGCAGGGGGAGCGCGGCAAGAATGCCTGGCTGAATCGGCAACATGGGGCGGTTCACCGTTGATTGTGTTAGTTTAGGATCACAAGACGGGCTCTTTGCGATCACTGGGGCGGCGCCGGTCAGAGAACATATTTCGCGAGGTCCTCGTTGCCCGCGATTTCTTCGAGCCGCTCGTTGACGTAGGCCGCATCAATCGTGATGGTTTGGCCCTCGTGCTTCTCCGACTCGAATGAAACCTCTTCCAGCAATTTTTCCATCACCGTGTGAAGCCGACGGGCACCGATATTTTCGCTGCGTTCGTTGACCTCAAAGGCAATTTCCGCCAATTGGCGAACGCCGTCAGCCGTGAATTCCAGCTTGACCTGCTCCGTCTCAAGCAGTGCCTGATACTGGCGGGTGAGACAGGCGTCGGTTGACGTGAGGATGCGCTCGAAGTCCTCCACCAACAGGCTTTTCAATTCCACTCGGATGGGAAAGCGGCCCTGCAATTCAGGAATCAAATCAGAGGGTTTAGAAAAATGAAATGCGCCACTCGCAATGAACAGAATATGGTCAGTCTTGACCATGCCATACTTCGTTGACACCGTCGCACCCTCGACCAGCGGCAGCAAATCGCGCTGCACCCCCTGGCGTGAGACGTCTGCACCCTGGGTTTCCTGACGCGACGCGATCTTGTCGATTTCATCGAGGAACACGATGCCATTCTGTTCCACCGCTTCCAGTGCGGCAAGCTTGATGTCTTCCTCATTCACCAGATGCGCCGCCTCTTCTTCGATGAGCAGCTTCATCGCCTCCGTGACCTTCATTTTGCGTGATTGGCGCCGTCCGCCGCCTAGACCCTGAAACATGGACTGGAGCTGGGATGCCATGTCCTCCATTCCCGGGGGCGTCATTATCTGCATGGCGGCCGCGGGGTTGGCAACCTCAACCTCAATTTCCTTGTCGTCGAAAGTCCCTTCGCGCAGCATCTTGCGGAATTTTTGCCGGGTGGCTGAATCCTCTGGTTTTGGAGTCCCGGCGTCAAAGCCCGTGCCTGCAGAACGGGACGGAGGGAGAAGGGCATCGAGGATGCGTTCTTCCGCATTGTCTTCAGCGCGCAATTTAACTTTTTCCATCTCGCGCTCACGCACCTGTTTGACGGCTGTTTCGATCAAATCGCGGATGATGGAATCGACATCCTTACCGACATAGCCGACCTCGGTAAACTTGGTCGCTTCCACCTTGATAAACGGTGCGTTTGCCAAGCGTGCCAGACGCCGCGCAATTTCAGTTTTTCCAACACCGGTCGGCCCGATCATCAGAATATTCTTTGGCGTGATTTCCTGGCGTAGGGGCTCCAGCACTTGGTTACGTCGCCAACGGGAACGCAGTGCGACAGCGACGGCCTTCTTCGCCTCCTTTTGTCCGACGATGTGCTTATCCAGCTCGGAAACAATTTCTTTTGGCGTCAGTTGTGTCATGGCAGATGGCTGTGGGCCGGGCTCACTCTAAGGTTTCGATAATGTGATTCTGGTTAGTGTAGATGCAAATGTCGCCTGCAATGGCCAGCGATTTCGCAACGATGTCACGTGGTGTGAGCTCCGTGTTTTCATATAACGCCCGTGCCGCAGCCTGTGCATAAGCCCCCCCCGAACCGATGGCGGCAATTCCAAGCTCCGGTTCCAGCAAGTCGCCGTTGCCGGTGATGATCAGCGTGGCGGCCTGGTCGGCCACGGCAAGCATCGCTTCCAGGCGCCGTAAAATCCGGTCCGTGCGCCAATCCTTGGCAAGCTCCACTGCGGCGCGCACCAGTTGACCCTGGTGCTTCTCCAGTTTGGCTTCAAAGCGCTCAAACAGGGTAAAGGCATCGGCTGTGCCTCCCGCGAAGCCGGCGATGACCTTGTCCTGATAAAGTCGCCGGACCTTGCGGGCACTTGCCTTAATAACGATGTTGCCCAACGTGACCTGCCCGTCGCCACCTAAAGCGACGGCATCGCCGCGGCGGACGGAGAGGATGGTGGTACCGTGATATTGTTCCATTGAGTAATCGAATCTTTTTTAAGGCGGTTAGGTGAGGGCGGTTGTTCCCGTTTCAAGGTTTGAAGGGGCTCATTCAGCACATTTTCACCAAATACCGGGGGCGACGCCAGGCTCCGCGATTGATTTGCCATAACGAGGCGGTGCGAATATTTAGCGGCCGTTTTGGCAGCTTGGCGCCATGAGCATCGATCCAGAGGCTAACACGAGCCGGGTATCGCGACCCCGGATTGACGGTCCGGAGGCGGCGCTTTCGGATAGGGCGGAGACGGGCTCTCCGGACGGCGCCGTGGCATCGCGACGCGCCAAAGCGCATTGCACGTTCTTGGACCGGGCACCGCTCGGCTCAGGCGGTCGGCTAGATGAGTCGCGAAGGTTTGAGTTCGGCCATGTGCTGAACCCCCATGGATCTGAGCAGTTCGTCGACTAAACTGTGTTGGCCCTGCAGGGTGATCGCTTTGCCTCTGCCCAGAACATTCATCAAGGTCCCGATCAGCCCGCTGACGCTGGCATAGTCGATGCGTATTACGGCGCTTAAGTCGACCACCACCGGATTTCGGGTTTCCGCAAAGCTCATGAGATTGGCATACGCCGGGTCCTTCTCACTCGTGATCACGCCGGACCACTGGCAGATGTCCTTGGTGATCGGCGGACGCGTAAGTATCACCACTTCTTTGGCGACCGTTGCCGTCTCCCAGGAGGGGGGCGAAACTTCGAAGCGTACGGCGTAATTGACTGCCAGGTCTTCAAATTCTTCTTGTCGACCCAGTAGCTGATAAACGGCGAGCAGCAGGAGCCAAGGTCCAGTTTGGTCCGAGGGGGATTCAGTCCGTTCCTGAAGCGTTTTTATCAGTCCCTTTATTCCGCTAATCTGAAGCTTGCGTTTACCCTTGGTGGCGCGGTTGAGAATCCGGGAAACGCTCTCTGCTCCGGTCGACTCTATTTGGGTTATTTGGGAGAAGTCGAGACGCAGTGGCGTAGTTTGCGCAACTGCAGCGATCCGTTCCTCGAGCTGCTTTGCTGCTGAGACATTGAGAACTTCGGGGAGACCGACGAGCGACACCTCGGCATCGACAGTGTCTTCGGAGTATTCACCTTGCCACACCGGCGGGGAGGCTTCGAACCTGACCGCATAATCCATTGCGAGTTGTTCGAAGTCCTTGCTTCGTCCCATGACGCGATACAGATCAAACAGCATGGCCCACACGCGCGAGTCACTCGCGTCCAGCAGGCCCTTTAGGGTCGACTCGGTTGCCTCCAACTGGCCGTTGGCATAAAGGATTGCCGCTTCATCGGCGGCGCTTGCCGAAGCGCCTGCACCAACTTCCTCAACCAGAATGGCACTTTTCAACGCATCGGGAGATAAGGCGTCCAGGCGCGTCGCGCCTTCAACCGTTTCGGGGCTGTGAGCGGGGTCGGAACGCCGCGGATGCATCTCGGGCGAGGTATCCTTGCCTTTACGGAAAAACGGTATGGCCACAGTTTTATCAGGGTGACTTAAGGGTTAATGGTAGCGTGGCAAGTGCACGCTCACAAGGCGCCTTGGATTACCCACGTTTATCGAAGCGGTCGACATGAGGGGATTAACGGCAAGGAAGGTGCCGAGCTTTATGGCTCTTGGCATACCTTATTCGTGGTTAGATCGCGACACCATGCGCTGCTTCAATAAAGTCTTCCAGCACCTTTGCAACGAACTCTGGTTCCAGATCGCGGAGGATAAACACGAAGCGGCTGCGGTGATCTTCGTCCGGCCACCCGTCCAATGTGACCTCCGGGTAGAGCACGTGCTGGACGCCATGAAGTACAACGGGTTTCGGTGTGTCTCGCAAACACACGATTGCTTTGAAGCGCAGCAGGTATTCAGACCGGAACGAAACCAACATGGCCAAGGCGGATTGTAGCCCGCTTCGGCTGATGGGGGCATCGATGATAACGCTGAAAGAACGGATGCGGCTGTCGTGGCAATTTGCTGGCGCCAAGTGCTTAACCTGACCGAGCGCGTTGGCTTTCACTTGTTGGTAGCGCGCCTCATTGAGCCAGCGCTTGACATCGGAGGATTTGGTCTCCGTGTTGTATAAGCCCAGATTAAGGATCAGGGTCGGTTCGAGGTCGCCCTTGATGACAGGGAGAATCTCGGCGGCAGGATTGAGTGTGTGTAGCCGGACCTGCAGGGCAGCGGTTTTGTCAGGGGATGCCAGGTCGGTCTTGGTCAACACCAACCGGTCGGCAACGGCCACTTGCTTGATGGCCTCGAAATAACTGTCAAGTTGCGGCTCGCCTACCACCGCATCGACAGTCGTGACAACGCCATCAAGGCGAAAACGAGCCCGTACCCAAGGATCGTTTAGCAGCGCATCCAGCACCGGAACCGGGTCCGCGATCCCTGTGGTTTCGATTACCACCCGTTCAAACTTCGGGATATCGCCGTTGCGGGCAGCCATCCAGAGATTCTTTAGCGTGGGGGACAGTGATCCGGCTACAGTGCAACAAACGCAGCCGCCAGATAGCAATGCGATGGGGCCGTCGGTTTTTTCCACCAACTGATGATCCAGCCCAACTTCGCCGAATTCATTCATGATAATGGCCGTGTGCGGCAAGCGGCGGACGAGGGTATTGAGCAGGGTGGTTTTCCCGGATCCGAGGAACCCAGTGAGCAGGGTGACCGGAATGAGTTCTGATTTGTCCATGGACCAATTTTACGTTGCGTCGCCGACTAACCCAACGTGCCTCAAAAAGGTGCAATGCTTTGGACCATATATCGAGCAACACGCACACCGGGCTGCACCTCCCGAGCCGTCAGCCGCTGGTGTGCCCACCCACGTCCTGCTACGCTCCGAACGACGGCCAGATGTGGCGCACGGGTTCCAATAACGAATTTAGGAGGTCTGGGGAGGAGCATTCTGGAATCCAGTGCAGCGACACTTTATTCAGCGCACCTGGCTTGAAGGATCCGATCCATGACGCGTCACGTCACCGCATGGCGAGCCGGGCGTGTCGGAAGCGGCGCGGTGGATGAATTCGATGATAGGCGATAGGTATCCC
>JBKQNQ010000413.1:0-4725 GCA_052145875.1 Thiobacillaceae bacterium
CTTCTTACCAGCTTGCCAGGACAGGAGTTCCCGTTTGGGCTAGGGTGGTAAGACCGCTGCTGAACCAGATCGCAACGCCACTGCCGATCGTCCGTAGAGCCTTGTAAGCGATAAAACCGAACTGGAACAGGTTCGATCCTTCCTGAACGACTTCTTCCCGCAGATCTAGTGCCGTGCGTTGATAGGCGATGGCCATTGGGCAAAGGTTGGTTGCATAAAACCAACCATCCTACCTGCGTTGTGGTGAAAGCGCTTATAAAACAGGCTGTCCGAACCTGTCACGCCTGCATGACCGAACGGCATCGTGTGGACTGCGGGAAAGGTATTGCGACCAGCATATTCTCACCACTGCGTTCCAGCATCATTAAGAGCTGTGCTAACGATTCCACCAATGACACGTCTAACTGAGTGACGCCTCTCCTGCTATGGCCCCGGTAATGCCGGGGGGTTATTCTTTGCCGCCATGCTTCCTGACACACGTTCCTGTGCCGGACCGAGTCCTTTTTGCTCTTAAATGATGTCCGTCCGACCGATAAGCGACGCCGAGCACAAACCTTCGGCGTATTGCTCTGCCGTGATGCCGTGACGTTGTTTTAATACGGTATTAACAAATCTCCCCAAAACTTTCATCGGCCGGGCGCGTCTACTGTTCAGTAAGGAGGTTCTGTTTGTGGAGACATTAGTGGAAGGAACGCAATCAGATTCAGAGCAGGGGCAATCAGGGCAACAGCAGAAAGTGGAGCAAGAACGGTCGAAGCTGGTGACATACACTGTCAAGCTGCCCAATGGGGCGAAGTTCACAAGACTAAATCCAGTGAACTAGGGCAAACCGTTGCGAACGCCCGTTGCGCAGGACGGAGGCTGCTAAGGTGCCTCAACGGGCGGAAGTCAGGCAGGAGATGTGGGCATACCATCCGACTGTTACGGTCTGTGACGGTCGAGGACTAGACACAGCCACCTGCTGTGCAACTGTCAACGCCAACCACGGTTTGACTGGGGTTTGTTGAAAACGGAGCCATATTGTTAGGCACTCACTGACTCGCAGCTACCCCTTCGGGGTAGGTTCACAGGCTTACCTGAAAGCAGTTTTAACTGATCTCTGCACATGGCTTCGACAACCTGCTTGTGATATATGAATCTAATAAGCCATAGGAGTGTGCAAATGCGACCAAGCATTAGCATAGACGACAAGCACAACGGTTTCATTGCACTATTTCAGGTTTTCTTCAGCATGCTGATTATCCTGATGATTAGCCTGGGAGATAGCATCCTCTCAATCTGGTCTCGTCTTACTTAATGATGGGCTTCTGGCGAGCACGTCCAAGTAAGCCCAAGAAAGGCCGGACGACACTTCACGTGCAACACGCCCTCGTCATCTGGAGTGGACCCCGAATTTGAGGCAGCCAGTTGACCCATCCAACACATGGAATGGGGAGTATTGGGATGATCTCTCGGAGAAAGTTTTCCAAGGCGTTTAAGCCGTATTTGGCGCGGGTTTTGGAAGTGAACCCCAGCGATTTTTACCACTGGCATCGGCGCAAGCCGTGCTTCCCGGCTCCGAGGCACAGACCTTCGAGCCGCAGCCCACGCGAAACTCCCCCTGGAGTAGTTCGTCGGTGCAGCGGTTCCCACGATGGCCATGAAGTGACCGTGGCGCCTCGTCTTCCTCGTCCGGCATCCAAACCGGGGCTACTATGTGCCAGATTGACGGCATCCTGCCCGATTAGTTCTTTTCCGGTCGCCCGAAAGCTCCTGTGATCACAGGCATACGGTAAGGTCGGAATCTCTGCAACTTTCGTTCCAGCCTGTGCATCTGTATTAAGGTGCGGCGCTCACGGGTTAATGCGTTCACGACGGCTGTGGCTATCGGTTGCTTGTTGCTTGTAACCGGGCCTCCAGTGTCGCGCGCACTGGTTGGATATTGCGGAATCGCTGTTGTTCAGGGTTCACAGAACGATGAGTCTCCTTCCAACATTTCAGTTCCAGCATACGCCTTCGCCGCCTCGATCACGTTACTAGTCCCTGCCTTCATTATCGCTACGCTGGTATTTGTTCCCGACTTTATCAGCCGCAGCCGTTATGCGGCGTTCGCAACCGCCATACGCCCCCCTCCGATAGCCTAAATATCTCGCTTGATATGCGGTGCTTGGCTCAAAAGCTCTGAGGCCGCATTTCCTCGTTTTGGATCCGTTGTCGCCATCCGTTTGGACAATGGTTCATGCCTGCATGAGAGATAAGGGGGATGGTCGTCGAAGGTAAGGTCCTGGTCACCATCAACCGCGAATCTGAAGAGCAGCTCGTTCCAGCTAGCGGAGGGGACTGGGTAGTTCCTCAGTTTCGTGTGATCGCGCAGGCCGTCGTTGAGACTATCGATTCCTATGCAGATATTTCCATTGTAAAAGTGTACACGGTATTGCCCACGCAAAGTGCGGAACAGATGCTACTTGGGATGGTCGATGGCGAAACCAATATTGCCATCACCGGAATGTCCCCGATTATTGAGCCTGGAAGTGAATGCACTTCCTCGCTCCTCACCGGCTGCTTGTCATTGAACACCGAGCGCGTACAAGACCACATAGAGTCGGGGGCACTCGGTTCCGCACAGCCTGAATCTGCTCCGAAATCTGGGAGCGGAAAGAAAGAGGTATCTATGCCTGACAACAAGCTTCAATTTACTCGCGGCGCTGCGATTGCGCTGCTGATTCTTATGCTAGCCGTCGGGGGCCTACTGGCCACGCTAATTTCCGGATGGATCGGCCACCCTGTATTGGCTGCCACCTCCGCTGTTCCCGTCTACGTAGCAGCCCCCAGTCCTGCGTCACCAGCCACAGGAGCGACCCCGGCAGCACCAACCGCTACAGGCTTCGCTACTGTCGTGAAACCAGCACTTCCGGCGGTGGTAAACATTGCGTCTTCCCACGTTGTGCATACAGCCAACTCGCCGATGGCGCCGTTCCTCAACGACCCATTTTTTCGGCAGTTTTTTGGGAACCAGCTTCAGATTCCCCGCGAACAGCGTGAACAAAGTTTGGGTTCGGGCGTGATTGTCAGCCCAGATGGCTATATCCTCACCAACAATCACGTCATAGACGGAGCCACTGACATCAAGGTGTCTTTATCTGACAAACGCGAATTCAAGGGCCGGGTGATCGGCCGTGATACGAAGACTTCATCCAGACTGATGCTGCCATAAACCCCGGCAACTCGGGCGGGGCATTGATCGACTCGCACGGCAATCTGGTTGGAATCAATACCGCCATTTTGAGCTCGGCAGGCGGGAATCAGGGGATCGGATTCGCCATTCCAATCAACCTGGCGCGTAACGTGATGGACCAGATTCTTAAGCACGGCAAGGTTGTGCGTGGCTGGCTGGGAATTTCCATCCAGGATGTAACCCCCGCCATCGCGAAGGCCTTCAGTATTCCGCAAGCTCGGGGGGCACTCGTTAGTGGTGTTGATCCTAAAGGCCCGAGCGCCAGCTCCGGCCTGAAACAGGGTGACGCCATTGTTGCGCTCAACGGAAAACCGATCAGTGGCCCGAACGATTTGCGTTTGCACATCGCGGAGATGCCGCCTGGGGATGTCGCTCATTTGCAGGTAGTTCGCGACGGCCGAAATCAGGACATCAGCGTCAAACTTGGGGAATTGCCCGAGAGCTCTGAGCCGGTTCAGGGCAAACAAGGCAAAGCTGGACCGCTGGCTGGAGTACAGGTTGAAGCTCTGACCCCCGATACCGCGCAGCAACTCAACCTTCCCGCGGACACAAAGGGCATTGTCATAGATGCCGTTGATCCGGACTCCGCGGCCGCGGCCGCCGGACTGCAGCACGGAGACGTGATAGAGCAGGTCAATCGTAAGCCTGTGGCGACAGTGAGTGAGTACGATCAGGCGATTAAACAGGCCGGCAAACAGTCAATCGTGCTGCTGGTAAATCGCGGCGGCACCAGGACGTTTATCGTCGTTGAACCCGAATAGGACCGAGCAACTTCGGCGGAGGCCGGACGGGAGGAACGCTCCCCAGCCCGTCCGGCGGCTTTATCGCTGCGTTAGCGATGGATTCTGTTTTTTGATTGCGTAGAAGTGGGAAGGTGCATTGCCAAAGACTATCTCCAGACGAGCCTTCCTGAAGTTCGCCGCGGCGCTCGGTGCAAGTCCCGCGTTCGGGTCGCTTGGTGTAGCCCTGTGCGAGCCGCACGAGCTCCAGATAGTGCAAATGGAGATTCAGTTGCGCCGCTTGCCAATCGACTTTGATGGCTTGCGAATAGTGCAGCTCAGCGATATTCACTTTAGCAGGTACATGACTCAGGAGCACCTGCGCAAAATTGTGGAGGCCACGAATGCACAGCGACCCAACCTCGCAATCTTAACCGGCGATTACGTTACTGAGCCGGTTTACAGCGGTTTATCGGATAAACATGCTGAACACGCTTGGCCATGTGCCGAAGCGCTCCGTGGTATCCAGGCTCCGTTAGGGCGAGTTGCAGTCCTCGGGAATCACGACTGTGCGACCAACCCAGACATTGTAGCCGCGGCTTTGAGCGCGAACGACATTCATGTTTTACGCAATCGGTCGATTCCTCTTGAACGGAATCGTAAGCGCTTTTGGCTGGCCGGAGTCGACGATGTAATCAAGCAATATGCCAGGCCAGATCTCGCGTTGAAAGGTGTGCCGCCCGATGAGTGTGTGCTGGCGGCCGTGCATGAGCCCGATTTCGCAGACGATAT
>JBKQNQ010000414.1:0-3090 GCA_052145875.1 Thiobacillaceae bacterium
CTAGCCCGGATATTTCGTGAGTTGGGGGTCGGCACAGCCTTGAAACCCGCATAAAATCAGGTTGCGAACAAGATCTGATGGGGGGCTGTGCCGATGCCAAATTGTACCGCTGATGAGATGGGATTTGGGCGTCTTGGACGACGCGTGATTGAAGCGAATTTCCAGGGGGGTGCCATCAGTTCGGATGGCGGGCTGATGCTGTTGCGGCAGGTGGATCGTCGGATCGGACTGTCCGCCGCGGTGGCCGGCGCGCTGGGCGATCCGCGCAATCCGCAACGCATTACCCATGTGCTACGGGATTTGATTGCGCAACGGCTCTACGGCCTGTGCTGTGGTTACGAGGATTTGAACGACCACGACCGGTTGCGGCATGATCCGCTGTTGCAAACGGCAGTGGGCAAAGTGACGGCGCTGGCAAGCTCGCCGACCTTCTCGCGACTGGAAACGGGCGCCACGCGCGCCGATGTCGTGGCACTTAACCGAGTGCTGGTGGAGCAGTTCATTGCTTCCCATCCCACGGCACCGGCCGAACTCGTCCTCGACATCGACGCCTCCGGCGTGCCCTTGCACGGCGACCAGGAAGGCTCCCAGTTCCATGGTTACTACGACCATTACTGCTACCTGCCGCTATATGTCTTCTGCGGCCAGGCCATGCTCGCCTGTGTGTTGCGTCCGTCCCGCATCGACGGGGCGAAACACGCTGCCGCCGTCATCAAGCTCTTGGTGACCCGGCTGCGCCAAGCCTGGCCCGAGGTGCGTGTCATCGTGCGCGGTGACTCCGGTTTCTGCCGCCAGCGCCTGCTCACCTGGTGCGAGCGCAAGAAGGTGGGCTACGTGATCGGCGTGGCGCGCAATGCGCGCCTGCATAAGCGGGTCCAAGCGTGGGAAGCCGAACTGGAAGCCGCGTTCGCCACCCACGGCACGAAGCAACGCATCATTCGCGAGTTCCGCTACGCCGCTGATTCCTGGAACAGTGAACGCCGCGTCGTCACCCGCCTGGAGTTTGGCGCCCAGGGCACCAATCCCTGCTTCGTGGTGACCAACCTCGATGCGCCCGCCAAGGATCTCTATGACGGCCTCTACTGCCTGCGTGGCGAGGCCGAGAATCGGATCAAGGAAGCCCAGCTGGATCTGTTCGGCACCCGTGCCAGTTGCCACGCCTTCCACGCCAACGGCCTGCGCCTGATGTTCGCCGCGCTCGCCTATACGCTCATGCAGCGGCTCAAGCAGATTGCCCTTGCCGGCACCGATCTGGCCAGGGCGACCGCCGCCACGATCCGCGTCAAGTTACTCAAGATCGGCGCCGCCGTGCTGCGTAATACCCGTCGCGTGCGCATCCTGCTCGCCTCGCATCATCCCCTACGCGAGACCTTTCTCACCGCCGCTCGCGCGCTTGCACCCTAGCTCGAAACGAGTGCGGCCCCGACACATTGAAAAGCATCGGGGGTAGGGGGCAGTTCGTCTTCATTTCGCTAAATTGCTCAATTCTTAAGCAATCAGCCGTCTCACCCGGCTCCACTTCCACATCAAAGCAAACGATCCGCCGTCAGCGTGCCGGCTGATGAAATATCCGGGCTAGCGGCTCATGCCCATTTCCTGGGCTACCGGACCCAGGCGCGTGGCTTCAATCGAATGATCCTTGAGCTTGGGCGCAAGTGCATCGACCTTGACGTCAAGCTGCTTCTCAAAGGCCGCGACCTCATAGGTGTCCTTGATCTTGTCGAGCGCAGCCATCGGTTCGTTCATGCGGAGGATCCCCCCCTGCCCCTTGATCGGGTAGAGGTCGGACTTGCCCTGGGCATCTTTGCCGAATTCCGACAGGCGCAGGGAGGCAAAGCGGCCGTCCTTGCCGTCTACGCCCACGATCCTGACCAGCACCGCGGGGGCGTCGCCGCGTTCGATTTTGCCGGAGAAATACTTGTAGCCATCCTGTTCGCGGGCCTTGAGGTCGACTGAATGGCGTTCTCGTGCTTCACCCGGTCCGTTGATCGAAAGGCTCGCCCGCAGGTCACCCGCCTCACGCGCGGGATCGTCGGGTCGCGGGGACCAGGCACGCAGGGTATAGAAATTCCCTGTTTCGTCCTTCATGGTCGCGGTGAGCGCTGGGTACTCCTGGAAGGGCTTGCTGGTATCGGTAGGAATAGATTGGGTGTTCATGGCTAGCTCCTCAGTACGTTGCGCGGGATTGCGCACCCTCAATCCGCGAAATGGGAAGTCGGCGCAACTTGACGTCAAGGTCCGCATCACTTCCTGCGCGGACGATTTCTGGAATCCACCCGGTTAGGAGGCTGAGGGTGACGTTGAGGAGAGGAGCCGATGACTGGATTGGATCTCATCATGCAGTGCGCACCACAGGTGGCGCCGGTGACCCTGGCGGCGATCGTGCAGCAGGAAAGTGCGGGATGGCCGTGGACGATCAATGACAATTCCAGCAAACACCATTACGTGCTGACCGACAAGGCTTCAGCCATCGCGCTGGCGAAGCGATTGATCAAGCAGAGCCATCGCATCGATATGGGACTTGCGCAGATCAACAGCAGTAACTTGGCCTGGCTCGGTGTGCCGGTGGAACGAATCTTCGATCCCTGCACCAATTTGAGAGCGAGCCAACAAGTCCTGATGTCAGCCTGGACGAGAGCAGGGGGAAATCTGGGTGGCGCCCTGCAGACCTACAACAGTGGAAGACCTATCGGAGGGAACTACGCATTGAGCGTCTACCGGCAAGCCGGGGTGAGGGTCCCCGCGATCCCGGGAGGGCGGTTGGCAATATGGGCAAACAAGAACATGACAAGTGGACGAATTGTCGACTTTGACGTCAAGGTCGGATTACCGCCGGTACGACTGCAAATGGAATGGACACCCGAAGGAAGTCCGTTGCAGCCGAGATCATTTAGCAACTCGCGGATCGATCTTAAATAGGGGCATCTAACGAGGGCCAGGACTTCGCATTCACAATTTTGTGAACCGGTCAGCCCATTTTTGTGAACCGGTTAGTTGTCGCTAACCTTGTGAGTGCCGTGTAATGGTGCTGGTGAGAGGACTCGAACCTCCGACCTACTGATTACGAATCAGTTGCTCTACCAACTGAGC
>JBKQNQ010000415.1:0-7142 GCA_052145875.1 Thiobacillaceae bacterium
GTTGCCGGTAAACCACAGTGCAACGGCGGCCCGCAAATTTGACAAGTTTCCCGCCGCGAGTTCGGCGCGCCGTGCATAACACTGCAACACGGTATCCGGATCTATCAAGCGCGGATATTCCGGCAAAAATGCGGGCCAAAATTCGCGCCGTCCCAGCTCTTTAAGCCAATCGGCGCGCAACTTTTCGGCAAGCAAAGTGCCAGGATGGCTCGCCAAGAAGTCGGCAATCGCTCCATCGCCCGCGGCAGTCAGATCACGGCTTATGCGCCAATACTCAATATAGGGGTACAACGGGTAACCCCTCTCAATGCGCCCGGCCTGGTATTCGAACTCTTTGGTGTCCTGCCCGTAATACGCCTGTCTCGCCTTGAGGAAGGCATCCTCGTCACTGGCAGTCGCATCACGGATCGCCCATCCGACTAGCATGACCGCCAGAATAATCAGAAAGTGCTTGTTCATCCCGCGACAGCTTATCATGTCCACCTATGAGCTCGAATGCAGACAATCGGCTGACGGAATTGATTAAGCGCTTCCCCTGTCTGGCGGGTCTGCCGGCCGAACAAAGCTGCTGGTTTGAGCAACCCGGCGCCTGGTTGAGTGCGCCGGCGAAGACAATTCTGTTCGATGCGGGCGCCGCATGCATGATCTTTCCGCTCCTGATCGACGGCGAAATCCAGGTTGTGCGCAATACCCGAAGCGGGCGTGAAATCGAACTTTATCGCGTGCACCCGGGTGAGCCATGCTTGGTGAGCACCAGCTGCATTCTGGGCACCAGCGTGTACCCCGCCCGTGGCGTTGCGGTAACACCCGTCCGATTGGCCGCTCTCAGTGCGGCCCAGATCGAGACGCTTTTGACCGAGCACCTGCCGTTTCGCCGTTTCATTTTCAATGCGTTTACGCACCGTATGAGTACGTTGATGGAGAAGGTTGAGCAGGTCGCTTTCGTGCGCCTCGAACAGCGCCTTGCACACCTGCTTGCGACGACCCCCTCCCCCTTTCATGGCACGCATCAGGAGGTGGCCGATCAGTTGGGTGCAAGCCGTGAGGTCATCAGCCGTTTGCTGAAGGCCTTCGAACGGTCGGGGTGGATTGAATTGGGCAGGCGCGAAATCGTTATTCAACGGCCGGCCGCGCTCGACCGGCTTGCAAGCCCATCTGACCACGCCGGTTTGTGATCCCGATCACATACAAGTCGTTTGCACCGCGTTATCGTAGCGCCATCGTTCATTCGTTCTGGAGAAATAGCATGGCTTGTAATGTCGGTGGTGTTGATCGGATTCTTCGTATCGTCATTGGTATTGCCTTGGTAGGCTGGGCAGTCCTGATGGACGGCCCCAGCTGGGCGTGGATAGGCGCGCTACCTCTCGCAACTGGCCTTTTCGGTTGGTGCCCCGCCTACCTACCGATGGGCATCAAAACCTGTTCAAGCAATGAGAAATAAGCGGCCTAACTAACCTGCGAGGAACAATTTGTACGCAGGATTGCGGGACTCATCCCAGTAGCGATACCCAAGTTTTTCCAGAAACTTCTGGAAATTCGGCTTTTCGTTGGCAGGTACCTGAATGCCCACCAGCACTCGCCCATAATCGGTGCCATGGTTGCGGTAGTGGAATAGACTGATATTCCATCCGCTGCTCATGCTGTTGAGAAATGCCATCAACGCGCCCGGCCGCTCTGGAAATTCGAATCGGTATATCAGTTCATTAATGGCCTGGGGCGCGCGCCCGCCCACGAGATGGCGGATATGCAATTTCGCCATCTCGTTGTCGGTCAAATCCTGCGCATCCAGCCCATGCTGTTTCAGCTGGGTGATAAGCTTGGCTGCTTCATCTCGCCCGTGGATTTGCAAACCCACGAACACATGAGCTGCGGCTGAATCGGCATAGCGGTAATTGAACTCCGTTATGCTACGCATGCCAAGCAAAGAACAAAACGCACGAAAGCTGCCCGGCTTTTCCGGGATGGTCACGGCCAACACGGCTTCGCGCCTTTCGCCCAGTTCGGCCCGCTCTGCAATATGTCGGAGCCGATCGAAATTCATATTGGCACCACTTGCGATGGCCACGAGATTCTTGCCTTTCAGTCGATCGCCTGCCACGGCGGCCTTTAATCCCGCGACCGATAGCGCGCCCGCGGGTTCAAGTATGGAACGGGTGTCTTCGAACACATCCTTAATCGCTGCGCAAATGGCATCGTTATCCACACGAATGATCTCGTCCACGTAAAGCTTGGCGAGCCGAAAGGTCTCCCGGCCAACCTGCTTAACGGCAACCCCATCAGCAAAGATACCGACGTTGGCGAGTTTTACCCGCTCATCGCGACACAGGGAACGCGCCATGGCATCGGCATCCTCGGGCTCAACGCCGACAACCCTGATTTCTGGGCGCAGCCGTTTGATGTATACCGCCATGCCGGCGATCAGCCCCCCGCCCCCGACGGGGACATAGACCGAATGTATCGGGCCCCCATGTTGCCTGAGCAATTCCATCGCAATGGTTCCTTGCCCCGCGATGACGTAGGGATCATCATAGGGATGGACAAACGTGGCACCCCGTTCGCGCGTGATCTCGCGTGCACGCTCATAGGCATCTGAATAGGAATCGCCGTGAAGCACGACCTCGGGCCCGCGGGCAGCTACGGCGTCGATCTTGATTTGTGGTGTGGTGGCCGGCATCACAATTGTGGCCACCATGCCCAACTTTTGTGCGGCAAGCGCTACACCCTGCGCATGATTTCCGGCAGATGCCGCCACGACGCCGCGCTTGATTTGGCTCGCCGTAAGGCTCACCATTTTGTTGTATGCCCCACGCAGCTTAAAGGAAAATACCGGCTGCAAATCTTCGCGCTTGAGCCAAACCTGATTATTGAGCCGACGAGAAAGGCTTGCCGCCAAGTCCAACGGGGATTGGATCGCAACGTCATAGACGCGCGCCGTCAGAATGCGTTCCAGGTAATCGTCGACAGGTTTAGCCATGAGATTTAGCCATAAATGAAGGAGACCGGGTTTGAGAAAAACCACGAATCCCGCTATCTTTGCAGGTTGACAGGACAAAAGGCAAGAAAGATGACACAAGACGAGATGAAGCGAGCCGCAGCCAAAGCCGCCATTGAGTATGTTAAGGACGGCGTCATTGGCGTCGGTACGGGGTCCACCGCCAACTATTTCATCGACGAACTGGCCAAGGTCAAGGGTCGCATCGATGGCGCTGTGGCGAGCTCGGACGCCACGGCAAAGCGGCTGAAGGACCATGGCATTCCAGTTTTTGACTTAAATAGCGTGGACGGGCTGGATATTTACGTCGATGGCGCCGATGAAATCACCGAGCATTTCCATATGATCAAGGGGGGGGGTGGCGCACTGACCCGGGAAAAGATCGTCGCCGCATGCGCGCGGCATTTTGTGTGCGTGGCCGATCAATCCAAGTTCGTTGGCGTGTTGGGGGCGTTTCCCCTGCCGATTGAGGTCATTCCCATGGCGCGAAGCTACGTCGCGCGCCAGCTAGTAAAGTTGGGCGGTCAACCCATACTTCGGGACGGCTTCCGTACGGACAACGGGAACGTGATTCTCGACGTTTCAGGCTTGAGTATCCTCGACCCGCCACACCTTGAGGCAGAAATCAATCAGATCACCGGGGTGGTGACCAACGGCCTGTTCGCACGCCGACCCGCGGATATCCTACTGCTGGGGACGGCATCAGCAGTGGTGACTTCAATCCGGCACTGACGTGTCGGGATCATTTGGCGTATCGCTTACCGAAATCCTGTAGCGCTCATTGGCCCATTGGCCCAAATCGACCATTTTGCAGCGCTCGCTGCAAAATGGCCTGAACTTATTGTCCCGGCTATAGACCTGAATACGGCCACAGGTTGGGCACGCAACTTTGCGCTCAGCGAGATTTCCGCGCTCCCGACTCACAGGCTGCAAAACGCAAGTTCAAATTCGAGTGTCTCGGCGCAAACCTTGGGTTGCCCCGGTACCGACCGAACAAAGCGGATATTGAGTGCGTATTTGTTCGCTGAGATTTCGGGCACACATGGGGAATCCCCTTTCAGCCCGACCCGCACCATTTGAGCATGACGCCCTTCCAGCATTAGCTGAAACAGGCCACCTTCCAGAGAAAGCGCTTTCGGATTGCTGCCTTCGCGCAGCAATTTGAGAATAATGCTAATACCTTCACGAACCGGGAGCATGGGCCCAAACCAGGCCGAGAAATCCCGTCTTCGCTTGTCAGCGCGAAGATGAAGCCAACGGTGGTAACCCGGCAGATCGAATTCGCACAGTCCGCCGGGAATGACCGCGCGTTGCTTGATGGCCATGAGCCACTCATCCTCCTTTAGGTGGTAGCCGACCTTGCCTCCCATTGCGTAGATGCCCACGCACGCCCTCTCGATGTCGCGCAGTACTTGCTCAAGGTTTGCCGTGTCCGCCCCAGCCTCGTCGGCCCGCGCGGCAAGTACCGCTCGTTGGCGTTCAAGCTCCTGCAGCAACTCAGACTTAATATCTGAACGCGCCGCGACTTCGGCAAGTTCGAAGAGCGTCAACAGTGCCGCATGATGATCCAGTCCATGCTTGCTGGCAACGTACCACTCGAACCGGTCGAAGAGATCTTCAAGCCTGAGCAGAATGCGAATGCGTTCGTAGAGGGGATATTCGTACCAGATCATGATCTAGGACATGAGACCGCGATCGTACCAGGTCCGCCATCCATAGCCTGTATGAGCCTGTCGTTGGGCCGATTCTCCACGAATATCGCGCCAAATCAAGGCTTCTTGCATGCCAATGATGAATATTTTGCATTCAAGACCTGAACTTGGCGTGTCAGCGCCGATGCATTGCCATCATTGAGAATCACCGCATCCGCTCGCTTCAGGCGCTGCTCGCGGCTTGCCTGAGTTCGCAGGATTGCCTCAACCTCGGCGCGGACAAACCCGTTGCGGCTCATGGTGCGTGCAATTTGTAGCTCGGATGAGCAGTCCACCACCAGCACCGTGTCAAGCAGATCGTCATACCCCCCTTTTTCCACCAATAGCGGTATGACCACAAGCACGTAAGAGGCATCGATGGCGTGCAGTTCTTCCTCTACCCTACGTCTGATCAACGGATGCAGAATCCCCTCCAATCTTGCTCTGACCCCAGGATCACGAAATATCGCTTCCCGCATCGCCTCGCGCTTGAGGCTGCCATCTGGATCGACATACGCTTCCCCGAGCTGTTCGCGAATCATCGGAATCGCCGCGCCACCGCGAGCGGTCAGCTGATGCGATATCTGGTCCGCATCAATGACCGGAACCTCATATTGCTTGAAGTACTCGGCAACGGTTGTTTTGCCACTGCCGATGCCCCCGGTCAGCCCGACAACCAGCATCAAAAACGCGCCAAATAGGCCTGCGTCAGGCCGGTACCGTAGAATAGCGCAATCAGGCCGGCGCCCACCAAATATGGGCCAAACGGAATGGGAACGCGATGATCGTGCTTAACCAGCGCGATCATCAGGAGGCCCACCACGGCACCAACCAGCGACGACAGCAAAATCGTGACCGGAAGTATTTGCCATCCCAGCCACGCACCGATCGCAGCCAGCAGCTTGAAGTCGCCATAGCCCATTCCATCCTTGCCGGTAAGGAGCTTGAATGTCCAGTATACGAACCAAAGACTAAGATAACCTGCAATCGCTCCGATCACAGCAGCCTGAAGCGCCGTATACGTTCCGAACAGGTTAAACAGCAAGCCTAGCCACACCAGGGGCAAGGTCAGCGAATCGGGCAGCAGGGTTGTATCAAAATCGATGAAGGCCAGTGCCAACAGTGTCCACATGAACGCTAAGGCACCAACGAGGCCAACGCTTGGACCGAACCGCCATGCCGCGGCTGCGCCGAGCAGCGCCGCAGTCAATTCAACCAAAGGGTAACGAACGCTGATACCCGCGTGGCAGGAACGACAACGACCGCGCAGCGCCAGCCAGCTCAGAATGGGGATGTTCTCCAGCGCCGAAATAGGGTGCCCGCAGGATGGGCAAGCCGAACGTGGCGCCCACAGATTGTACCCGCGTACCGGAGCCGCGATTTCCCCACGTAATTCCATACATTGAAGTTGCCAGTCCGCTTCCAGCATTTTGGGAAGCCGGTGGATGACTACATTCAGAAAGCTGCCGATGAGCAGACCAAATACAAAAATTAAGCCGGTGAAGATCACCGGCTCGGATCGAAAAAGCTCGATCAATGAACTGCCTGCCCCATCTTGAAGATCGGTAGATACATGGCGATCACCATGCCACCGATGAGCACTCCCAATACAACCATGATCATGGGCTCGATCAAACTGGATATGGCGTCAACGGCATCGTCCACCTCACCCTCGTAAAAGT
The DNA here is from genome assembly GCA_052145875.1 of Thiobacillaceae bacterium. Classification (GTDB taxonomy): domain Bacteria; phylum Pseudomonadota; class Gammaproteobacteria; order Burkholderiales; family Thiobacillaceae; genus DASQBT01. Next base: position 6,366 of record JBKQNQ010000415.1, read on the forward strand.
CGGCCACCTTACTCAGCATGGAATCAAGTGCACCCGATTCTTCGCCGATTGCAGTCATCTGCATCACCATGTTGGGGAACTTACCCGTGCTTTGCATCGCGTTTGTAAGAGAGGTGCCGGTAGCGACATCGCCCTTAATGCGATAGGTGGCTTCCTCAAACACATAGTTTCCTGCCGCCCCAGCAACCGAATCCAGGGACTCGACAAGGGGCACCCCTGCGGCGAACATGGTAGAAAGCGTTCGAGCCCAGCGCGCGATCGTCGCCTTTTCAATGAGCGCACCAAAAATTGGCACACGCAGAAAGGCCCGGTCCATAAAAGCCTGGATCGTTTTGGATCGCCTCCAGGCTCGTAAGAATCCCATCGTCCCACCGATCAGACCGCCAAAAATCGCCCACCACCATTTAACGAAGAAATCGGATATATGCATGACAAGCAGCGTAGGCCCGGGTAGATCCGCACCGAAACTGGTGAACAGCTCCTTAAACGCCGGAATCACGAAGATCATAATCACCGCAGTCACAATCAGCGCCACAACCATAACGGCTGCGGGATAAAAAAGTGCCGATTTGATCTTCCCCTTAAGCGCGACCATCTTTTCCTTGTAGGTGGCCAGACGGTCCAACACGCCATCCAGGATACCTGCCTGTTCGCCTGCATTCACCAGATTGCAAAACAGGTTGTCAAAGTACCTGGGGTGCTTGCCAAAGGCCTGATATAAGCTGCTCCCTTTCTCAATATCCATTTTCACCTCAGACAGCAGCTTCTGCACCGAGG
>JBKQNQ010000416.1:0-4947 GCA_052145875.1 Thiobacillaceae bacterium
ACCAGCGGCGTACTGAGCTTTGTGCCCCGTTCACAACGCGACCGTGATCTGGTTGTCGACGGCCTAGTGTGGAGGCACCAGCCACTGTTCCATCCGCACCAGCGCAGCGACGTAACTTACTTCACCATGAATCCGCGGCGGCAGTACCGCATTACGCAGGCGCTTTACGACGGGCTGGAACAGCGTTATCTGATTAACCCGGTACAGGCGGCCTGGACCGATTTCAGCAGTCCCGAGTTTGCCATTGCACAGGGAAAATTGCGCAAAGCGGCCGCCAATGGCACGATGGACGCCTGCCTGAAGAACCCCATTGTCGCGGCCTGTCGCGACGAAGTGGAACGCTATCAGCGCAATCTGCCCGAATCGGTAAAACGCTGGACCGATAACCTCATAGAGAACTTCCGTGGCAAGCGTATCTATTTTCAGGGCTCGTTCGACAAAGCATGGCAGATCACCCAATCCTTTAAGAACGCTGGTGTGACCGGGGCGTTTGCGCCCGAGTCGATTTTCGCGCTGTACGGCGGCATCAAGGACGGCAGCAGGTTGCCGGATGACTGGCAGGATCAATTCAGACGAGCGATAGGGGTTGACGCAAGCAACTTGGTTTCCGGCTGGGGAATGTCCGAACTCACCACCGGTGCGGCCTACCTTTGCCAGCAGGGGATGTACCATTTCTTCATCCATAGCATCCCGTTCCTGCTCGAACCGAAAACCCGCAAACCCCTGTCGCGCAAGGGGGTGCAAACCGGCCAGTTGGGCTTGTTCGAGGTCATTTCGGAAGACTGCTGGGGAGGCTTGATTAGCGGCGACGGGGCAACGATCTGCTGGGATCGCGTCTGCGCCTGCGGACGCGACGGTCCGCTGCTCGACCCCGGCAGCATCAGCCGTTTGTAGCCCCTACTCACAGACCGCCTTCCGCCCCGCCGGGATTTTCCAATTCGGTTGTGAGTCGGAAGAGGGCGGATGAAAGTGGTTAAGTTTGGCGCAGGTTGAAGGGGAAAGCGACAGCGTAAAGCAAGGCTCGCCGCGCGTGACTTCTTCAACAGCCTGCTAGGGGAAATGTGTGATGGCAACCAATAACCAAAAGATGGCTACACTTGGCATTGCCGTAGAAATTACTGATCGAACGATTCAAATTGGGGAGGTTGCCAGGCTGCTTTCCGAACGAGGCTATTCCTCGATATTTGTAAGTGAGCATACCCATATTCCTGTTGTTTCAAAAAGCATTTCTCCATCCGGGGTTGCGCGGGATTGGGTTAAACGCATACCAGATCCCTATGTAACACTTGCGGCGGCGGCTGCCATAACAGATCTGGAAGTGGGAACATCTATTGGACTACCTGCCGAGCATGACCCTATTGTTTTAGCTAAGGTGATTGCCACTCTGGATCAGCTTAGTGGTGGGCGTTTTGTCTTTGGCATAGGCTGGGGCTGGCATCGAGAGGAATTTGAAAACATCGCCCACAAGCCGCCCAACGAGCGAGTTCCAATGATGATTGAGAAACTCGAGGCAATGCGGCGGCTTTGGACCGACGAGGAAGCTGAATATACGGGCGAATATGTAAAAATCCAAAGGTCATGGTCTTGGCCAAAACCTGTAAAACATGGGGGCCCGCCGGTGTTGTTAGGTGCCAATGGCACGAGGCGTAATTTTCAGAGAATTGTCAAATGGGCGGATGGCTGGATTCCTCAGTCATCAGGGATTGATGGTGAGGCTTTTCCCGCCCAGCTTGAAGAACTTCGCCAGCTATGGAAGGAAGCTGGGCGTGATGCATCAGGTCCCGACATCACGGTATTTTATTCGCCGGCGTCAGCTGACGATATTCGCAAGGCCATGGAGCGTGCGAATCAACTGGGCATTAAGCGCGTGCTTGTGCGGATTACTGAGGAGCGTATGATAGATTTTGTAGCCATTGTCGACGAAATAGCGTCGGCGATTCCTGGCAGATGACCGCCTGTTGGCATCCGTCTGAACACAGGCTGACGCGATAAGTCACACTTCCGTGCATACTGGCCGCGGATTCCGACACGATCCTGCTTGTGGAAGCCAGGTAGTACCGGCTAGCTGCCTGCGCTTTTTCTTTTAGGGACGTTGACAAAGGCGTCCATAGATTGTTCGCCAGCGGGGGTGATGTCACGTCCGCTGGCCAGTTCTATTCACTGGCCGCATAAGACCGATATTCCGCGAGGATTTTGTGCAACCGCTTTCAAACTTTGCGATAGAACCAATCCTGCCGCGCCACCGTTATGTCTTGAGGAGCCTCAGATGACAGGTACATCGATGACGAACAACTACCCACTCGAGGTCGGCGGGGTGGGCGACTATCCGGTGAAGGTCGGCAGCATGTTGTTGACGCTGGTCGACCCGTCCCCCGGCTACGAGCGCGCCTACAACCGCTGGTACGAACGAGACCACTACTACGCCGGCTGCATGGTCGGACCGTACCTCTTCGCCGGAAGCCGCTGGGTGGCCACCCGCGAGCTGAAGGATATCCGTTGGCCGAAAGGCGACGAGACGATCGCCCGGCCCATGGACGCGGGCTCGTACGTGTCCATCTACTGGGTGGAAAAGGGCCACCACGAAGACCATTTCGACAACTGGTCGAGGGAGCAGGTGCGCCGGCTCTACGCGGAGGGCCGCGGCTTTCCCGAGCGCCGTCACATCCACACGATTCTGTTCGATCACCTCGGCGCCGTGTACCGCGACCCCGATCCCGTGCCGGTCGATCTCGCGCTCGACGCGTGCTACGACGGCATCGTCGCCGCGTGGTTCGATGCCACCAACGGCACCGCCGCCGGCCTGCACGCCGCGCTCGTGCCCCTGATGACCGACCTCGTGGCGGGGTCGTCGATCGAGATCGCCTCCTCGTGGATCCCGTCCGCCGGCGCGAACGACCCGAAGGACGTCCCGATGGACCTCGGCAGCCGCGCCGGTGGCCCCGAGCGGCTCTGCCAGCTGTTCTTCGTGCGCGGCGACGTGCGCGACGCGATCGGCCGGTTCCACACCTACACGGACCGCATCGCCGCCGACGGCCTCGCCACCGCGCATCTCGTGGCGCCCTTTTTCCGCACGATCGTCGGGACTGACACCTACACCGACCAGCTCTGGTGATGCCGTGAGCCTTGCTGAAGGCAACGTGGTTTTCGGCTTGGGAATGTCCGAAATCACCGGTGCGGCCTTAGGTTGCCCGCAGGGGGTGTACCATTTCACGATCCCGCGCACCCCTTTCCTGCTCGAACCGAAAACCCGCAGACCCCTGCCTCCCAGACGGTCTTCCGCCCTGCCGAGATTTTCCAATTACAGGTGTAAGCCTGAAGAGGGCGGATGAAAGTGGTTAAATTTGGCGCAGGTTGAAGGGGAAAGCGGGTTGTGTCCGGAATTTTCGCACATTTTATCAGGCAACAGCGGCTTCAGTGATTTTCGGCCGAAAGAGTGCCCCGCAACTCCTGGAAGCGCGTGAGATCATCGGTATCCCCACGGTGTAGGCCGCCCTGCCGAATTCTTCGACAGGTAGCTGACTGTCGGTATGGATATCCAATCGATCGTGCACCAGTGCGCGATCGGGCAAAAGAGGGAGCAAATGAGTCAACGATTCTATGGATGGAAACTGACTACTGTCTTGTGGGTCATCATGGTGCTTGTGATTGGTTTTACGTCCTATGGTGGTAGCATCATGAATACGTACATGGTTACGGAGTTGCATCTCGACAGAACGTCACTGGGGATCGCCACTGGCTCGTACGCCGTGTGCATGGGCCTATTCTCTCCGCTGACAGGCTATGTTGTGAGCCGGTGGGGCGCCCGGGCCGCTCTCTCCACTGGCGTTCTCCTGGCGGGTCTTGGTTCGCTGGCTATGGCGACAGTCGTAAGCAGCGTGGCTGGCGTTGTGATCGCATACGGCATTATCGTCGGTTCCGCTAGCGCGCTTGCGGGCCCAATCCCGTCCAATACGATGATCGGCCACTGGTTTCGGAAAAGACTGGCGTTGGCGCTGGCGATCGTCTCGACGGGCTCAAGCATCGGCGGCTTTCTCGCTGCGCTTTTGCTGACCAAAGTCATTGTGGCTAGCGACGGAAATTGGCGGTCAGGGTGGTTCGTCGTCGCGGCAGTTTGCGCCATCTCGTTCTTTGTATCGATCCTATTTACCCGTAATAAGCCTTCCGATATGGGACAGTTGCAGGACGGTGGAGCGGACGATGGTCTCCAGGCGAACGACCGCTCTAGACCCACACCGGTGCCGCTCGTGTACAAGACAACGAAAGACTGGATATTCCGGGACGCCGTGCGCAATCCGGTCTTCTGGATGATGATCTTCGCTGTGGCGGTATCCACCACCGTGTGGGGCATGATGATCGGCCATGGGGTTGCGTACTTCAAGGGCCTGGGCTACAAGCCTGAGACGGCGGCAATGTTCCTGAGTTGCTTGATCTTCTCCGGACTCGGCGGCAAGGCGGTGTTTGCTGCTGTCGGCGACCGCATCGAGCCACGCTTCATATGGAGCGCATCGCTTTTCGTCATCGCGGCCGGCATGCTGATGGTAGCCAATGCGACATCCACGTTAGAGCTATATGCTTGTGCCATCCTCTTGGGGGTGACGCCCCCGGTTGGCGTGCTGAGCATGTTTACCCTGACCGTCAACTATTACGGCAAGACTGCCTACGCGTCGCTCATGGGTGTAACCGGCCTGTTCCTAACTCTGGTACCTGCGGGCGCCGGTATAACGACCGGCATGGTGTTCGACCATTTTGGCAGCTACTCGTTGGCGTTTTACACGGAAGCCGGGCTTGCCATTCTGGCTGGGTTGATGATGCCCTTCGCAATCCGCCGTGAGACAGTCGGTTGAAAGCCTATAGCGAATTCCGTTCAATTCGATGCACCCCTCACCCGCGATCTCGCAATGTTGAAATCCAATATCGCACCCCTCTCCCGCAAGGGGAGAGGGGACT
>JBKQNQ010000417.1:0-10379 GCA_052145875.1 Thiobacillaceae bacterium
CCGACGCCGTTGCTCGATCACCGACACCACCTCGATCGTTTGCTTGTTTCTAGTCATAGTCACAGTCGTATTCCTATGCGTAAAGATAACGCACAAACTGTGTCCGGTGAATCAGGGGGCTATCTCACTGGCGTGCGCAAAGCCAGCCAGCTTGCGGCGGAGTTCGACGACCCACCAGGCCTGATGGGCGTCGGCGACCTGAGTGTGAATGAGTTCGGGGGTATAGCGTTGGGCCAGCATGTAGTCAATCTGATCCCGTCCGATGATTCCCGGGTAGTGCCGATGCCAGATTTCGCTTGCAAGCGCCACCAGATCTTCCACATCCTCCAAGTTCAGCCGGCGGATTGTAGGCAGGTCAGGCATAAAGTGAGGGCTCGCCCTCAGGGCGTGTCTTGAAACGCCGGTGCAGCCACAAATACTGCTCGGGCATTTCCCGAACTCGGTCTTCAATGAACCGGTTCATGCGCGCCGTGTCTGCCGTTACATCGTTGGTCGGATAGTTCTCCCAAGGTGGGTAAAGGCGGGCCTCGTAGCCTTGGCCGCCGGGCAGTTGCCGGGTAACCAACGGAACCACTTTCGCCCCCGTGACTTTTGCCAGGCGCGCCATGGCTGACACCGTGGCGGTGGGAATCCCGAAAAAGGGAACAAAAATGGATTCCTTTCGGCCTTGGTCCTGATCTGGCAGATAGTAAAACGGCAGGCCCGACTGAATGAGTTTGAGTACGGGGCGAATGCCGTCGTGGCGCGACGCGAGGGCCGATGGGCTGAAGCGAGTTCGCGCACGGCGGAGGTAGTGATCCGCAACCGGGTTGCGCTGGCGGGTATACATCGATGCGGCAGTCGTGACCGTTGAGAGGCGCACACCACCCATGTCGAGACCCACAAAATGTGGCGCCAACAGGATGACCGGTTGTCCCCGCAGACTTTCCAGATATTCCGAACCTTCCAGACGGATGAGTTTCTCGACACGCCGTCGTGGTGCCCAGAACAGCAGCCCATATTCAAGAATGGATCGCGTGGCAGCCATGAAATGACGCCTGGCGAGGTCGGCACGTTGTGCCGCACTCAGCTCCGGAAAACACAGCGCAAGATTACGGTCCACCACTTTGCGGCGAGGCCCGGCGAGCACCGCGGCAAGCCGCCCCAGCGCATTACCTACAGCGGCCTGCGCGGCCAGAGGCAACCAGTGGAAAAGCCAAAGCAACCCAAGTCCCAGGCGTGTGGCAAGTTGATTCATGGGCAGGGGGTGCCGGGCGGCGGCGGCGCATCGCCCGGCTTCTTGTGGCGCTGGTAGGTCCACAGGTATTGCGCCGGAAGCTTGCGTACGATGGCCTCGACGTCAGAGTTCAACCGGGCTGCGGCCTCTTGCTTGTTGCCCGGAAAGGGTGCGACAGGGACAAAGTGGATATGGTAGCCGCGGCCCCAGGACAGGCGTTCCGCATAGGTCATGAACAAGGCTGCGCCTGACGATTGGGCAAGGCGGAAAACCAGTGTGGGTGTGTAAGCCCAGCGGTGGAAGAATGGCGCCCAAACGCCGTCTCCCTTCGTCGCCACCTGGTCGGGCAAAATGCCAATGGCCTCTCCACTTTTTAGCGCTTTAAGGAGGGCCTTGATTCCTGTCATGTCGGTCGGCACCAAGTGTGCCCGGCCACGTTCCCGACCCTGTTTCATGATTTTGTCGATGACCGGGTGGCGGGCGGGTCGATACATGGAAGTGAGGGGCATGCGCGACGCCAAATACTGGTTAATGATTTCGAAACCGCCAATATGCGGCGCCATCAGCACGACTCCCTTGCCATCTGCAAGCGCCCGGTCCAGCGATTCTTGTCCCGTCACCGTGCGTACGAGCCTGATCGTGCGGTTATGGGGCCTCATCCAAAAGGGGGCGAGTTCCAGCATGCCCTTGCCCGATTCAGCGATCGCGTGCCGCAGCAGCGGCTGACACGGGGCCCCGGAACATAACCCGCTTTGTTGAAGATTGGCGCGCATGCGTGGGCCGTGCCGTCCGGGGGCCAGGTAGACCAGCCAGCCGAGGGGGATTCCTAAGCCGTGGAGAACCGGGAGCGGGAGGTAGGAGAGGAGCTTGAGCAGGAAGGCCATTGGGTTGACTTAAAGGCGGTCAGGTCAGAAAATACATATCAGCCGCCGTGTTAATGCAGACAACTTGCGGGCGGGGTACAAATACTGCTAAAGCGTCGCCGCTCCAAACCCCCGGGCCGGTCGCGCTGTCAAGCGGGGGCAACATTTTTGGAGTCGCCATGTTAAGAGACTATATCTTTACCTCGGAATCCGTTTCCGAAGGCCATCCTGACAAAATTGCCGACCAGATCTCCGATGCGGTGCTGGATGCGATTTTAACCCAGGACAAGCGCGCCCGTGTGGCTTGCGAAACCCTGCTTACCACAGGCTTGGTCGTCGTGGCGGGCGAGATCACCACGACGGCGGTCGTCGATTTCAACCAGGTGGCGCGACAGACCGTTAAGCGAATCGGTTACGACAGTTCCGAAATTGGCTTTGACTATGCCACCTGTGCGGTGATGACGGCTATCGGTAAACAATCACCTGACATTGCACAGGGGGTGAATGAAGGCCAAGGGCTACACCTTGACCAGGGAGCCGGCGATCAAGGTCTGATGTTCGGCTACGCCTGTAGCGAGACACCGCAACTCATGCCCATGCCTATCTATCTCGCACACCGGCTTACCCAGCGCCAGTCCGAATTGCGCAAAGATGGGCGATTACCTTGGCTGCGGCCGGACGCCAAATCTCAGGTATCGATCCGCTATGTGGATGGCCTGCCTCAACACATTGAAACCGTCGTGCTGTCTACCCAGCATCATCCAGACATATCCTACGCTCAACTGTGCGAAGCCGTGATCGAGGAAATCATCAGACCCGTGATGCCCAAGGAAATGCTAAATGGGAACACCCGATATTTGGTCAACCCCACGGGGCGCTTTGTCATTGGCGGCCCCATGGGCGATGCCGGACTAACCGGTCGGAAGATTATCGTGGATACGTATGGCGGCGCCGCGCCCCACGGGGGTGGGGCGTTTTCGGGCAAGGATCCGTCAAAGGTAGACCGATCAGCCGCCTACGCCGCGCGCTACGTGGCGAAGAACATTGTTGCGGCCGGGCTCGCCGAACGCTGCCTGCTGCAAGTGTCTTACGCCATCGGGGTCGCCAAACCCACCTCGCTCATGGTCGAGACATTTGGTACCGGCAAGATTCCCGAGCACCACCTCGTGGAAATGATTGGCAAGCATTTCGATTTGCGCCCCAAGGGCATCGTCCAGATGCTGGACCTGCTGCGGCCAATTTATGCAAAGACTGCGACGTATGGCCATTTTGGCCGGGATGAACCGGAGTTCACTTGGGAGGCGACCGACAAGGCCGCGGCGCTCAAGGCAGATTCTGGGTTATAATTCAGCCACTTGTAGATTTCTAGTCTATTTTGGAGTTTAAATCATGGCCGAACGTAAACGCACCCGCCGCAACACCTTGGAGCGGCGCTGCCTCCCGAAGACCTTCAAACGCATGTTTATCGGCGCGCCTAAAGGTGTTTTCAAGATGTTGGAAGCCCTGAAGCCTACCAAGAGCGGGAAGGCGGCGGCGTAACCGGGTCCCCATCTATCGAGATGGGTGCGTGTCGCACTTAATTTAACCTCGAGGAGCGTTGCAACTCTTTCAGAGCCAGGCTCGGGGTGGCCGCAAGGCTTGGCAACGGCGCTCACGTTAACTTTTCAAATAGAAAGGAGAGCGTGATGAGCGCTGTGCTTGATTCAAATTCCTCAAACGATTTCATCGTTGCCGACCTTGCATTGTCAGAATGGGGCCGCAAGGAAATTGCCATCGCCGAAACTGAAATGCCCGGTTTGATGGCGATTCGCGACGAATATCGGTCCACTCAGGCATTGCGCGGCGCACGCATTACCGGCAGTCTACATATGACAATACAGACAGCCGTTCTGATCGAAACGCTGCAAGCGCTGGGCGCAAAAGTTCGCTGGGCGTCCTGTAACATTTTCTCTACCCAAGACCACGCTGCAGCGGCCATTGCCACCACCGGGACACCTGTATTTGCGGTGAAGGGGGAATCCCTGGAGGATTATTGGAACTATACGCATAAGATCTTTGAGTGGCCCGATGGCGGCTATTCAAACATGATCCTGGATGACGGTGGGGACGCGACGCTCTTGCTGCACCTGGGCTCCCGTGCTGAGCAGGATCAAGCGGTGCTGAGTAATCCGGGTGGCGAGGAAGAGCGCGTGTTGTTTGCTTCCATCAAGGCGAAATTGGCTTCCGACCCGAGGTGGTATTCCACGCGCCTTGCTCATATCAAGGGAGTAACCGAGGAAACCACCACGGGCGTGCATCGCCTCTATCAGATGCATGAGCGCGGCGAACTGAAATTTCCTGCGATTAACGTTAACGACTCCGTCACCAAATCGAAGTTTGATAACCTTTATGGTTGCCGGGAGTCCCTAGTCGATGGCATCAAGCGTGCGACCGACGTGATGGTAGCGGGCAAGATTGCCGTGGTTGCGGGGTACGGCGATGTGGGCAAAGGGAGCGCACAGGCTTTGCGCGCACTTTCCGCACAGGTGTGGATTACGGAAATCGATCCGATCTGCGCGCTGCAGGCCGCGATGGAAGGTTACCGTGTGGTAACCATGGATTACGCGGCCGACAAGGCGGACATTTTCGTAACCGCGACCGGAAATTACCATGTCATCACGCACGACCATATGGTGAAGATGAAAGATCAGGCCATCGTCTGCAACATTGGTCACTTTGACAATGAGATTGACGTCGCCAGTGTCGAGAAATATCAATGGGACGAAATCAAGCCCCAAGTCGACCATATTATTTTTCCGGACGGAAAACGCATCATCTTGCTGGCTAAGGGACGTCTGGTGAACCTGGGATGCGCGACGGGCCATCCCAGCTATGTGATGTCATCCTCATTTGCGAACCAGACGCTGGCACAAATCGAACTCTATGGGCAGCATCACAAGTACCCAGTGGGCGTGTACACCCTGCCGAAGAAGCTGGATGAACACGTTGCACGCCTGCAGTTGAAGAAGCTCAATGCGCGGCTAACTGAGTTATCCGACCAACAGGCGAGCTATATCGGAGTTCCGAAGGAAGGGCCGTACAAGGCTGAGCATTATCGCTATTAGCAGCAAGGGGCGCAGACAGAGTAACTCGTAACATGAATCAGGGTGCGCTCGATTGGGGGGCCGCCTCGTGCTGCCGCCCCGCTGTGAAAGTACTGCGTCCTGCGGCGCGCCAATTCAGGTTTGCGCGTGGGCGCATTGGCCGTCTGATTTTCTCCGTAACCCTTGCGGTGACACATGAACACTGATCTAACTTTGAGCTTTGAATTCTTTCCGCCCAAGACGTCTGAAGGCGTGGAAAAGCTGCGTGTCACACGCGAAAAACTTGCAATGCTTAAGCCGAAATTCTTTTCTGTCACGTTCGGTGCAGGTGGATCAACGCGCGACCGTACTCTGGAGACCGTGGTAGAGATTCAACAGACTGGCTCCGAGGCGGCACCGCACTTGTCTTGCATCGGTTCCACCCGGGAAAACATTCGCGAGATACTCAGCACATATCGGGCGCACGGCATTCGCCACATGGTGGCCTTGCGGGGTGATTTGCCCTCTGGCATGGCCGATCCAGGTGAGTTCCGCTATGCCAACGAACTGGTTGAATTTGTGCGCTCGGAGACGGGTGACTGGTTCAACATTGAGGTCGCTGCGTATCCGGAAATCCATCCGCAGGCGAAGAATGCACAAGCCGATCTAGAAGCGTTTGCGCGTAAAGCCAAGGCCGGTGCGAACTCCGCGATCACACAATACTTCTTCGCTCCCGATGCCTATTTCCGGTTCGTCGATGAGGTGGCTGCGTTGGGCGTGGACATTGCCATCGTGCCCGGCATCATGCCGATTTCAAATTTTGCCACGTTGGCGCGGTTTTCCGATGCCTGCGGTGCGGACATTCCGCGCTGGATACGCAAGCGCATGGAAGGTTATGGCGACGATGCAGATTCGATCCGCGCGTTTGGTGCGGACGTTGTCACTGCGCTGTGCGAAAAGCTGCTGGCGGGTGGCGCGCCGGGGCTGCATTTCTACACCCTGAACAATGCCAAGCCGACAACGGAAATATGGACGCGACTCCGCCTATGAGTGAGGTCCCGCGGATGCCCTATGATGTCATCGGTGGCGACGCAGGCGTGCGCCGCTTGGTGGATCGCTTCTATGACCTCATGGATGAACTGCCGGAGGCCTACGACATACGCAAGTTGCATCCCGAGGATCTGTCCGGCTCGCGGGACAAGCTCTACTGGTATCTATCGGGTTGGTTGGGCGGGCCAGCCCTCTATGAATCCCGTTTCGGCCATCCCCGGTTGCGCGCCCGGCACCTGCCATTCGCAATCGGTGAGGTTGAGCGCGACCAATGGCTTCTGTGCATGCGCCAGGCGGTATTAGAGGTCATTGATGAAGGACCATTCCGCGACCAGTTGTGGCAAGCCATTGCCGGCTTAGCGGATCACATGCGTAACCAGGCCAGCTAGCCGGTGTCGCCGAAGGGGCCTTGTATCGCCATTGCGAGCGCCGCGACGTGGCTGGCCTCAAGAACGCTCCAGAAGTTGAATTGCTGCGCCGCCCTGTCGCGATCACGGGCGAGCGAATGTCCGCTCAGCAACCTTGATGGCATAAGGGTGGAGCGGGCCTGCTTCGAGGGATATAATTAATTCCTGATTTAGTAGGCATCCCCACCATGACTCGAGTATTCATCCCTGCCGCGACCGTGGCCGAAATCCCGAAAGGCGGCATTCTTAAGGTGCGGGTTGATGGCCATCCCATCGTGCTGACGTCGGTCGCGGGTGAAATCTACGCGGTTGCAGATCGTTGCTCGCATGAGGATGTGCCCCTGTCATTGGGTTGCATTCAGGGAGACACGATCAAGTGCTCCTACCATGGGAGCCGGTTTTCGCTGCGCACCGGGTTGCCGATCGAAGAGCCCGCCGTTTCCCCCATAAACGTCTACCCGGTGAAGCTGGAAGGCGATACCGTTGTGATCGGCATCGAGAAGGAGCAATCATGAGCGAAGTGAATGTGCTGGATCCCAAGGTGCTGATGCACAGCATTATTCAGCGTGTCGCTACGGGTCCGGAACTATCCAAAAGCATCACACGCGACGAAGCGCGCCAGGGATTGCACGCAGTTCTTGATAACACCGTCGATCCAGTTCAGGCCGGCATCTTTCTGATTGCTTTGCGCATGAAGCGTGAAACCGATGAAGAATTTATTGGCATTCAGCAGGCCTTGATGGACGTCACCGATACGGCTTCAGCAACGGTCGACGAAGTGCTCACGCTGTCCGATCCGTTTGATGGCTACAATCGCACGCTGCCCGCGGCACCCTTTCTTCCTGCCGTGCTCGCGGCGTGTGGCCTGCCGACAGTATGCACCGGCATGGAAAGCATCGGCCCCAAGTACGGCATCACTTATCGTCTGGTATACAAGGCACTTGGCGTGCCGGTAGATCTCACGCCGGTGCAGGCTGCGCAACGCCTTAACCAGGAAGGTTGGGCATACTGTGACCAGGCGCAGTACGCGCCCCGCTTGCACGCGTTAAAAGATCTGCGCAAGCTGATGGTCAAACGCCAGGTCGTCACCACAGCCGAGACGCAGGCCATGCCTGTCAGGGGACGGCTCAGTAATCACTTTATCACGGGATTCGTGCATAAGCCCTATCCACGTATCTATGCAATCCTGGCCCGCGAGGTCGGTTTTGACTCGGCGCTTATCGTTCGAGGTGTAGAGGGTGGCGTCATGCCGTCATTGCGCCAAGACGCACGGATGTTTGTCTATCGGGATAAGGGCGAAGAAGTGCAGTGGGATTTTAATCCCACACAGGCGGGCATTGCCCAGGACGTGCGTGCGCCACTACCGCCTGGCCGCTCCGAAGACCCGGGTGCAGAAGAAGAGACACATTCATTTGATGCCCTTGGCCTGTCCAAGGTTGCCGCCGAATGGGGCCTGGCGGCACTGGGCGGTAAAAAGGGCGCGACCTATGATGCGCTTGTCTTGGGCGCAGGACTGACGCTTTGGGGCTTAGGCAAGGCGGATAGTTTGGCAGGGGGCGCGGAGGCGGCTCGGAAAGTTCTGGATAGTGGTGCGGCAAGAGCGCGCCTAGGACTATAGCAAAGTTCTGTCAAGGATTACCCTGAGTCAATAGCGACAGTTCATCGCGAGTCCAGGTCCTCGCGCAGGGCTGAGAATTCGCTTGCTTATGGATTGATCGCGCTGCATCGAGGACCTGGACGTCTGTTGGGGCCACTATCAAGATTCAGAAACCGAGCGCCGGCCAAATAAATATCCGGAAGGTACGGAACCTCGCGCTGTTCCGCAGCGACGCGGGACCATTCCCGGAAGTGCCTCATTGAAATCACGTGACTTGATAGTGCCGTCGCCCCACGCGCTTATTCGTGTTGGCGTATCCCGCCGGCTCATCCGAAGTGGTCGGGACGAACGCTTGAGTATCGACGAGCCGGCGAGTCAGTCAAAGTCCCAGAAAATATTCGTCACGGCGTCGATCGATGCATGACTCGGCCTAGAGCGCTCAAGCATGTATCGATATTCTCAATCCGGCTGGAGTAGCCCATCAAGCCGAAGCGCCAAACCTTGCCCGCGAAGTCACCCAGACCGGCCCCGATTTCCACACCAAATTCGTTAAGGAGGCGGGAGCGCACCGTCGCATCATCCACGCCCTCGGGAATCCACACACTGTTTAACTGGGGCAGGCGCTCATGTTGGTCAACGACGAACCTGAGACCCATTGCCTCAAAGCCGGCCTTGAGCCTTTCGTGGTTGGCTTGATGCCGCGCCCAACTGTCTTCGAGGCCCTCCTCTGACAACATGAGGAGGGCCTCGTGCAGGCCATACAGTGGATTGACTGGCGCGGTGTGGTGATAGGTTCGCTTGCCCGCGCTGCCCCAGTATCCGAGGACCAAGGTCAGGTCGAGGAACCAACTTTGGACCGGGGTCTTTCGGGCCTTGAGCCGTTCGACTGCGGCCGGGCTGAAGGTCACGGGCGAAAGTCCCGGCGTGCAGGACAGACATTTCTGACTGCCGGAATACGCCGCGTCAATGCCCCAGTGGTCTATCAAAACGGGGGTGCCGCCGAGGGAGGTTACGCAATCCATGATGGTAAGCGCGCCATATTCCTTGGCGATTTGGGCGAGACCAGCGGCATCACTTTGCGCGCCGGTAGAGGTCTCAGCGTGGACAAAGGCCAGCACCTTGGCAGCAGGATGGGCCCTGAACGCATCGTTCACCTTGGCAAGGTCGACCGCCTTACCCCAGACGTCGTCGACGACGACGGGTGTCGCACCGCAACGCTTGACGTTCTCGACCATGCGCCCCCCGAAGACGCCATTGCGGCAAACGACAACCGTGTCGCCGGGCTCAACCAGGTTCACGAAGCACATTTCCATGCCGGCAGAGCCGGGCGCAGAAACGGGCATCGTGAGATCGTTCTCGGTTTGAAAGGCGTAACGGAGCAGCGCTTTCATCTGCTCCATCATTTCCTGAAATTGCGGATCAAGATGGCCCAAGGTGGGCCGCGCCATGGCATCAAGGATGCGTTGGGGAACATCGGAAGGCCCAGGTCCCATGAGGATCCGCTTGCCGGGCATGAATGAAGAAAACTGTGGTCTATACATTATTGAAGCTGGAGTCCATAAACCTGAGCATTTTACTCAGGATCGGTGCGGGGGTTCAAGCAGAAGGCGGCTGGCCAAGCAGGGGTTTAATGGCTGTCCGCAGGCTCGCATACAGTTTTGGGTGCCGCTTTTCCTGCTCCGCGAGCATCAGTTTCATGGCGTAACGCTGTTGTGGCTTGGAAAAGCACGCGGGGCAGTTTTCGATGATAACCGGTAGGCCGGCGGCTTCGGCAAATGCGCGGGTCTGGCGTTCGCGCACGTAGATAAAAGGTCGAATTACCCGCAAGTCGCCAGCGTCATTGCGATAGTGCGCTCGCATGGTGCGCAGCGTGCCACCAAAAAACATCGACAGCATCAGCGTCTCTGCCAAGTCATCCAGGTGTTGCGCCAGTGCAAGGACGTTGTAATTATTCTCGCGCGCTACGCGATAGAGTATGCCTCGTCGCATTCTTGAACAGTAGGCGCAATAGGAGTCGGTATTTTTGGTCAGCGTTTTTAGTGCGTCGGCAACAATCGGTTGGGATTCATAGAAGTATTTCGTACCAAGTCGAGCCAGGTAGGGCTTGAGCGTGGAGGGATCATACTGATCCGATTGCGGATCGACCGTGCAGGCGGCGACATCAAACTTGAGGGGTGCCTTTTG
>JBKQNQ010000418.1:0-5800 GCA_052145875.1 Thiobacillaceae bacterium
CCTACGCCACGTGGTGGATCCGGCAGAATATCGAGCGGGCGATAATGAACCAATCGCGAACCATTCGCCTGCCGGTGCACGTGATCAAGGAACTCAATATCTTCCTGCGTGCCCAGCGTCACCTTGATACCCATGGCGTTGCTGACCCTACGCCTGAGGATATCGGGCATCTGACTGGACACGATCCGGAGGAGGTGCGCAGGGTGATGGCGCTAAACGAGCGGGTTGCCTCGCTGGATGCGCCGCTCGACATTGATCCAAGCTTGTCTTTGGGCGATGCCATTGCAGACGAGACCATGCAGTTGCCTGAAGAACTGTTGCACCTGACCGAGGTGGAAGGCCATGTCCACGAATGGCTCGACCAGCTGAACGATAAGCAACGATGGGTGATCGAGCGGCGCTTCGGTTTGAACAACATGGAAGTCAGCACGCTGGAAGACCTCGCTCTCGACCTAAAGGTCACCCGCGAGCGTGTCCGCCAAATTCAGATGGAAGGATTGCGCATGCTTCGCCAGCTTCTGCGCCGCAAGGGCGTAACGAAGGACGAACTGTTTTGACGCTGACCGCAATGGTCAACTGGACTTCCATCCAGAACGTCTTTCTCGACATGGACGGAACGCTCCTCGATCTCTACTACGACAATCACTTCTGGCGCGAGCATGTGCCACTGCGATACGCACAAAAGCATCGCATTTCAGATGAAGTGGCTCGGCGGGAACTTTCGGACCGCTATAAGCACCGAGCTGGAACGCTCGAATGGTATTGTGTCGATTTTTGGAGCCGAGAGCTGGAACTGGACATTGCCGTCCTAAAAGAGGAAGTGGCACATCTCATTGCCATTCATCCCGATGTGACAGCGTTTCTCTCGGCGGCCCGTGCTGCAGGGAAGCGTGTGGTCATGGTCACCAACGCGCACCGAAAGAGCCTGGATCTGAAGATGCGCAGGACGGGGCTCGAGTCGTATTTCGACGCACTCCACACATCCCACGACGTCGGCAAGCCGAAGGAGGCGCCCGCGTTCTGGTCGAAATTGCGCGAGCGGGAGCCGTTCGATGCGGCCTCAACCCTGTTGGTGGACGACAGCTTACCCGTGCTGCGCAGCGCCAAAGCCTACGGAATTTCACAGTTGCTCGCGGTGCGCTACCCCGATACCAAGTTACCGGCAAAGGACACCGAGGAATTTCAAGCCATCCATACATTCCGGGACATCCTGCCGATCGCCGGCTAACGCGGGTCGAATAGGATCAGGGCAAGGACTTGTCTGCCTTCCGCCATGAGAATATTGTAGGTGCGGCAAACGGCGCCGGTGTCCATGACGTCCAGACTGATATGCGCAGCGACCAAGGCGCGGCTGAGCCTTGGGTCTGGAAAGCGCTGTCGCGTGCCAGTACCAAGCAGAACCATTTCGGGTTTGTGTTGCGCCAGCCGCGAGAAATGCTCTTCCGCGAGGTTCGCAAAGCTTAATCCAGCCCAGTCCTCCACATACAGGGATTGAGGCGTAATTACGAGACTGGAGGTGTGGCGCCGACCATTTATATCCACATAGCCATCGCCATATGCGCTGAAGCTATAGGGTCCGGATGGATTGGATAAATTTAGCTTCATCTTCGCGCACCAGGGACCTCAGTGCCGCGGGAATCCGACGCGTTCCTCGCGGCAATGCCAGCCAATGTGCGGTACAGTGGCCGCCGATTCATAAGCCGCGAAACGCTGCTTGCAATAAATGCTGCCGCGATCAACGCAATGGTCAGGCTACGGTCCGAAGTTAATTCCATGACAATCACAAATGAAGTGATAGGGGCACGCGTCACTCCGGCTAGGTAGGCTGCCATTCCTAGAATCGAAAACGCCACGTAGGAAGAGGGATCGCCCCACCAGTTTCCGAAGGTTGCGCCCAGTCCCGCCCCCGTCGCCAGAGAAGGCGCAAACAGGCCACCTGGAATACCGCTAAGGTAAGAGCACAGCGTGGCGGCAAATTTTGTTACCGGATACATCAAGGTGGCGGGGTGTTGGCTGCCGATGATCGCTTTGGCTTCCTCGTAGCCCGTGCCGTAGCTATCGCCCCCCGATACAAAGCCAATGAACGCCACGACCAGCCCGCAGGATGCAGCAAGAATCAGAGGTTGTTTGCGGCGCAGCGGCGTCAGCGCCGTCACCGAAAGCACCAACAACGAGGAAAACAACCCACCGGCAAGCCCGCCGATGATTCCGGTGGCAGGGGCCGCCACCAAACCCTCATAGAAATTCAGAGGGGCATAGTGGACGCCGAAGTAAGTGTAATTACCCAACAGCACAACTGCGGTGAGGCCAGCGATCAAAACCGCTGTGATCAAGATTCCGCTCGTACGCTCCTCAAAGCCGCGGCTCAGTTCCTCGATCGCGAACACAATTCCGGCCAGAGGGGTGTTAAACGCTGCGGCGATACCGGCTGCCCCGCCTGCGAGGATCAGGGCGTTTTCCATCCGATGGACCCGAAGGATTGGGACCCGATGCAGGCTATATAGTATCGATGCGCCAATGTGAACGGTGGGGCCTTCTCGACCGATGGATGCCCCAGAAATTAGGCCCAATAATGTGAGGACAATTTTCGCGACGGCGATACGGATTGACAGCAGTTTTTGATTCAACGCGCTGTCGCCTTCGCGCAGTGCCCAGATGACCTGCGGAATCCCGCTGCCTTCTGCGTTTGGGAAAAACCGTTGCGTGAGCCAGGCGACAAGCGTAAAGCCCAGTGGGGTCACCACAAACGGTAGATACGGATAGTTCCGCGCAAAGGCGTGGAACAGACGGTCCGTTCGTGCCGCGGAAATCGCATAGAAAACAGCGGTTAATCCAACCGTGGCAGCGCCCAGCCAAAATACCAGACGCACTGCCCAAAGACGTGGATGCATGAATCCACGGTGGGTCCGTTTGAGGTACCTGCGTAATGCCTGTTTGCGGTTACCGAGGGCGAAATAATTCATTTCATGTTGTTTATTGGCGGATCGACCGCAAACTAGGAGTCAATGGCACAAGCGCCGTTTGGCGTACCTGCGCCGCTTCAGTAAAATCCTAACATCTATTTATGGATTGGTGACGTATGCCTAGCCGACCTCTTGCAACCGGGGCGTCTTCGACACCCCCGTCGAAGCTGCCCATAGTGCGTAAATCCAGCAAACTGGATAACGTATGCTATGACATTCGCGGGCCTGTGCTCGCCCGTTCGCGGCAGATGGAGGAGGAAGGGCACCGCATCATCAAGTTAAATATCGGCAATCCTGCACCCTTCGGCTTCGAGGCCCCGGAGGAAATTGTCCACGACGTCATCGTAAACCTGCCCAATGCTTCCGGGTACAGCGACTCCAAGGGCCTCTTTGCGGCGCGCAAGGCAATTATGCACTACACCCAGTCCAAGGGAATTGGGGGCGTGCAGATTGAAGACATCTTCATTGGAAATGGGGTCTCCGAGCTCATCGTCATGTCGATGCAGGCGCTGTTAAACAATGGGGATGAAGTACTGGTTCCCGCCCCCGACTATCCCCTGTGGACGGCCGCAATCAGCCTCGCGGGGGGAATGCCTCGCCATTACATATGCGATGAGGGTGCAGGCTGGCTGCCGGATATCGATGACATCAAAACCAAGATTACGAGCAACACGCGGGCCATCGTTGTCATCAACCCGAATAATCCGACCGGAGCGCTCTATCCTGACGAAATGCTCAAACAGATACTCGAGCTCGCCCGACAACATCAATTGATTGTGTATGCCGATGAGATTTACGATAAGGTCCTGTATGACGGCGCGATGCACACGTCGATTGGCGCGCTCGCCGACGATGTACTGGTCGTGACGTTCAATGGACTCTCCAAGAATTATCGTGCCTGCGGATACCGTGCCGGCTGGTTAACGATTTCGGGAGAAAAGCGCCATGCCACGGATTATATGGAAGGTCTGAACATGCTGGCCTCCATGCGTCTGTGTTCTAATGTACCAGGCCAGTATGCGATTCAGACTGCATTGGGCGGCTACCAAAGCATCAATGATCTGGTAGCGCCAGACGGGCGACTCACTCGCCAGCGCGACCTGGCTTGGCGTATGCTGACCGCCATTCCCGGCGTAAGCTGTGTCAAGCCTCAGGCAGCGATGTATTTGTTCCCGCGGCTCGACCCGCGTCGGTATCAGATTGCCGACGATCAGCGATTTATCCTCGGCCTGCTCGAGGAGGAGAAGGTGTTGGTGGTTCAAGGCACTGGGTTCAACTGGCCGACGCCGGATCATTTCCGGGTGGTTTTTCTGCCCCACGAAGAAGATCTTAAGGAGGCATTTGCGCGAATTGAGCGCCACCTCGACCGCATTTGCAAATTACACAAATAAGAGAAATATATGAAACCTATTAGAGTAGGCCTGCTCGGACTGGGCACGGTCGGTGGCGGGACCCTTACTGTGTTGCGCCGCAACCGCCTGGAAATTTCCCGTCGTGCAGGGCGTCAGATTCAGGTCACCATGGCGGCAGTTCGCAGTCTGCAGAAAGCCAAGCAATATGACAGCGATGGCATCGAGTTGACTGTCAATCCGTTCCAGGTAGTAGATAATCCGGACATTGATATTGTGGTGGAACTGATCGGCGGACTGGAACCGGCAAAGCAATTGGTGATGACTGCGATCGAGAATGGCAAGCATGTGGTCACCGCAAACAAGCATTTGCTTGCAAAGCATGGCAACGAGATTTTTGATGCAGCCCAGAAGAAGGGCGTGATGGTGGCATTTGAAGCAGCCGTGGCGGGCGGTATCCCGATCATCAAGGCGCTACGTGAGGGCTTGACGGCGAACCGTATTGAATGGGTTGCCGGCATCATTAATGGCACGACGAATTTCATCCTGTCTCAAATGCGGGAAAAGGGCCTGAGCTTCGATACGGCGCTAAGGCAAGCGCAGCAGTTGGGCTATGCCGAGGCCGATCCGACTTTCGACATCGAAGGCATTGATGCGGCGCACAAGCTGACAATTTTGTCTGCGATCGCGTTCGGCATTCCCGTCCAGTTTGAAAAGGCCTATACGGAAGGGATTACCCACTTAACCGGGGATGATGTGAGATATGCCGAGCAGCTGGGTTACCGCATCAAACTGCTGGGCATTACCAAGCGTCGGGCCAACGGTATCGAGCTGCGCGTACATCCCACATTGATTCCAGAAAAACGCCTGATTGCCAATGTGAACGGTGCCATGAATGCGGTGCTGGTTCTGGGTGACGCAGTGGGGCCGACCCTTTATTACGGGGCTGGCGCGGGTGCTGAGCCGACCGCGTCTGCGGTCGTGGCTGATCTTGTCGATGTAACGCGACTTTCCACAGCCGACCCCCACCATCGTGTCCCGCATTTGGCATTCCAGCCCGATTCCCTGCTGGCAGATCTACCCATTCTGCCGATGGACGAAGTTGAGACCGCCTATTACTTACGCATGCGCGTGGCCGATGAAACCGGCGTGCTCGCGGATATCACGCGAATTCTTGCGGATCAGCACATTTCCATAGATGCATTGATTCAGCGCGAACCCGATGAGGGGGAGTCCAGCACCGACCTTATTCTGTTGACACACGAAACTTTGGAGAAAAACCTCAATGTGGCCTTGGCTCGCATCGAAGGGTTGAGCAGTGTCCATGGCAAAGTGGCGCGCATCCGTCTCGAAACATTAGATAGGTAACAAAAGAGCCGTGGCATTTGGGGCGCAAGCGAACTGCTTACCCGGCGTTGCGCTTCTCTCTCACTTCTTATGCAAATATGAGATATATCAGCACACGGGGCCTTGCTCCTAAACTCAGTT
>JBKQNQ010000419.1:0-8724 GCA_052145875.1 Thiobacillaceae bacterium
TCGGCCACAGCAGTCACTGGAGAACAGAGTAAACCGGGTCCGCAATGTGCCGTAGACCGGCCGTTGACCGGGAATCCGGCGGAATGACGGCTTAGCGTAAAACGCTACTCACCCTTTCGACCCTGAAAAGACATACGCCCCTGACTTTAATGCGTCCGCTATTTGGCTCACAACGGTCGCTCCCAATTCCCGAAGTAGTCACACGATGTTTTCGAGTTCTCGTGTTGGGGCTAGAGCCGATAGCCCCGGGGTTTTGTTTTTAAGGAAAGGACAGAGCCCGGCATCAAGCCACGACAGCGCAGGCGTCGGGGTAAATCGCGTTGCGATTGAACATAACCAAGGCTTATGCAAAATTGCCCCACTCACTCCACCACGCTCCGTTCATCGGGGCAACCGCTTCGCGCCCCTGGGTTACCGTAAGATCGGCTATCTGCACGACGAACCTGATCGAATCGACGTTCGCCACGGTTACCGGCGACCGTCAAGTTTCGGTTCCAACCATTTGAAAAGGCCCTCAACGTCGACTTGGTGCAAGACTTTGAGGTTCACCACAATAGAGTTCTTGATGCTGCTAGATTCGACAGGAAGAATCTCTAAACGATATGGCCGTCGACTCCCTAAAGTTATCGTACGTACAGCCTTTATGTCGGAACGCTCCATAGCTTGATAGCCGCCGAACATTGACCAATATTCAATACTGGATGCAGTTAGCCTGAGCTGATAGGCACCAAGCCATGCGTAAAGAAATCCTAATGCAAAAAAGCAGAGTGCTCCTCCAAGCCAGAGGTGTAGTCCGGATGCCCCCCTTTCCGCGCTGTTCAATCTGTGCTCGAGATTAGTGAGATCGAAAAAAAGCATCGAAAATACGATTACATTCAAGGTAAAGCCAATGCCAACGCCCGCTACGCCGGCATAGAACGACACCGGTAATCTCGCACGGGCCAACACCACACAATCACTGAGCACCGCACGATGTTTGCGCCGCGCCACGATCGCTCTTAGAGTGTAGTAACTACCCACAGACACCGAAATCAGAATTATTAGGCAGTCGGCAATATCTCTTAGACCGTGTGTCCCAAAGTACTTAATCCATAACAGTGCTGCGATCGCAAATATTGCGATCGCCTGTTGAGACGATGCACGTTGCACGACGGATTTCAATGGCATCCGCACCCTTGGCTGCTAAGCTTATTTTTCACCGTGCTTGCAAATATTCTTGCAGCGGTAGCCGGCGCCCCTTGGAGGCCAAGGACCTTTCCAACCGTTAGGACGACTCGTGGCCAGCCACGTGCATCATCACCTGCTTCTCCCCCTCTTTCGTCTTGCATCGCCCTCTTCATGTCTTTCCCCCCTTCGAGACGCAGCAGTCGCGGCGCAGCCTCCCACGCTCGTATTTTCATGGCTGCTAAGGAGCGGGCACCGGCCATCTCGGCGATTTCATTGTATGACCGTAGTTGGCCGAACTGGGCCAGATTAGTGTCGTCGCAAATGAGTTCGGCATCGACCGTAGCCTTCATGGTAATCCCTGAAGTAGTTGTAGTCTCCTCAAAGAGTGTCTTGCGAATGATGAATCCGCCTGCCGCCGATTGATAACACGCTAGCGATGACCAGAATCCCGAGCTGCAGAATCGGCATCACGAACTCGTTGATCAGCGTCAATGTCGCCCCAAGAATTTCCCCTTGAGACAGTCTCTGTTCAAATATCAACATGCCGGATTTTGCGATCTCTCCAATCACCGCAAGCATGTTTATCCCGGGTGAATCAATTAAAATTGTCTCCCGAATGTCCTGCCAATAAATTAAGTATCGAACCACTAGAAGGACGGCGGCAGCGATCGACACCCGTATCCAACGTTGCTGCCCTCGAAGAGCAAGAACACCTCCGAGAAGCCCCAGCGCGGATATCATCAGGGTGAAAAGAGACAGCGCCAGATACCGATCGAGAATGGGGAACAATGTGATCAAGTAAATAAGCCACGTCGCCAGAAGAGCCCATCCGATCACACCACGATATCTATGTGCCCAGGAAAGGTTTGTAGAGTTGGTCATTTCAATTCCCTCACCAAGGCATTGCGAGCAACCGGTCTCACTAGCATCGCAGTTCTTCTTGATGTAAGCCTTGCAAACGCTCTTCCACTCCTCTAGCAACCCGATTGCCACATCGGCCTGCCCCGGTCGCACAGCGGGAAGGCATAATTGCGTTACATCTTCATCGAAATATCGGTCTGAATGTCCGCCAGGTTTCCCTCTCGCACAAAGCGTTTGTCCGCATTGGGTCCCAACCCTTCGGGCAGACCTATAGCCTGATGAATGCATAAATCAGCATCGTGTCACCACGCTGATTGGATGACAAGCCGTGGAAGGACACTTAATCGATGCCTTGTGTCACCGTGCATACCCCTGTGCATGACCACTACGTGGGAGATGCGCACATGCCCGGTCTTGGCCGCCTTGCGCCTACTTTTCCGAAATCGAAATATCGATGAACCACGGCTCAAGGCGCTGCCCAATAGCTACCGTGGCTTTGAATGGGAAGGACGGTGAAGATAGACCATATCGTGTGGTGCGGTCCGCCCGCTCAAACAGAGTTCGATATTCAAACGGTACGTTGATGGCATCGATGCTCAGGCCGCTGATGTAACCTCCCACATTTTCATTGTTAACACCGCGTCGCCACGGCTGGACCTTTCCCCGCAAAATGGCAAAACGCGTGCGGTCCGGATACTTGGCGCGCAGAACTGCTTGGTCGAGTCCGGCGTCAACGACGAAGAGGCGACTATTCTCATTTTCCTCGCGTTTGACCCATTCATTCGCCTGCATCACGTTGCGCTTGGACTGTTCACTGTTTGGATGAGCGGCTAAATTAGCCCCCATTTTCGCTGCATAACGTTGGGCGTATTCCAAAGCTTGCTGACAGTATGGGCCGTTAAGCTCGAGAACCAACAGCACTTCCTTGCTGAGCTGTTTATCCACCCATCGGTCATCGGAATTTGTCGGGGGGATTGGTGGGACGTCGAAGCCGAGGCTTTCCATCTTGGCTTTGTTAAGCCATGCCGGCGCGCCCCCAGAAGCCGCAAAGTAATTTGGACCCATATCATTACCAAAGAAATAATTGGGGCCCACATTCCCTAGATTCGTCAGGGGCACGCGCCAAGCGAGGTTCAGTGCAATGCCACTGTTCTCGCGGTTCAATCCCCAGTTAGGCTGGCGCAGTTCGCGCTGAGTAAGCTTAAGAACGCTTTCTGGCTCGCCCGAACGGTTCCAGGCTGCCCCCAGAAGCGCTATTGCATTGGTAATCAGGATCACGGCCATGCCCGCCAATAGCGTATGCCGTCTTGACCACTTCCTCATGACGCGACAGGTTCCTTCATATGTTCCGATTGACGAAGGCGCTTTATTACCAAGAGAAATAACACGGCTGTAAGTCCGACTATCAGGAAGAAAAGGTATTTCGGCAGAACCCTCCACCACCAGTCAAAAAACTTGGTGTAAAGAAATATGACGAAGAACGTGACGCCGCTGTTCACGGTCTCTGGCCACCTCTGACGGAGCCCCAGCCAGATTGCTGCCGCGCTGAGCGCAAAGCCACAGAGTTGGTAGAAGTGCTCCACCGTCGTTGCCGACCATGCGAGGTAGCTACCGTCGCCCCAATTGGAAAGAACAAGAACCGGGAGTAACAGCGACAGCATTCCGAATACCCGATAGACCGGGGGAAACCCCTCATGCTGCCGATGGCGCAGCAATTGCGGCAGAGCAAATAGGGACAAAGAAATAGGAATGAAATTCTCCGGTCGCCTGCCGAAGTCAATCCAGTACATTCCACCCCAGGTTCCGACGCGTGCTGCGGTGAAGGCAATGACACACAGAAGGCCCGCCGCAAGGAGTAGACGCAGGTCACAGGTGTATGCCAACAGTAGCGCAAACGCAGCCCAGGGCAACAGCGCTTTGTCGGACGGGGTAATATTGAAAATCTGACCGAGCATCACCACGTTAAGCACAAAGCAGGCAAAGGCCACCATCGCCGACAGTTTAGTGAAATATCCCGTCTGATCCCGCCCCTGGATCGACACTGTCAACGCGAACATCCCTAGCGACGCGGCAATTAGGAGGGCAACCTGGGCAACCTCAGGAAATCGGCCCCAGAACTGGTAGAAGAGAAAGAATACGCTCGCGGCCAACGCCACTGCACCGAGAAAGGAGGCGATGCGCATTCCCCATGACAGTTGCTTGGAACGCACATCACGGTCGATATCGAACGACTGCGCCAATTGGATCAGCAAGCCGTCATGGTGCGACGTCACGGCCTGCTGTTGTGCGTCAGAAAGCGTCAGCACCTGCTCGGCTTCCAGGAGAGCCAACTCGCGCCTAAATATACGGATATCATCCGCGCGCTGCTGAGCCGCGGCCCGAGAGGTGAGGTTCATTGGATACAAGGAAGAGGGAACAGCCAAGTCGTTATCGAACGCACATCTTCTCTCCAGTAAAGGCCAGTGCAAATTGAATGGCAGACGAATTCTTGAAGACGCAATTTCATGCGCTACGTTGTGCCGCGAACTCACCAACGACCTCCTGTTGTCGAGGTCGTGCAACCCCGTTAACGGAATTTGCAACGGGCATTACAACATAGGTCCCAAAGAGACACAAAGACGATTCATTGATCTTCTGCCTCCTGAATCAAGTCTTGCGTCTGCTTCCTTACATAACCATCGAACACGCTATGCATCTTTGGATCGCGTAGCAAACTGGCTGGCGTCACCGTTTCGCGCTGCCACGGAATGTAACCAAAATACCATGCCCGCCAAAACGGCAAGTCCGCCTGTGAATTCTTGGTTAGCAAGGTGGCGAAGTCCTCGATCTGACCAACCTTGATTCCGATCGCTTCAGCCAATACTTCCCGCACATAACGAGAACAGAACTGTCGACGTGAATGCAGATCGAATCCGGTATCGTAAAGGACCCCAAGGCGATCATTGGCGGCCTTGTGCAACTTGTCGCGTTGCAGCTGATTCAATGAAATGTTTAGGCTGCGTACGGCGACACGGCCCCGTTCCGATCTGCCAATGAAGCGCGACCAGGTCGTTTTGGCTGATAGCGGGAATCGACTTTCCGCAATGATTGGCTCGCGGCCAGAGACGTCGATTACGATCCCGACATGGTTTGTCCAAGTCCCGGTCGTCGTTGCTACCTTCGTGAATGGCTGAAACGGGATACGAATGAATACGACATCACCCATCGCTAATTGCTTGCCCAACCAGGTCATCTCAGCCCGAGGGCCGGAGGTTATCCGCGCGCCGGCCACCAGGGGCTTCCCCGCCCTGGCGAGACCCATCATCGAGATGCCTAACGACGAACTTACGCCCTTCAAGGTGATCATGTCGTTAATTCCGTGAGTGAGTTGATGACTCTACGGTAGCAACGAGAGACGATAAGCGATACCATTACGTAACAAGTTACGTTAAATAACCTATCTGGTATTATATTACGATACGCAATACCCATGACTGAGACGACCCAACTGATCTCCACCATTAAGCGCTTGCTGAGAAGCCAGGGAATGACCTATCGGGACGTTGCCAAGACACTACGAATCTCCGAACCCAGCGTGAAGCGACTGTTTTCTAGCGGGCGATTTACGGTAGAACGGTTGGTGCAGGTCAGCCACCTGTTGGGGCACACGTTGGCAGAACTCTCGAAGGAGGCGATTGCTTCTCAATCAAGACTAGACGTGCTCACTGAGGCTCAGGAACGCGAATTGGTGTCAGATCCCAAGCTGCTGGTAATTGCCGTCTGCGCCTTGAACCATTGGACGATGGAACAAATCACGGCAACCTATCGCGTCAGCCAAACTGAATGTCTCAAATATCTCCTACGCCTGGATAGGCTACGAATCATTGATCTGCTGCCAGGCAACCGCATACGCATCAATGTCTCGCGGGATTTTGATTGGTTGCTTCACGGCCCGATCAAGCAATATTTCCAAGCACGAGGGCAAGGCGATTTTCTGAAAAGTGAATTCGCGCATGAGAATGAAATGATGGCATTCGCCCACGGGATGTTAACAGAGCAAGCATTGGCGCAACTTCAGGGTGAACTGCGACAGTTGCGGGCCCGCTTTGCATCGCTACACGAGGAGAGTCTGTCTGCCCCTCTCAGCAAGAGGCAGGGAATGGGTTTGCTATTTGCGATGCGCAGTTGGGAGCCGGAAGACTTCTTACGCCTTAGGCGATGACGGCACGAGCAGTATGCTGGGCAACAAGGCGGGTCCTGCGCGGCGGCTTTCCAAACTGGCGAACGTCGGCATCGGGTAGCCGAGAGCCGGATGCGAATTATGAAAACGGACAATGTAGCCAAAGTCAACTTGGAGCGGCTATGATCAGTCCCATTTCGGCCAATTGCGGTCACTCAAGTGTGACCTGCTTAGCGGACGCTCACGCGGAAAGCCAGGCCATTTCGCATATGGAGTTCGGTTTCGCCTTCCAAAACAAATCGGGTAAATTTAGGAATGGCCATTCAAATAAGTTGCCGGGATGTCCGGTGTGCAAGGCATAAGGGCTGCAAAAAAATGCAGGTGGCATATTCCTTCAGATGAGCAAAGAAATGTTACCCAAGAAACGGCCTAATACGGTTTGGAAAAACTTTGTCGACTCATTGATGCATGGTATTCCGCAGTCCGACAAGAGATTTTGGGGGATGAAAGTATCGGGCGTCGGATTTCTAATTGCCTTGGCAGGTATCCTGCTACTCATCGCTGGGCTCAAAGAAGCGGGCCGAATGATCGCATACTTGGGCGCGGGAGTCAGTGTCGCAGGAACGATCACAGGGATACTCATTAAGCTGTTTCGGAATGATTGAATCATCACGATCGATAATGGTTGTCGCCATCGGCGCGCGGCGTCGTTATGGCAGGGCTCGGCCAAGGCTGTGCAAAAACGTAACGGAATTTCGGCGCAGAAAAAAGACGGCCTCCCAAAACGCTCGCTAGGCGACGATCGCCACCGAGGGAAGGATCAAGCGACCCCCGAAAATGTGCCAGTTTGTCTTCTCGCAGCGTTTTTACACAGCCTCGGCCAAAACAGACAATTGGACACAAGCCCGATAGCAGACGGTCGATCCGGATTATGATCACATACGCGGACGACTGGTCCGTTAAATAGCTGGTAGGCCGATCATGGCGGAGACTGAACAGCCCGCTCTTCAGAAAGAAACCAAAGCTTCGCTCGCCCGAAAGGCCACTGGTTGGCTTGTCCTCCCGTATGCCATAGGCGCTCTCGCGGTTGGGATCGGCTTCCCTCTTCAATGGAATGTTTTTGGCTTCAAGTTCATCTTAATTCTGGTTCCTGTCGTATTGGCTATCAAAGCTGTGCCGATTAAGTCGAAAACGCATCAAGACAAATGGAGTTGGCGCCATTTTCTGGTGGCACTGATTTACCTCAGCCTTGTAAGCTGGCTGGTATTTCGAAACCCAGTTTTACTAGGTTGTTGTTGGGGAGTTTGCTTTTGATTGTTCCTGCTTCTCCTCATCTGTGCGGGCCCAACCCTTCGCTAAACAGGTCTGAGGCCAGCTACAGTTGCCTGATTCGCTGGGTGAGAAGCACGATACCATTGGTGCTCGCACTCTTTGTTCCTCTTCCGGTATTTGCCGATGTGGTAGCCGCGCCTGCCGATAAGATAATCAGGGAATGCTGGAATGGTCATGATCACGTCGGAATGAGCCATTGCGTGCGTCAACGTACTGCAACTGCTCGTACAAAACTTGACGCCATCGAAAGGGTGGTTCGAGAGGCGGTCGCGAGGAGCAAGGAAGATGCGAACTATTTGAAGCCCGTTCAAGACAAGTTCGACGCCAGCGTTAAGTCCTACCGACAATACCGAAATGATCAATGCAAACTCCAAGGGGCGTTGGCGGCCATCGGCAATGGTGCCACTGAGATTGAGTGGGCGTGCGAGGCAGAACTCGATGTCAACCGAACAGAGGAACTGAAGGCAGGTCTTTGGTGGCTCAAATATTGAATATGTCTCGGAGCTTCACAACCTTCGTAACCTGGCCCCAAAGGGGATGCTGCACCGACGGAATGCGGCCAAAAGCCCTCCGGGAGTTTGCCCGCAAGCGGTCACATAAGCCTGTGCAAGTTTCGTTCAATCAAATTCAAGCATGATCGGGCCTGTATCCTCAGTAGAACTTAGGACAATGGGCGGTGAATGGGGGCTGCTCTGATCAATCTCCAGTGTGTTTCCGGGCAAAACGATGATGAATAAAAGCGCTCGAGTATTTGCTGCCAGTCTTTTGAAAAAAGCAAAGACCGGGGAAATGACTAACTGGCAATTAGAAGATAGTTGGCCGGACGCTAAGGATGACCCCGCGCTAAATTGCATTCTCAGATGGATTTGGACTCTTTATGACGATGGGAGTGAGACACGCAGCATGAAAGAGTTATCTCTTAGTGATCTCAAAATATTTAATAGGTGCCTGGACTTCCTAGAGACCCATATAGAGTTTCCTACCAAAAGGATTTCGCATGAGGAAGCTATTCTTATTAGAAAGAAATGGGGAGTGGAGTGGCGCCCAGATTGTACGTGTCCTAGCGATTGTGATTTATTGAGATAGCCCCCTGATTCACCGGACACAGTTTGTGCGTTATCTTTACGCATAGGAATACGACTGTGACTATGACTAGAAACAAGCAAACGATCGAGGTGGTGTCGGTGATCGAGCAACGGCGTCGG
>JBKQNQ010000420.1:0-8325 GCA_052145875.1 Thiobacillaceae bacterium
GTAACGTTGAAATAGGCTTCGGTAGCGACCTTCTCATAGGGACCCGGCGTATCCATGGAGGCGGTAGTGACGGCACGCATGAAGGGCGGCGACTCTTCGAGGATGGGGCGGACCTCGCTATGGGACGGCTCGACAGCGGCGACGCGGCGCTTGCTTCTTTCAATACTGCCCTGTGGCGAGATGGCTTGTATCTGGAATTGGATCGTGGTGCACGTCTCGAGCGACCCTTGATCGTGCATTGCATATCGACAGCGCACCGGCTGGTGCCGGTGCGCCATCTTTTCGTCCTGGGTGAAGCCGCCGAGGCGACAGTGGTCGAACATTACCAGTCGGCGCAGGCTGGCATTCATTTCACCAATGCGGTAACGGAATGCCTGCTGGGGGCCAATGCTCAACTCAATCACATTAAGCTTCAGGACGAGAACGACCAGGCTTTTCACACTGCCCGCATCATTGCCCGGCAGGCCACCGGAAGCCGCCTGCTGAACCTTTCGCTCTCGGCTGGCGCAAGCCTTGCCCGCAACGACATAATCAGCCATCTGGACGGCGAGGCAGCATCCTGCACCCTTAACGGACTGGCCATCGGCATAGGACGGCGCCACGCCGACCATCACACCTATATCGATCACAGTCATCCTGCCGGCATCAGCCGCCAGCATCATCGCGGCATATTGGCAGATCGATCGCGGGTGGTGTTCAACGGACGCGTTCGCGTTGGCAAGGGCGCGATCAAGACCGATGCACAGCAAATCAACCGCAACCTGCTACTGTCGTGCGATGCAGAAGCCGACAGCAAGCCGCAGTTGGAAATCTATGCGGATGACGTGAAATGCAGCCATGGCGCCGCCACGGGCGGACTTGACAAGGCCCAGCTGTTCTACCTGCGTTCGCGCGGGCTTGATGAAATCGAGGCACGCAGCATGCTGGTCCAAGCATTCGCTGCCTCGGTGCTGGACGTGATCGAAGATGCGGTCCTGAAACAGGCGCTTCGCAACTGGGTGAACGCCGGTCTGCCTGAACCGGCGGGGGAGGCATGATGGATCATGATCTCCGTGCGCTGTATGAGGAAGTGATCCTTGATCACAACCGCCATCCCCGCAATTATCCGAAGTGGCCGGTTGGCGCTGATCATCACGCTCACGGCTACAATCCACTGTGCGGCGACGAGTTTACCGTGCACCTGAAGATCGAAAATGGCCGCATTGCAGACATCGGCTTCGAAGGTGCCGGTTGTGCCATCTCCACCGCTTCCGCCTCGCTCATGACCGAAGCCGTCAAGGGAAAGACGGTGGAAGAGGCGAAAATCATCTTCGGTAACGTGCACAGGCTTATCACCGACTCGGGTGACCCCGGGAAGCTCGGCAAAATCGCGGTAATGGAAGGCGTCAAGGAATTCCCCATGCGCATCAAGTGCGCGACGCTAGCCTGGCATACCCTCAATGCTGCGCTGGAAAACCGTGGCGAGACCGTAAACACGGAAGACCCTGAACCAGCCTGCGAGCAACCCCATGACGGTTGATCCGCGCAAGCTTGCCCAGAGCCACGCATCGAACGCCTTCGATCTGCGCAATACGGTGATCGAAGCGCTGAAAACCGTCTACGATCCCGAGATCCCGGTCAACATCTATGACCTTGGACTCGTCTACGAATTAAGGGTCGACGGGGCCGGCAAGGTTGACATCGAGATGACACTCACCGCCCCAGGCTGCCCGGTTGCGCAAACTTTTCCATCGACCGTGGAAGAACGAGTCAGGGCTGTGCCCGGAGTGAGCGGGGCCTACGTTGAAATTGTCTGGGACCCACCTTGGGAAAAAGGCCGCATGAGTGAATTGGCCAGGATCGAGTTGGGACTGTTTTAGGATGGATGTTTAGGTTAATTATTTAAAAGGAGATTAAGATTATGCCGCTCAGAACACGAATGAATGGTGGGGTATCCTCATTGCAGGAAGTGGCGGATGCTTGGAAGAAACAGCACCATGACGATCCTTGGAGCAAGGTACCATCAGACGAGTGGACAGTCGGGTTCGTTAAGGGCCTAAAAGATGCACGCCTGAGTGAGGGACAGATTGCCCCGGACCCACGGAATATTCATGGGAACTAGAATGGATCTTGTGGAAAAACTCGGTGGCCCATATTACGCCGTATTTTAAAGGTCTCTAGCTAAGTGCAAGAGTGCATCCCCAACCTCTTGCGGTAATGGTAGCTGAATCCTGCGGCGCGCTTTGCCGAGCACCTGGATGGTGGCCTGGGCCCAATCGATATCACCTAGATGCAGGGCACAGGTATCACCCGCACGCAGGCCCAAGCGCGACACCAGTAAAAGAATGGCGCGGTCGCGCGCTTCGCTGACGGTTGCCGCGTCACACGTGGCCAGGATGCGCTCGACATCGGCTGCGGGAACATAGCGTGGCAGTGCCAAGAGGAGCCAACCAGCCGTAGTTGGAATCCCAGCATCCAGACCAACCTGACACTGATTCTGGGCGATGATAACGGTGAAGGCATGCGGTGCCGTGAACACCACCTTGGCCTGATATCTGCCGTACCGGCTCGCCCGATCGAGAATGAAGGCGCGCAGGCGACTGCACCCGGCCTTTCCGGCCGCTTGGATATTCAAAGACTGAACTTCAGTTTGTTGGAGTGGCAGACGACCGGAGAACCACGCGTTCGACGTCATGGATTCCCGCGATGGTTAATCTGTCGATAGGTTTACAGGAGGCATCGGGCGAAGCCGCAGCATCGAGGGAGAACCAAGCCGCCCCCAAGCCATCCCTTTTGAACACCAGAAAGTGTTCCCTCAGCAGAATTTCGCGGGCCGCGTCGTTCTCCTTGTCATAAAGCAGGAGAAATCCGTCGTCTGGTCGTGCCACTGTAAGAGAGGGGCTATACTTCAGCTTGTACTGCAGAACGCCGTTCCTGAGGAAAGGGCGCGCATGCATAAGACTGACCCGCTTGTGTCCAAGGCTGCGCAAATATTCGATGGACAGCCAATATACGGCCTGTAATGCTCCGCCCTTAACGAAGGCAGGATTGGCGTCCTTCACGCCAAGTTCCATCAAAGCGGCCCTGTGCGGCGCACTGACCAGAAGCATTCCGGCAACCCATTCTCCCTCAATATTGACCTTGAGCAATACCCAAGGCTCCGGAATCTCGTCATTCGAACATGTCGCCAGCAGCCGCTTAAAGTCCATTCCGATTGCGTCGAATCTGTGCACTTTGTTTACATAGGGATCGTGATACTCGCGGATGAAGGTATCGAGGTCCTGCCTTTCTCTGGAAATGCTGAATTGAAATCCACGATTTCTTACTCGTCGCACATCGGATCGTAGCGAGTCACTGCGTAGCAGCGCTGTTATGTCTGAGACATCGGTTATCACCGTCACGAAGACGGGAAGATGAAGCGCATCGGCGGCGGCGCGGCCAAGGAGCCAGCGAGCCCAGATTGCTCGGTTCTGCGGCACGCGGAAGAGAACGAACGCACAGCCATGCTTGCGTGCCAGGGCTGGCAGCGCCCAGAGCCATGTTCGCCCAAGGACACGTTCCGCGCAGAGTTCCTCAAAGACCTGGCCTGCAAAATAATATGCGGTCTGCGGGTCTGTAATTCCAGCGCGGAGGATGGAAAGCGGGCCTCCACGCTCGGTCCGACCTTCCAGGAGAATGACGTCGGGCCGCAGAAGCATGCGGATGTAATGAATCCGCGCACTTAGACCTCTCGACATGGATACGGCCCAAGTCCGCAATCGTGCAGCGTCCCATCCAAGTTTGACCGTGTCTAGCGCCGCAATCGAATGGGGCGGGTTTGCATTCGGTGATCGTGCCAATTAATTGATCATCCTTCGCTTCAACTCTTACCAAGAAAGAGGGGTGCACTTTCTATCAGATTGTCTACCCACCGATAAGTCTGGAATAGCAGATTTCGAACGGGGCCCTTTAGGTACGGAGAGACGCTGCCCGTACATGTTCGCCCCTCTGCACCAAGCGAAATTTTCGCAAAGGCATTTCCACCAGCTAGATTCAGGGATTCGGCGCCCGCTGCTTTGAGATTTCTTATCGCATTGAACCACACGAATGCAGGTGCCCGAAGACGGTAGCCCTCATCGCTGCATCCGATTAACAGGGCATAGGCTCTTTTAGAAAATGCGAACACAAGAAGGACGCACAGCACCTCAGAACCTCTACGCGAAACGAAAAATCTCGCGATGCTGCTCTCGCTCAGACAGCTCAAGGACTTTTCCGCAAGATGCGGGATGTAATAGGGCGAGAAAGAAGCCCCTCTCTTTGTCTTATTTCTCAACTTCGTGTTCTCAAGCAAGCACAACAGTTGCGCCAGCATCGATGCGTCACGGGTCTCATGAAACGTTAGTCCCGACCTCTCAGCCTTTCGGGCCTGTTCCGGTACCGACTTGCGCATCCTTTCCTTGATATGCTCCCACGGTTCCCTTAAGTCGATGATCATCTCTTGAATGGTCTGCAAATGTACCTTTGAGTGACCCCAATTGTACGAATATGGGTAGTCACGACCCGAACTTATCAAGCTAGTAAAGCCTTGATCTTGAGCGTAGCGATTCAGGCTCAGCATGCAGTCCCGGATCAAAGCGCTGTTCATCTTGGACAGGGCTGGCCCGGAGAAGAACGAGAGCTTGCGATCAATCCCTCGTAGCACCGGTATATCGGGATCAACGACTACCCCAGCGATTGCGCCTATGGGCTGATCGTTGGACAGCAGGCGCAAGTAGTGCGGCGTCAAGCGTTCACTCTTGAAGCATTCTGTCCACGCCCGGGTGTGGAATGGGCCAGAGGATGGGAGCAGTTTGATGAAGTCGTCCCAGCCATCCGCGTCGCGTTCATTCACAACACGGATTGTCATGGCTGGACCCCTGGCAATGGCATCGAGGTGGCTGAATCGCGGGATTTGATGATGTTAATAACACGCAGGACCGTGCCCGCCTGTGGTTGGGGTTGAGTCCATTGTTCACCAAACCGTCGCTGGGCTGTGCAAATCTCGAAAAAAAAATGGTAGCAACTGGGGGGGTTACCCCTCCAACGCGAGAAGCACCTTCTCCTCGGCGTGATAGCCGGGGTGAGCAAACAAGAACGCACTACGAGCGACCTATCGCGCTACTGCTGGAGAAGCTGGAAGTGAGCTTCCACAGCCTGGCGTATCCACTTTTCGTCCGCAGTTCAAAAACAATCTTCACAATACGTCCGGATATGTCGCTTAAACGCCGGAATGCCCGAGTCTGATGAAAGATTTAAGCCCCGTTCTCGGCCGTGATCGTCAAGCAAGCTTGCGAAGACACACCACAGCAGCCACCACACCGACACCCGTGATCATGAACCCGTAGGTCGAAGGTTCGGGGACCGGGGCCGCGTTACCGATCCCCGAACTGAAAGCGATGGAGAAGTCGCTCGCGCTCGCCGTCGAAGCATCGATCTGGAATGAAGGATCGACGAAACCACCCGCGGTGCCTGACTGGGTGCGTGCGTAGGGGCCTGACGTGGGTATCAGGGGGTTAAGGCCGGCGGATGCCGCGAGTTGCACAGTGTATTCCGTATTGGAAAGGAGCGACTCCGTCGTATTTACGGTCTCCGATACCGGTGCCCCCGCTGCACACAAGAACGGGTCTTCCGCGGCGCAAGTGGCCCAGCTTTGGACGAGGCAAGGCGCGCCCTCCGAGCAGGCCGTGCTCCCGCTGATATAGGAGGTCTGTTGAATTTGAAAGACTGACCCTCCCGTGCCGTCCCCAAACGAACTTGCGGAAAGAAATGCAGCAACATCGAGTGTGACGGGGTTGTGGGAAGTGCTGCTGGTGCCGTCAATTATCTCCATATAGTAAATTACCCCCGCTGAAGCGCTTACGCCGCCATAGGGGTTGTAAGTGGAGACGATGCTCGCATACGCCGCGGGGGTGGGGGTGCCGGCCAAAGATATGGAAAACGATGAACTGTCGAGTCCGCCGGTGGGGTCTGTGTAGGCGTTGCCCGCGCCGCCGGGACCGCTCAGCGGTGCGACGTCGCCGGGGTCGACCCCGTAACCGGTGTATTTGGCATCAGGAAGGGGTAATGCCTGCGCGATCGCGGGGATTGCCAACAACGGCACGAGGAGCAGAAGTCCCCTAAGCGTATAACCCCTTGAAGTGCACTTGGCGAACTTTCTCGTAAGCATTGTTCCATCTCCGATCTGCCGATGGCCCACGTCAACGGGCATTGAACAGCTTCGGCCGGTATTCCACGGCTCTCGGCGCATGAAGTTCGCAACCTCGACGCCCGCCCACCGGTCCATAGTGACCAGTCGTAAAATATGTCGCAAGTTTAATGCCAAGTTATAAAAGTATTTGAATTTAATAGATTCTGTGAAATCTCCTCATTTATTTTGGCGTACCATGTAAATATTTCCGACACTTCGGCCGTTTCCGAAATGTTCGAAGTCACATGTATGTGATTCTTAGATAACTACGCACCCTTGGCATAAACTTCCAATCGGAGTGGCCACTGCAGCGATGCCCGCAGTCGCAACACCCGGCGGTTGTTTCGCCGGTGCAGCAGACGACCCGTGCGTCGCGGTCGCCAAAAAATGCCCTCAAGCGCCGCGCCGGCCACGATGCCCGGCATGCGCGATCAGCCATGCGCCTGCCTAGGTCCCAGCGAAGCCTGCATCAGCTGGTTTGCTGACGAGAGTGACCAGAGTGCCGGAACTCCAGCACAGCGGGCAAATCGAGCGATGCTCGAACATGAGACCCCGTATAATCAGTTAGTTAGCTGCAATTCGCGCTCAACTCGAATGCCGCTCGGGAGTGAAAAATTAGTATTGACCAAGATTACAGGATTAAGTTATTGATTTACTAGGAGTTAGCTGGCTTAGCTTGTTTTGGTTAGCAGCCTTGGCCTGCATGGTTTGCAGGGGGTTAGCTTGGGTCAACCGGTGCAAGAAAAGGAGCAACCTGCTAACTGAGATCCCAATTAATCCAACACTTAGGGATGGGCTTCCTACTCAACCTTCCGTTCTAAACCTGAAATTAAAGACTGATCTTGGCAAATTCTTTTTTCGGAACATTTGCCCTCCGTCCAGCGATGATTTTCGTGACGACGACCGCCGGGTTCGGTTCGTGGCTTTGCCAGCGGCCGTTGGGGACTTAGCCGATCACTTCCGCGATGGATTCGTTACCGGCCCTAGGACAGAAATTTACTTAACGGCGCCTTTGCGATTTTTTCTGCGGCCGGACCCGACCCGTTCGGGTCATTAGCCGTCTTTACGTCAACGGCGGCAACCGCCTATTGCCTGTCATTGGACGGCTCAAGATACCGTACGCAACCCCGGTCCAATGATGAACCTCGAGTCGTGGGTAGAGTGTCGGATATTCTTACGTTCCCAACTGCAATCGCTTAGATCAATCTTATAACCATTTGATTCTATTGTGCTTCATATGAAGGTATAAATAATGCTTTAGTATCACGTTACGGGGATCAATGGAGAATAAATATGAAACCGGCGTACTGCTTTCTAATTTTGTCGGTAACCTTTTCTGGCGGGGCCAGTGCCGCGCCGGTCAACTTGGTAACCAATGGGAACTTCGCGACAGGCGATTTCACTGGATGGACAGTCGGGGGGAACAATACCGGTTATCCACCAGCCGTCGTATCGACTAATAGTGATTGCTGCTTCGGCGCCTACGTCCCAGCTGACACGCTCGCCGTCGGAAGCCCAGATTCTGGTGGTACACACGCAGTTTATTTTGTCGATGATTTTGCAAACCAAACTTTAACCCAGTCGGTCTACTTAGCGGCTGGCAATTACTCGATCGGGTTTGACGCTTTCATACCCCAAAACGGGTATGGGAACCCTGGGAATGCCTATTTCACGGCAA
The DNA here is from genome assembly GCA_052145875.1 of Thiobacillaceae bacterium. Classification (GTDB taxonomy): domain Bacteria; phylum Pseudomonadota; class Gammaproteobacteria; order Burkholderiales; family Thiobacillaceae; genus DASQBT01. The sequence continues at coordinate 7,863 of JBKQNQ010000420.1, forward strand.
ATATCGCGGCTGTTCAACTGGCAGACTTGTCGGTCAAAAGCGTGTCAAACGTGCCACCCAACGATGATGTTGACACATGGCTCAATTTTTCAGGCGTCGCGGATGTGGTGACGGCCGGCTTTTACAACGTTTCGTTTGATTTCCAAACCGCTGATTACCCCAATGGTCCGGATGTGGCGTCTGCCGACGTTCTCGTCGATCGCGTATTCATCGCTACTACCGATCAAACCGGTGGCACCCCGATTGGAGGCAGCGTACCGGAGCCTGCCACGCTAGCATTGCTAGGGATAGGGTTAACAGGATTAGGTATTAGCAGGCGCAAGAATGACTAACTTTAGAGCTGGCCCAGCATCGGCGGGGCTTTCTTGTTTGTAGGGGGTAATGGAATGGACGCCCACTTCCCCTAACGGCATCTAGGTGCCAATGTAGTGGTGGTTTAACCCCACTAAAACGGAGAGGAGCG
>JBKQNQ010000421.1:0-4383 GCA_052145875.1 Thiobacillaceae bacterium
CGGCCAACCTGCTCTCCATCGGCGCGGTGGATTTCGGGATCCTGGTGGATGGCGCGGTTGTGATGGTGGAGAATATTTTTCGCCAGGTCGCCGCGCGCAAAGGGACCCCGCTCAACGTCAAAGAAATTATCAAAGATGCGGCAGCAGAGGTAGATCGCCCGCTGTTCTATGCGGTTGCGGTAATCGTGGCTAGCTTTCTGCCAATCTATGTCTTGTCCGGGCCTTCCGGGACGCTGTTCAAGCCGATGGCGGACACGATGGTTTTCGCATTGGTCGGTTCTTTGATTGTCACGCTGACGCTGCTACCGGTGCTGTGTTCGTGGTTCATGCGGAGGGGCGTGCGGGAGCGGCACAACGCCGGATATGAAGCCATTAAGTCCCTTTACACCAAGGGGCTGGATTTTTGTCTCGCCCGTCCATGGGGGACGACATTCGCCTCAGTGATTGTGCTGGCCGGCTCACTGCTGCTCATTCCCCGCATAGGCGCCGAATTCATGCCGCAACTGGATGAAGGTGCGCTGTGGGTGCGTGCCACCATGCCCTACACCATATCGTTCGACGAATCGGCGAAAATCTCTCCTAAGATCCGGGAAGTGTTGCGCTCCTTTCCCGAAGTCACCACGGTCGCTTCTGAACTGGGCCGGCCCGATGACGGTACGGATCCGACCGGGTTCTTTAATGTCGAGTTTTACGTTGGGCTTAAACCGTACTCGGAATGGAACGGAGCGGATCGCACCAAAGCCGCCCTGATTGAGGCCATCAACCAGAAGCTCCGGCAATTTCCTGGAATTATTTTTAACTACACTCAGCCCGCGGAGGACGCCGTAGACGAGGCGGAGTCGGGATTGAAAAGCGCCCTCGCGGTTAAAGTATTCGGTCCCAATTTGGATACGCTCCAACAAAAGGGCAAAACCATCAAGAATATCTTGGAGCGAGTGCGCGGAATCCGTGATGTGACCGTGGTGCAGGAACTCGGCCAGCCCAGCCTGAACATCAAAATCAATCGGGCCAAGATTGCCCGTTACGGCGTGAACGTCGCGGACATCAATGGCTTGATCCAGACCGCCATCGGCGGGGACGTTGCGACTCAGGTGGTGCATGGAGAAAAGCAGTTTGATCTTGTCGTCCGGCTCGAGCGCCAATACCGGGACAACCCCGACGAAATCGGAAACATCTTGGTGCCCACGCCCGCCGGACAACAAATTCCGCTAAAGGAATTCTCGGATATCCAGGTGGCGAACGGCGCCTCATTCATTTACCGCCAGGACCACTCGCGCTACATCGGGGTCCAGTTTTCGGTGGTGGGACGCGATCTGGCAGGCGCGGTGGGTGACGCCATTCAGCAGGTCAACCGAAATATCCCCATGCCGCAAGGCTACCGGTTGGACTGGGGCGGAGAATACACGGAATACACGGCTTCGCGCCAGCAACTGCATGTCATTCTGCCGCTGACCGTGTGTCTGATTTTCCTCCTGCTGTTCGCGCTCTACAACAATTTGAAATTTCCGTTCATCACCGTGCTCGGCGTGGTGCTGTCGGCACCCGCGGGTGGCCTCGTGGCCCTCTGGATCACCGGCACGCCATTTTCAGTCTCGTCCGGCATCGGCTTTCTGGCCTTGTTTGGCGTTTCGGCGCAGACGGCCGTCGTCTATATCTCCTATGTCAACGAACTTCGCCGCAACGGCACCGCCATCACCACGGCCATTCGTGAAGGCGCGATCCTCCGGCTGCGACCAATCATGATGACCGCGCTGGTGGCCGCTTTGGGCTTGTTGCCGGCGGCGCTGGCCACCGGAGTGGGCACGGATACTCAACGGCCATTTGCCCTGGTAATCGTAAGCGGCCTGTTCACGCGACTTTTGATCAGCATCTTTCTGATGCCGGCGCTCTATGCCCTCGTGGCGCGGTCGGGCGATCGGCTAGAAGTGTGATCACGTGTTAAGGACTTGGGCCACCATACAAGCAGAGAATCCTTCGTTCGAAAGATGGCGCGTCGATAGCGGGGCGTCAGGGGACGAAATGTTTCTGAAATGCAGACGGACTTGAGGCCATGATTTCAGAGATCTGATAAGCGCGAATGCTCAGTTCGGCCGATTCCAGCCGCCGCGCGAATTTTACCAAATGTCCGCAAGGTGATGAGGAGGGGAAGCTCAACAGTGAAATAATACCTCCTCGTTCAACTTTTACGGCTAGGCCGAGGACGAGCTGGTCTTGCTGACCATTTCAAGAAAACCGGGCTTGTGCCGGTCTATTGCAACTCTGATAGTGAGACGGTGGCCAAGGCAACTGTCCTTGATGTCAGACTTAGCCGCCAAAAGTATAATGTGTCCAAAGGTGAAGGAGCAAAAATTGGCCAGGATTTAAAGCAATTCCCGGCCATGGAATCGAACCGAGGACCAATTACTCTGCCCGGGTTTAACCATGATTTGGGAGAAGAGAACAAAATTAAGCATAAATTGCCTTATCGCTCGGTCGGCCCAAAGAGAATGATGCCAATGGGTCTCGGTTGTGCCGGGCGCACATACCAACCCTAGCCTTGTCGATCAGCGCTGCAGCTCGCGCCGAGAGGTTGCAGCACTTCAGGTCACGCGTGGTGTATCAAACGTTCCTTCAGCTTCGACCAGCGTCGTTCCACCTGCTTCCCCTTGACCGCGATGGCCAGTGCCTTTTTCTGTCCAACGAGCACCACCAAAGTCTTGCCCCGCGTGATGCCCGTATAGATTAGATTGCGTTTGAGCATCATGTAGTGCTGGGTCGAGATGGGGATGACCACCACCGGGTATTCAGAACCCTGGGACTTGTGGATCGTAGTCGCGTAGCAGAGGACCAGTTCATCCAGCTCGCCAAATGGATAGCTGACCCTCCGGCCCTCGAACTCCACAGTCAGTTCTGCTTCGTCTTGATCAATGCCCGTCACAAAGCCGATGTCGCCGTTGTAGACATCGCGGTCATAGTTGTTCTCGATCTGCATTACCTTGTCGGCGGCGCTAAACCGGTAGCCAAACTTCTCCACGCTGGTCTCATTAGGCGGATTCAACGCTGCCTGCAAGGCCTGGTTGAGGCCCCGCGCCCCGGTAATTCCCCGGTTCATCGGGCAAAGCACCTGAATGTCGCGCACTGGATCGACATTGAACTTCTTGGGCAGGCGCGTTTGCACCAAATCCACCACGGTTTGCGCGATGGCCTCTGCTTCCTCGGCGGCAACGAAATAGAAGTCGGATTCCTCGCCTTTCTCGGGCAAGGTGGGATAGATCCCCTGATTGACCTGATGCGCACACCGCACAATGCGGGAGGTGGCGGCCTGACGGAATACCTCGGTGAGACGAATGACCGGAACCGCTCCCGAGTCGATCAGGTCCGCCAGGAACTGCCCAGGGCCCACCGAGGGCAGCTGGTCGACGTCGCCCACAAGAATCAATGCAGTCGCGGTGGCCACGGCCTTGAGCAGCTGATTTGCCAGCGGTACGTCGATCATCGAACATTCGTCGGCGACCAGGAGATCGCATTCGAGCGGATTGTCCTCGTTCCACTTGAACTGACCATTGGCCGGGTTGACCTCCAACAAGCGGTGAATGGTCCGGGCTTCCTTGCCTGTCGATTCGGAGAGGCGCTTCGCCGCTCTTCCAGTGGGCGCACACAGCAGGGACTTGACACCCTTGGCGGCGAGGATAGTCAGGATGGAATTGACCAGGGTGGTCTTGCCGACCCCGGGGCCACCCGTGATCACCAGAACTTTGGAGGACAGCGCAAGACGGATCGCTGCCTTTTGACTGTCGGCTAACTGGATGGACAGTTTCTGCTCAACCCAGGGTATCGCCTTGTCGGGATCGAAAGAGGGCAGGGTGGCCAAGTCGGTCTTGATGCGCCAGATCTGGGTGGCGATGGACTGCTCGGCGTAGTACAGGGGGGCCAGAAAAACACAGGGCTGGCCATCGACGGTATCGGGGAGCAGCACCTCGTCCTCGATTTCATGGGCGATGGCTGTCTCGATGACCGATTCCGGGATAGCAAGCAGCTTCACTGCCAGGGGCACCAGTTCTGCATAGGGCAACCCGCAGTGGCCCTGGGCCGAGGCTTCGGTCAAGGCGTAGGAGATACCGGCCTGGGCACGCAGGGGAGAATCCAGGGCCACGCCGATCTTTTGAGCGATGGTGTCGGCGGAAAGGAAGCCGATGCCCCGGATGTCCCGGGCCAATCGATAGGGGTTTTCCCTCACGATGTCGATGGCATCCTGGCCATAGGTCTTGAAGATGCGCACCGCCCGGGAGGTAGAGACGCCATGCGCGTGAAGGAACACCATGATGCTACGGATGACTTTCTGGTCGGCCCAGCCCGATGTAATCTTGCGCGCGCGCACGTCCCCGATGCCGGGGATTTCCCGAA
>JBKQNQ010000422.1:0-12663 GCA_052145875.1 Thiobacillaceae bacterium
GTCCTCGCCGCTCTGCCGTTCTCGGCAACAGACCAGTGATACACGCTGGGACAGCCGGCTCGCGCAATTTCGAATGAAGCGACCGCCGAGTTAGCAGCTCGTCGAATTCGAGGTACGCTCGCGGCGGCCGATTGAAAAAGCCAGGATCGACGGCATTCGAACTGTTGGGTCCGATTGTCTGGAGCGGCTGAAGCGTCGTGGCGCAGCGGCGACTGCAACGAATGAGGGAGGCTACGTTCACGTTCCCGACCGGGGCAGTGACACCGTTTTGTGATCCCGACTTGGCGGCTGTGCTGGAGTTCGACTCTTGCCCCCACCCCGTGCTGCAGGTCTGTTGGGCCGGCTTGGGCGCGGTCGCCGGGCAGCGAACCTGCCGCATTTCCTTTTACCCACCCTGGGCGTCACGCGCCGTTCCTCGCAGCCTTGGGTCACCTGGACGGGATAACCCTCGGAAGGCGAAGCGGTGACAATGCCAAAATCGCGCTCCAGGGCGCCCAGTTGACATTCCCTTCGCTACGTTTTCTAGAACCGGCTTTCACGCAAGACACCGGGCACCCGCAAGTCGCGGCCTGTGCATTATCATCGCAAGTTGAACGTCCACCGGATTGCTGAGCGGGGATGGGAAGCGCGATCCAACGCTCACACCGACATACGTGATTGCGAATAGGTGGCTAGCAAGGGAGTTCAAATGACACAGGGCTCAAACCCTCTAGATGGCTGGCGTGAGGAGATGCGTTCAGCATGGCTGTATCGCATCGTCGCTCAGGAAGAGCGAGATGGCGGGCGCGCGGCACTATTCCAGGAGTTGAGTCAGGCTGCCGAAGACCAGGCGAAAATCTGGGCAGATCTCGCCCGCAGCCAGAATTTGGCTCCACCAGCCTCATTTCACCCCGATTTTCGCACCCACGTGGTCGGTCAGCTAATCCGGGTGTTCAAGCCCCGTCGTCTCAGAGGCGTGCTTGCGGCCATGAAGGTTCGCGGCATGTCACTCTATTCCGCCGGCAGAATGCCTCATCATATGCCGCTATCGGTGGAAGAAATCGGCGGGCGCCATCAGACATCACGATCCGGAAATAATTTGCGCGCGGCGGTATTCGGCGTGAATGACGGTCTGTTATCCAACGCATCGCTAATCCTGGGTATTGCGGGAGCAACGTCCGACCACAGCATGGTCTTGCTCTCCGGTATTGCGGGGCTGCTGGCCGGGGCATTCTCAATGGCGTCGGGGGAATATGTCTCCGTGCGCTCGCAGCGTGAAATGTTCGAATATCAGATCGGGCTGGAACGTGAGGAGTTGGAGCAGTACCCCGGGGAGGAGGCCGCCGAGCTGGCATTGATATTTGCGGCCAAGGGCATCCCCAGAGAAGAAGCGAGACGCCTCGCTGACCATCTGATTCAGGATCCTGAACGCGCCCTGGATACGCTGGCGCGTGAAGAACTTGGTCTAAATCCGGCTGAGCTGGGCTCCCCCGCGGGCGCGGCGCTGTCATCCTTTCTCGCATTCTCGGTTGGGGCACTCATTCCGCTTTCACCCTACCTCGTGCCCTCACTGCCGCACGCCCTTGTTGCGAGTGTTCTTCTGACTGCCATGGGCCTGTTTTCTGTCGGCGCGACCCTTAGCCTCTTCACCGGTCGTCACGCTATCCTCGGCGGGATACGGATGCTAACAATCGGCGTGCTGTCAGGGACCGCGACCTACCTGATCGGGCACCTACTCGGAACCAAACTGTCCTGAACTGCATGGCGCTGAGGCAAAAAAAACCCGCCGAAGCGGGGACTCTGCAAGTCGTTTTCAGCTACGAAGTTTTGTGGGACGGCGATTGACGCGGGCCAGGCCGATAAACCCTGCGCTCATGAGCAGCAGCGTGCCGGGTTCAGGAACGCCCTTGGTTCCGGTTCCGCCGCAGCCGGGGGTACCCGCCGGGGCGGTTGCACAGTCACAGCCTGCCAGGGAGGCGATTTTGAAGTAATCGTCACCCGGATTCGTTCCGCCGGCAATGATGCTGTTATAGGCGCCAATGAGCCAGTAACTGGAATATGTGGTGTTGGAAAAATCCTGCGCGCCGGTCGATCCCGTGCCTGCGTTATCGGCAATCAATGCCCAGCCATGCGTCAACAGCTGAGAATAGCTGAGGCCCGTCACCGTCGGCGTAGCCGAGCAGCCGCTGCAGCCAACGTAGGCTAACACGGTGTAGGCATCGTGACCGGACATCCAGCCTACGTTAAAGGATGTGAGATTGACCGCTCCCCCTGCAAAACTAAAGAGCACCGACTCCACATCGGAAGAATTATCGACCGCATGATACGGCGACACCAGTTGACTCGGGTTCTTATACTCGTCAACGCTGGTCACGCCCATGCCAACGGAACCATAGGCCCCAATATATCCACTGGCAAGCGCATCATTCGTTCCGCCGGTATTTGATACCGCAGTCGCCACTGACGAAATTCCGGCTCCCCCACCCGTTGACGTTTCAGACGTCAATAACGTGCTCAGGTTAATCGTACCGCCAGGACCGGTGAAGTTTGTGCCGCCCGCCTCAAAGGTCCAAGTGAAACAGTTGGAGTTGCCAGTTCCGCCACCAGAGCAATCGGTGTTAGCTTGCGCAGCGCCCGCCAGTAAGCCTAGGCTCCCGGCCAACACCGCAGCGGACACGATGCTCGAGATTTTTCTAGTCATTTTAGGTTTCCCCTCAGTATTCGCTTGAAGCGATTCATGCCCAAATCTAAGCAAGACACGTGCCGGAACAACATAATTCATTATTTATCAATAAGATACATTGAACCAAGCCTAGAGGTCCGGTGCCCCACGCGCGATGACTGTAAGAAATATCGACAAGCCATGGTGTTCGGTAGATCCAATCTCACTACCCGTTAGGGCGTTGGGATTGACTTTTCCGTCGCAACGCCTCGTTCAGGTGACCTTGGATTTCGGCGTCAGTGGGCGCACGCACCTGGGCCTCACGCAGGTAACGCAGTCCCTTGTCGACCTCTCCTGCCTGTACCAGCGCCCAGCCATAGGTATCAACAACGCTGGCATCACGCGGCGCCAAGCCGTAAGCCCGCTCAGCGATGGGGACGGCACCGGGCTCACGACGTTCTAGCATGATGTACGCCAACTCATTAAGTACCCGGGGATTATTGGGCAGCTGCTTGCTCAATGCTGCATAGCGCCGCTCCGCCTCGTCCAGCTTGCCCAGATGCAGGTAAGCCTCCGCCACAACAAGGCCCGCTGTCAGGTCGGTTGGACTGCTCTGGGCCCACGCCTTGGCAAATTCCAGGGCCTGCCCCAAGTTGCCTGACTCCGTATATGCCATATACAGGCTTCCTGCGTGTTGGCTATTCTTTTCATATTGATAGGCGGCTCGATAAAACAGGATCGCATCGCTAAAGCGCTTTCGCTGCATGGCGATATCCCCTAGCAGCTGTTGCACCGAAGCATCGCGCGGACGCGCGGTGGCTAAGGCACGTGCCTGTTGCTCGGCCACATCAAGGTTACCGGCGAGTTTTTCCAGCGTGGCCTTAAGGAGCAATGCAGGAACGTAGCCTGGCTGGCTCAACAAAGCCTTATCCAAGGAGTAGCGCGCGCCCTCAAAGTCATGTGCGCTGATTTGCAGCAGGGCAGCCCGCTGCTGCCAATCTGCATCGAAGCCCGCCACCTGGCTAATGCGCAGGAAATTCTGCTTTGCGAACTCAACATTGCCCACGGCAAGGTACGCACGGCCTAATGCCGCCAAGGCCTCCAAATTGTCCTGGTTGCCCGATTCAGCATCTTTTGCCACATCCAGCGCTTTTGCCGCATCCCCCATTTTCAGATACAGGTCAACCAGCGCGAGATTAGGTCGCAAGCTTTGTGGGTTAAATGATCGTGCCTTTTCCAGCCAGCGAATCGCGTCCCTCGGACGCTGAACGCTGATCTCCACCTGCGCAAGCTCGAAATAGCCATCAAGATTCCTGGGTTGGTCTTTCAGTATTCCCAGCAAGCGCGCACGCGCGTCGTCGGGCTTCCCCTCCGATAGATCCAGCCGAGCCAGGTTCAGTCGCGCTGGAGTGAATCGCGGGTCCTTTGCCAACACCGCCTGATAGGTCTTGCGTGCCCCCGCATGGTCACCCGAGAGGCCAAGTGCAAGCGCGAGCACATTCAGGGCCGTGACGTTATTGGGCTCTCGCTTCATAACGGCCTGAAGCACCTGCAGCGCTGACTTCGTCTGCCCCTGTCTCATGTACATAAGCGCCAATGGCACGCCTGAACGTGAGCTCCCAACGTCCTGCGAATAGGCAGTCTGCAATTGCGCAATACCGCGCTCAACCTGCCCGCTACCGATCAGACTCAGTCCGAAATTCGCCGTGATGTCAGGGAGCTTGCCCCCATTCATCTGCGTGGCCATTTCGAGCAGGGAGACTGCCTTGCTGTGCTGATTCAAGGCCATGTAACAACTTGCCAGCATGGAGAGCGCCTGAGGATCATTCGGAGAAGCTCGTGCAGGGCCTTCGAGCAACGCAATGGCCTGCGCATAGTTCCCTTCGCTCATCATGATTGAGGTCAGCAGCTTGATTGCACCCAGATGCTCGGGATAGCGCTTGAGGTAGGCATACAGGTAGGTTTTTGCTTTCTCGTTTTCCCCTAGGCTGTAATGGGCCACACCGCCGAGAAGGACCAGTTGCGGTTGCCTGACGACCGCTGCAAACGGCAACGCGTCCAAAGCAGCGGTTGCCGCGAGAAGCGCAGCGTGCACTTCCGCATCGTTACCCTGACGGCTCGCCGACAAGGCTATGAGGTATGCAGTCCGCGGATCATCGGGAAAACTCTGTTTCAAAACCGTGATATCCCTCGCCGCATCGCGATCCCTTTTGAGTTCGAGCAGTAACGACGCCCGCCCAATCAATGCCTCAAGATAAGTCGGTTCCAGCGCCAACGCCCTGTCATAACCCGTCAGGGCATTCTGGAAATCTCCCCGTGCATGGGCAATGGAGGCCTTCATGTTCCAAGCGGAGGGGTCAGCCGGCGCTCGAGCAACGGCCAGTTGAGCGACCGTGGCAGCATCGGTAAGATTGTTCATGCGAAGATATGCCATCGACTGCGCGACCAGCGCAGCCGGGTTATTGGGCTCGATTTGCCTTGCCTGCTCGGCAGACTCTACTGCGGCCGGTTCCGTGTCGATGTCAATTTGAGCATAGGCCCGGGTAACGAGAACCTTGTATTTCACGGCGGGTGGTAGCCCGTCGGGCGAAAATCGCTCGAGTAACTCCTTGTCCCGGGCAAGAAGGTGAAGCGCCTCAACCTGTGATGCAATTATTTCGGATCGATCCGCGCCCAACCGCTCCGCATCCGCCAACACCCGCTCAGCGCCAAGGGGTTGTCCCGCCTTCAAATAGGCCTGACCAAGCAACACCAGCGCTGGAAGCATCTTGCTGTCCTGCTGCAGCGCATTCTTTAACTGAATGATTGCGCCCTTGGCATCATTGTGTTGCATGCGGACCAGCGCATCTTCATAGAAATCCGAGGCCTGCGTAGCCCGGTCGGCTGCAAATGCAGGCGCGCCGAGCAATGCGATCACGAGCACGCCACCGGCGATCCGGCGACCTGACGCCGGGTAGGCGAAATTATTCATTGACGTCCATTCAGTGGGTAGCCCGCGGCGGGCAGTCATCGCAAAAAAAGATATCAGATAGAGGTTGCAGTTTCCGTGCTTGACGCAAGATTCGTGCCCAGACCCGTCACCAGGCTCGCTACGACTGTTCCCAAGGCAGGCCGTCAACGCGCCAGCCGTTGCGTTTATTTCGATGGTGGCTTTCGTCCAAGTCCCCTTCGAAGCCGTGGAGCACATTATAGACCTCTGGGAAGCCGTGCTTTTCCAAATAATGGCCCGCCACCTTGGACCGGTTGCCCGAGCGACAGATAAGGACTACCGGCCGATTGAAGGAAGCCGCCTTGCGGGCATGCCCCAGGAAATCCGGATTGATGTCAAAATCTGGACCATCCTGCCAAGGAATCAGCAGCGCATCTTTGGGATGCCCCACAAATAGATGTTCCATCTCGGATCGGCAGTCGACAAACACGGCATTGGGATTCGCCTGAAGGTATTCGTAGGCTTCGCGGGGAGTTAGATGTTTCATGGCATGAAATAGGGACACCGACTCCCATATAATAAGACGTTTCGGCCCTTGCTACCCATGTCCGATCAAACCAGCCCCCTCGCTCGATGTATTGCCAACCGCATCCTGATACTCGATGGCGCCATGGGCACCATGATCCAGAGTTATCAACTGTGTGATGCCGATTATCGTGGCGAGCGTTTCAAGGACTGGCCGCATGACATCAAGGGAAACAATGACCTGCTCTGCCTTACCCGGCCCGATCTCATCCGGGAGATCCATGAGAAGTACCTGGCCGCTGGCGCCGATATTCTTGAGACCAACAGCTTCAACGCCCAGCGCATATCGCTTGCAGATTACCACATGGGCGAGCAGACGCGTGAGATCAACCTCGCCGCAGCTAGATTGGCTCGAGAGGCCGCTGAAAAATACAATACCCCGGAGAAGCCACGATTTGTCGCGGGCATTCTCGGGCCAACTTCGAAAACCGCGAGTATTTCACCCAGCGTCAACGACCCCGGCGCGCGCAACATAACATTCGACCAATTGGTTGAAGCCTACACCGAACAGATTGACGCGCTGGTGGAGGGCCGCGTGGACATGTTAATGGTTGAAACCATTTTCGACACATTAAATGCCAAGGCCGCGCTGTTTGCCATTGAGCAGTACTTCGAGGCCCATCGGCTCCGCCTTCCGGTTATGATTTCAGGAACCATTACGGACGCCTCGGGCCGAACGCTATCCGGCCAAACTACCGAAGCATTCTGGAATTCGGTTAGGCACGTGAATCCTTTTTCTGTCGGCTTGAACTGCGCGCTTGGTCCGCGACAAATGCGCGCCTTTGTTGCAGAACTGTCCCGTGTGGCCAGCTGCCATGTGTCCACTCACCCCAACGCGGGATTGCCCAACGCGTTTGGCGGTTACGACGAGTCGCCACAGCAGATGGCCGAGGCCGTGCGCGAATGGGGTCAATCCGGCTTTTTGAATATCCTGGGCGGCTGCTGCGGCACAACGCCGGAGCACATCAAGGCAATGGCAAATGCAGTCGCCGACTTGCCACCGCGCAGGCTCCCTGAGATCCAATCCTGCCTGCGCCTCGCCGGCTTAGAGCCCCTCAACGTTTGTGCCGACAGCTTGTATGTCAATGTCGGTGAACGCACCAACGTCACCGGGTCGCGTGCCTTCGCGCGGATGATACTCGAAGGCCGCTACGACGCTGCGCTTTCGGTCGCACGCCAGCAGGTGGAAAACGGTGCCCAGGTCATCGATGTCAACATGGATGAAGGCATGCTGGACGCGCGAGCGGCGATGACGCAATTCCTGAATCTCATTGCCTCTGAGCCCGACATCTCCCGCGTGCCCATCATGATCGACTCCTCAAAGTGGGAGGTGATCGAGGCAGGACTCAAGTGCGCTCAAGGCAAGTGCATTGTCAACTCCATCTCGATGAAAGAAGGCATCGCGAAATTCAAACACGAGGCGACGCTTGCATTGCGCTACGGCGCAGCCGTGGTTGTAATGGCCTTTGACGAAGCCGGACAAGCCGACACATTCACCCGCAAGACAGCAATCTGCAAGCGTGCCTACAGAATTCTCGTTGACGAAGTTGGCTTTCCGCCAGACGACATCATTTTCGATCCGAACATTTTTGCGGTGGCGACGGGTATCGAGGAGCATGCTAACTACGCGGTGGATTTCATTGAGGCGACACGCTGGATAAAGGAAAACCTCCCCAACGCGAAAGTCTCAGGTGGCGTATCCAACGTCTCCTTCTCCTTCCGCGGAAACGACGCGGTACGCGAGGCCATCCATACCGTGTTTCTTTATCACGCGATTCGCGCCGGCATGGATATGGGCATCGTCAACGCCGGAATGCTGGGCGTATACGACGAACTCAAGCCCGAACTTCGCGATTTGGTGGAAGACGTGGTGCTTAATCGGAGGCCCGATGCAGGTGACCGCTTAGTCGAGGCGGCCGGAAAATTTGTCGGCCATAAGAAGGAGGAAACCGAAGACCTAGCCTGGCGCGACGGGCCGGTCGAAGCCCGCCTCTCGCATGCCCTGGTCAAGGGCATTACCAGCCACATCATCGAAGATACCGAGGAAGCACGACTGCATGCCGAACATCCGCTGAAAGTCATCGAGGGCCCGCTCATGGCTGGGATGAACAAGGTGGGAGACCTGTTCGGTGCCGGCAAGATGTTTTTGCCTCAGGTCGTTAAATCCGCCCGGGTGATGAAGCAGGCCGTTGCGCACTTGATGCCCTACATCGAGGCGACCAAAGCAGCAGGTGGCGCGCAGAACAATGGGAAAATTGTGATGGCGACGGTGAAAGGCGACGTGCATGACATCGGCAAGAACATTGTCGGCGTGGTGCTGCAGTGCAACAATTTTGAGGTAATCGATCTTGGCGTGATGGTGCCGGCCGACAAAATTCTCGAAACCGCAGCGAGCGAAAATGCGGATATTGTCGGCCTCTCCGGCTTGATTACACCCTCGCTGGAGGAGATGGCGAACGTGGCGAAAGAGATGCGGCGGCGCGGGATGCAACAGCCCCTCCTCATCGGCGGAGCAACCACCAGCCGTGCACACACCGCGGTGAAGATCGAGCCCCATTACGACGCGCCTGTCGTCTGGGTCGCTGATGCATCGCGGGCGGTAGGTGTTGCCTCCACCTTGTTGTCTCGGGACTTGCGCGACGCTTACATAGCCGACGTGAAAGCGGATTACGCCAAGATCCGCGAACAGCATGCCGGGCGTAGCGAAGCACGCAAATTACTGCCGATTTCCGTCGCACGTGAACGTGGGTTAAAAACCAACTGGCAGACCTATCTGCCGCCGAAGCCAAAGCAGCCTGGCATCCATGTGTTTCGCGATTATGACTTGGGTAAGATCGCCAAAACCATCGACTGGACGCCATTTTTCCAGACCTGGGAGCTGGCGGGTCGCTACCCGAAAATCCTGAGTGACGAAGTGGTCGGCGAAGAAGCGACCAAGCTTTTTGCTGATGCGCAAGCCATGTTAAGGAAAATTATCGACAGGCGATGGCTATCGGCGAATGGCGTCGTCGGCCTGTTTTCCGCCAACACCGTGAGCAGTGACGACATCGAAATCTACGCGAACGAGTCGTGTACAGAAGTAGCCATGACCTGGCACAACTTGCGCCAACAAATGGAAAAGCCGCTTGACCGTCCCAATCTGTGCATTGCGGATTTCATTGCGCCCAAGGCAACGGGCGTGAGGGACGCGATCGGCGCTTTCGCCGTGACAACCGGCACCGGACGTTTTGACGAAAAGTTGGCCGAATTTAAAACCGCCAACGATGACTACAACAGCATCCTGTTCAAGGCACTCGCCGATCGCCTGGCTGAATCATTTGCCGAGCACTTGCATTGGCGCATCCGAACCGAAATCTGGGGTTATGCAACGGATGAATCTTTAAGCAGCACACAGTTGATCAACGAAGAATACCGAGGTATTCGCCCGGCGCCCGGCTACCCAGCCTGTCCCGACCACACCGAGAAAAGCCCGCTGTTTGAATTATTGAATGCGACGCCCAATACGGGCCTCACACTCACCGACAGCTTTGCCATGTGGCCCGCCGCCGCGGTTTCGGGCTTCTATTTGAGCCACCCGCTGTCCAGCTACTTTGCCGTGGGCAAAATCGGCCGCGATCAACTCGAAGACTACGCCCGTCGCAAGGGATGGGACATCGAAACGACAGAAAAGTGGCTTGCCCCAAACCTCTGACCGGGGTCCAGTGTTTCCCAATACTTTGCGACACGGGTCTTGGCCCCGGCCTGTCGCGCTCTCGTCCTCTCAGCGGCCCGAGGTGAAAGCCTTGTTTAGGCGACCTTATTGCACTTTGGATTAGTAGTTGACGTTGATTGTCACCGTGTCCACGTAGCTGTCAGGCACATAGTTGGCGCTCGGCGCTTGGGCCCAAACCGGAATCGATTGTGACGTACCGTTACCCGTGCCCCCAACGCCGTTGCCGACACTGGAACTGGTGGCGGTATTACCCCAAACGGTCGTCAAGCCCACGTTCGAATAGAGCTGATAGGCCACCTTGTTCGTTGGTATCGTGATGCCTGACATCGTGCCCGCGCCAGCGGTGTTACCGTTGGACGGGGACATTCCAATGAAATAGGGGGTTGTATTCGTGCACGTTACGGTGACGTTGTTGGTTGCCGAAATATTGGCCTGCGTGGACGGGACGGTCCCAAAGTTGAGGTTGGCGCCAGCGGTTACGAGGCACTGCTTCACCACGGTTGCAGTCACCGTGAAGGGGAAATAGATACCTGAGTTGGCCGTGCCACATGTCGAGGGGTAGGTACTCCCGCCCGCATTGTAAGTGCCCGATACCGCAGAATTCGTCGTACTGAACGTGCTGGAGTAGCTACCCGGGGTAATCCCTGACTGCCCATTGGGTATCGCGCCGTGCACCGTGGCACTTCCTGTATATGCGCCGTTGGCGGGGATGATGAACTGAGTCTGATAGGGTGTCGTGTTGGGTCCTGACAGCAGCGAGCCCCATATCTGCGTGTTTGCAGCGTCCTGATAGAGTTGGAATTGCAAGGATGGAGTTCCGCCAACAAGTAGCCGCGCACTTCCTGACGTGCCTCCCGTGCCGGAGCCAATATTGAGACAGAACGTGACGTACGCGCTCTGACCCCCGCCGGTGTTATTGCAAGTCCAGCTCACGGTACCGGTGCTTGAGGTCCCGGTCGCGAGTCCGTTAACCGAGCCAAAATTGATATTCGTTGCGGAGCTCGAGCACGTAACCGATATTGCGTGGGCGGCTGCGGGAACCAGGAAAAAGCCGGCGTGCAACCACGTCAAACGCCAAAGCAGGCGGAATAAGTTGAATGATCTCAAGGTGATGCCTCCTTGATGCAGCGCAGCGGCCCAATTTGCGGGATACCGTCACTTGCTTTGGGATAATCGAAACTGGCATGGCAGGGGCCCGCAGGGGTGTCCACCCTTAGCACGTTTTGGACGGCTAACGTATCCAAATAAACTGCACCGTCGAAGCCGACCATTGCCGGATTGGTGCTCTGAGCGTTTACCCGCACCGTACTCCCCAGTGGCAGCGGCACACCGGCAGCGTCCACCAACAGGACCGAGGCCGCGCGTAGGGGCGTGATGCCGAAAGTCACCAAGGTACCGGCGCGATCGCTCGGGGTGGCCAGGGCGCTGACGCGGTCGATCCGCACCCCCGCCGGCAACTGCATGGGGTCAATCGCAAGCGCATTGTTCTGGTAGGCGTTGAGCGGGACCACCAGAAGCATGCCATTGCTGTCGGTCGTGCCAATCGGGCGGTTCGCCAGCGTCACCGGCACGCCACCGAAGCCATCGGTGGACACCACCGCGAAGGCGTCGTCAATATGCCGCGCCGCAAACAGGTGGCTGTCCATGAAAACGAGGGCACCCGTGGCGTCAGCATACGCGTAGCGGTTACCGCTTAGATCATTGACCCCCCCCTCAATGCGACCGTAAGGTCCCAAATAATCAACCTCCACCTGCCCACCGTTCTGGCCTTCGCCCTGACGCAAACCGGCGCTCCACCCGAAGCCGCCCTCGCTCGGCGTCGGACTGCTGGCATTGGCGGTATAGATAGTGCCCCCATTATCGTGCTGCGTACCGGCACTGACCGTCGTGTGGGCGTCGATCGCCCAGGTCAGCGTCGCGAAGACGGTACTCTGGCTGTGGTTGACGAGATCCTGATTAACGCTCACGCTAAGCGAAGTCGTGCGGCCGAGCGACTTGAACCAGTTGGCGCTGGCATAACGTGAGGCAGCCTGCCCCGGGTATTGCAAGGCAATATAACTAAGCTCGAAGCCACCGAAATGCTCGGTACTGTAACCGATTTGGGCATTGCTGGTGCTGCGCGGTGGCGACGTGCCGTAAAGTGAGGCCACATCAAGGTAATCGCCACTCGTGCGGGCAGTGTTAACGCCAAAATTGAATCGGCCATTGACCCAGTTGTAACCCAGGCTGAATTGTGAGCCGCTCTCCCCATCATGGCTACTTGTGGCCATCGCGCCCGAAACCACGCCGGCCTGACCGATCTGCCAGTCGGCGCCTGCACCGGCATTCGCGAGGCCCGGCGTGCCCTCGCCATGGGTCTCCAGCGTGAAATCGTTGGTCACACCGTAGCGCCAAGTTCCGCTGGCAGCTGCGTCATGGCTGTAGTCGAAGGAGTTTATGCCATAGTTTTCACGCACCGTACCCAGCTCGACCGACCAGTCGGACAGCCCTTTTTGCAGCAACTGGTGCGTTTCGTAGAGCGAAAAATTGACTGTGGTGGTTCGACCAAAGACATCGGTGAGCACCACCTGCGCGTTACCGGCACCATTGATGTTTGGAATGGTGTTGAGTTGGAAGGGTCCCGCTGGCACCTGTCCGTTAAATTCGCGCATGCCGTTGACGTACAGGTCCACCGCGGACGGAAGCGTGGTCGAACCCAGAAACGCCGGTATGGGTGTGGTAATACGATAGGGCTGAAGCGCAAAGTTGCTTCCCAGTTGGATGCCGCCGATGCGTGTGGCGCGCGTCCATGACAAT
>JBKQNQ010000423.1:0-4487 GCA_052145875.1 Thiobacillaceae bacterium
AACTTTGGCAAGCATCCTCAATTAATAAACAAACACACTGCACAAGTCGAATGCGTTTTGCAGACCCTGTTTTGGCAGTCACGGAGAGCCCCGTCAGGGGTGTGGCAGGTGCACGTAGGTCGCGCCCTCTTGGACGGGCGTCGTGCCGGGCTTGAAGTCGTTCCCGGTCAGCCCGATCTCCGGTGCCGGCGTGCCGCTCGTGCCGATGAACACCGCTGTCCCCGCATCCGGCCGCGCACCGGCGACGTACACATTTCGGCATTTCTCAAGGCCGATGGCTCCCAGCTTCCCGCCCGACGGACCCCCAGCAAAACCTTCGATGGAAAGGTCTTCCACCCGCCCACCGTAGATGGCGTGTCGGTCCTGCGGCGGTTCCGGCGTGTCCCATATGACGTGGATGTCGCTCAGATTCAGGCCATGGACGTTATCGAAAATCATCGCGGACGGTACCTCGGCGTAATCCGTCTCGGGCGTGCTGCGGCGAATCTTGCTTGCGCTTACTCCTCGCGGTTTGTGTTCCTTGTCGATGGCCTCGAATCCGGTCATGCGCATCAGAACGTTGCGGAAGCTGATATTCTCCAGTGGACGCTCTGGCGGGCCGCCGACCAGGACGCGGCCCTTGCCCCGAATGTGAATGTCGCTGAAGCTTACGTCGCGAATCCGGCCCAGCGCCGAGCCTTCTCCGCGTTGTTCAAGATCGAGGAAAATCGGGTATGACACCCAGTCGCGCTGGCCACCGGTCTTTTCGTTCTTGAAGGCGATCGAGGTGTCGATGGTGATGTTGGCAACATTGATCCCCTCTACCAGCGCGCCGTCCTTGATGTACATCGCGAGGCCGTAGTGCGAGCCGGAAATCACGCAATTGGCAAACGCGCAATCGCGGAAATCACCCCAACTGGCCGTGCCGAGCTTGATTGCCGATTGGGCGCTGATGAGGACGCAATTGTCCACCGTAACCCGTTCGCAGGGCAGCGCCGTCGACTCCCCCGGGCGTTTGTCCGTCTTCAGGCAGATCGTGTCGTCGCCGCTTTCGATGTAGCAATCCGAGATCATCACGTTCCGGCTGGAATCAGGGTCGATGCCGTCGGTGTTCGGCCCGCGCAGGTCAGTGATCATGGACACGCCATGGATGAAAACGCCGTCGCATTCCCACGGACGAATTCCCCAACCAGGCTGGTTGCGAATGCGCACGTCGCGGATATGCACATTGCGGCAACCAATCAATTCAATCAATGGACTGGGACGCGGTTCCTTCGCCTTGAACTTCGCATCCCAAAACGCGTCACCATTACCGTTGATGGTGCCGTCGCCCTCGATGGCTACATTTTCTGCATCCTGGGCGAAGATGAGATGATTGGTGCTGTAGTCCGCTATATTCCGGCTTCCCCACAACGTCGCGCCCGGCGCAAGATGCAAGGTCACATTGTTCTTCAGAAAAATCGTTCCCGCCAGAAAATTACCGGGCGGGAGATATACCATGCCACCCCCGGCCTGCGTGCAGGCATCGACGGCTTTTTGGATGGCGGTGGTGTCGTTGATCTGTCCATCGCCTTTTGCGCCATACGAAGTCACGTCGAAGGTGGAATGGGGTAGGTCAGCGGCGATGACCTTCGGTGGTGCGAGAACGCCGGCAACAGCGAAGGCGAAAACGATGGCGGGGTGAAACCTGACCAGCATGGCGCGTCTTGTAACCGAAACGCGGCCGCAAGTCGAATACGTTTTGCGGGCGACAAAGACGAAACCGGAAGCAGCGTCGAAAGGCGGCTGCCTCCCGCGATCGGTTATTGTGAAACCAGCCCAAGAGCGTCGGTGGTGAAATGCCACTGGTTTCCAGGCACGATCGCGATGTTGTGCTCTCCAACTCGCTGTCGTTCAACCAGATCAACGCGCAACTCTGCGACGGCCCATTCACGCTCGTTTCGCAAGAACCAGTCTTGTTTACTCGCAAAACCTTCCCCGTTACAGCAACTGCAAAGATAGATAATGAGGTGGTCCTTGCAGCATTGTTTGGCTTGTCGGCTGTTGTAATCGCTCCTTACCGCGGCGCGGAATCGCCCTTCTTGTCAGCCAGACGGCTGTCGGATACACTCGGCTCGAAGAATACTGAATCGTGGGGAGACCCCAGACGAAACAACTGCGCACAGACGCCAATTGGCTGACGTTGGTCAAACTGTTGGTGGGGCTCACGTTCATCGCGTACCTGCCGGCCCTGCGCGGCGGGTTCGTTTTTGATGATGGCCCGCTCATCATCATGAACCGGCTGGTGAGGGCGCATGACGGACTTTATCGCTTCTGGTTTACGACGGAAGCGTCTGATTATTATCCACTGACCGGGAGCTTCTGGTGGCTCCAGTGGCGGGTATTTGGCTACCATGCCATTGGGTACCACGCGGTCAATATCTTGTTGCACACCGCCAACGCCATCCTGGTGTGGGTGATCTTGTTACGCCTGAAGATCCCAGGAGCCTGGCTGGCCGGACTGGTCTTTGCGCTTCATCCGGTAAACGCGGCCACGGTGGCCTGGATCAGCGAACAGAAGAACACGCTGTCGATGCTGTTCTCCGCGGTGGCGTTTCTCCTGTACTTGCGATTTTACGAAGATGGTCGATGGCGGTGGTACGGTTTTTCGCTGGCGGCGTTTCTGCTGGCGTTGTTTAGCAAGACAGCGGTTGTCATGTTACCCGTGGTGCTGCTGGGTTGCGTGTGGTGGGTGCGGGGGCGGCTGCGATGGAAGGACCTGGTCTGCAGCGCGCCGTTCTTCGTCTTTTCCCTGGCGTTGGGATTGGTGACCATCTGGTTTCAGCACCATCGGGCTTTGCAGGGGCATCTGGTTCGGAGTGACGGCTTTCTTGCCCGCCTGGCTGCGGCGGGATGGGTCCCGTGGTTTTACCTGTACAAGACGCTCCTACCGGTCCATCTGACCCTGATGTATCCGAAGTGGTCGATCGACGCTTCGCGCTGGGTTTCGTACCTGCCGGGAGCGCTGTTGTTCCTTTGTTTCCTGGTTTTTTGGCGGGAGCGCAGGACGTGGGGACGTCCGCTGTTATTCGGGCTGGGGTATTTTGTCGCCACGCTTGTTCCGGTGTTGGGATTCTTCGATCAAGGCTTTTACAGCTACTCGCTGGTGGCCGATCACTGGCAGTACTACTCCATCGTCGGCGTCATTGCCCTGACGGTTGCCGCCGGGGAAGAGGTATTCCGGCGGATCGGCGACCAGCATCGGTGGTGGGGAATGGCCGTCGCCGTCGGGATGTTGGCGATGCTGGGTGCGGCAACCTGGCAGCGCGGTTGCGTATACGCCTCCGAGGAAGCGCTCTGGCAGGATACCGTGTCCAAGAACCCGCAGGCATGGCGTGCCTGCATCAACCTGGGGGCCGCCCTGAAGCAGGCCGGTAAACTGGAAGCTGCGGTCGGATACTTCGAGCAGGCGCTGCGCCTCCAACCGGATTCAGCGGAGGCCCACAACGATCTCGGAGATGCGTTATGGCAACAGGGAAAGATGCCCGAGGCGATCCGTCACTTCGAGCAGGCGTTGCGGATCAAGCCCCAGTATGCCGAGGCCCACGGCAACCTGGGGAATGCGTTGGCACAGCTCGGTCGAGACCAGGAGGCGATCCGTCACTTCGAGCAGGCGTTACAGATCAATCCCGACTTCGCCGAGGTGCACAACAATCTCGGCAATGCTTTGCTGCGGCAAGGAAAGATACCCGAGGCGATCGAGCACTACCAGCAGGCCCTGCGGATCTATCCCGAGTTCGCCGAGGCGCATCTCAACCTGGCGATCGCGCTCGAGAAGGCGGGACGGGCACCGGAAGCGATCGAGCAGTACAAGCAGGCACTGAGACTCAAACCCGATCTGACCGAGGCAAGATACGCCCTGACGCGGCTGCTGGGGTTGCGGGCAGTCCAGTAAGCGGCAGAGCAACCAAGAGAGTATCCATGTTCGACACCGGTTTCCCCGTGAGGTGACGTTGGCTTAGAGCGCCTAACAAAACCCACTGTTTGTTGTAGCCGCGGCGCTCTGTCGCCGCGCCACCTTGGATTTTTAGGGCTTCCGACACACGCCGACAGAGCGGCGTGGCTACAGAATCTGGTTTTGTTAGGGGTTCTAAGCCGAAATAGCCCGAATAAAGCTCCCGGTCCAGCGTCTCACCCAAAAACAAACGGGTCGTCCCGGTTTCGGGACGACCCGTAAGGATGAAACCAATCTCAACTACGCGCTAGGAACGGCGGCGACGAATCGCCAACAGTCCCAGCAATCCCATGCCAGCCAGCAGGAATGCTGATGGCTCGGGAACAATAGATGTCGCCGTGAATTCCGGAAGTCCGCCACCAGACAGAGCGGAGCTGGGGAATACCGACAGGAATCCATAAACGTCCACCGGTCCGGTCGGAACCGCTGAGCCACCCAACGCGCCGCAAGTAGAATAGGACGTGACATAGTCAAAATACGTCATGCTTCCTGTGCTGTCCGTGATCGTGTACGA
>JBKQNQ010000424.1:0-9858 GCA_052145875.1 Thiobacillaceae bacterium
TCGGGGTTGTCCTCGTCTTCATCTGGCTTGGTCTTTACATGACAGGATTCGTTTGTAGCTTTCAGATGTTTGGTCTCACTCCGCACGAGTGCGGGCTGGTGACTTATGGTGGTATTGGGCTGCTAAAGCTCCTCGTCTATACATTCTTTTTAGGTCCATGGCTCGCGCTGAGGCTAGAGATTTGGAGGCAAAAAAGAAAATGACACAGGAAGTTCACCCCATGCTATCAAGTTTGTTGCAGCCTTAGTCTTATGGCAAGAAACCACCAGCAGCCTGTCGCCATTAGGCCAAAAGAGGTCGCATGATTCGACTAAAACGGCTCAAATGAGCCGTTTTTAGTGCAAGAACGAGGCAACTTCCAGCTACCTGGTTCCGCTGAACGAAGCGCCGCCATGTGTTTGATATTCCACCCCAGGCAGAGGAAGTCCCACTCATTCTGCGCGGCGGCAAAGCCGCGCATTGGGTCCTGCGGTAATCCCATCACCGCTTTGATAACGCCGAACGCGGGCTCCCCAGTCTGCTTGCCTAACGTGTAGCGCTTGAGTCGCGCTTGGGTTTTTGATTTGCGCGATTCAGAATCATGCCAAATTCATCGCCACAAGATCTCAGAACAGGAGCACGGCGAATTCGTTAAGCACACTTGGGCTAGGCCATGTGCCGCCTGGTGGAGCCCGAGCTCAAACCGAGCGACAGCATGATCCGGGCCGCGTTCGACAAACTCGTGGTTGTCATCAT
This sequence comes from Thiobacillaceae bacterium, assembly GCA_052145875.1. Classification (GTDB taxonomy): domain Bacteria; phylum Pseudomonadota; class Gammaproteobacteria; order Burkholderiales; family Thiobacillaceae; genus DASQBT01. The sequence goes on from JBKQNQ010000424.1 coordinate 736, forward strand.
GACTTCCGGGGGCCGCGTGCTAGGCCGCCAGACGCCGTTCTACGGCAGGGCGCGACAGGGCGCAACGGTTCTTGCCCAGTTCCAGCTCGCTGGCACGCCCTTCATCCACCTCGATCAGACCAGTGTTAATCCGCCTGATCTCGTCGTAGCTCGGCGGGTGTTCTGGCAGGCTGTGTAGAACGTACGCGGTGAACGCGGCCTCGCCCGTCGCAACCCTGCGCAGACCTTGATTACGATCGCGCAGCGCTTCGAGGCTGGCGCAATAGCTGCCATGCTCGTCGGCTTCATGCATGCTGCCGAAGTGGGCCGGAAGAACCACGGTCGCATCGTGCAGGGTCAGCAGGCGCCGCAGGGAACGAAACAACAGCGGTGCCCAGTCTTTGGCTCCTCCCGCCCAGGTCGGGATGGCCGATGGTGTCGATGAATAGGGTGTCGCCGCTGAGCAGGTAGCGGCTGTCGACCAACAGATTGACCATGCGTAGTGTGTGTCCAGGGACATGTAGCGGACGCACGTATATCTCCCCGAGCGGAAACACAGTCTCATCCTCCAGATAGTGGCAGGGGAAGGTTGCGGGAAGCAGATCCCAGGGGTGGATCGCGTCATAGGGATGAAGCCGGTAATCAACATGCAGTCTCCGCGCCAGCGTAACGCCGCCGCTCACGTGGTCTGCCTGAAGATGGCTGTCGATCACTGCCTTCAGGTGCCAGTCCTGCTCGCTAACCAAGCGCATGTAGCTGCCGATATGGCGCGCAGGGTCAACCACCAGCGCCTCTCCCCGGCTTGCCACCAGGTAGCTCAGGCAGCCCTTGGCCGGACGGCTGATCTGAAGAATGGTTAGCCGTGTAGATTTCACGATCGGCTGCATCTCGTAGTGGTCGCCCCGCGCAGCCATGCCGCCTTCCAGGTTGAAGGCGTCATAGCCTTGCCGGCGCAGCCCCTCTGCAACGTGTGGCGAGGTATCACCCTTGGCGCATACCACCAGCACTGGTTCGCCCTCAGACAACTTGCCCTTCAGGTGAAGGGGAACCGCGCGGGCCACCGCCGTGGCGATTTCCTCCTTCTCATGCTCCAGATCGAGCAGCTCAAAATTGGGGATGTTGACGCTGCGAAGCGGTGACCTACCCTCGATTCTCCACTGGGCGAATTCGTCCTCATTGCGCACATCGAGAATCGCAAAGGGGCGGGCGCCGGCCAGCTGATGGTGCAGCTCTGCTGGACTCCAAACGGCCGCTTCACTATCGGCCATGGCATCACTCCTACAAACGGGGCATGTGAACCCTATGGACCCGATCTGCGGCGAATGTATCCCGCCGCGGCCTGCCTTCACCGGCTAATCGAATGGGTACTTACGTCGTCTCAGGGGGATATTGCGTTCCCCATTGGCACTGCGCTTGAAATCGAAGACTTTCAAAAGCTCATGCCTGCCGCGCCAAGATCATTGGCGACGCGGGTGATGCAGAACGATGGGGTCGGTGTTCGCCATGCCTGGGATGAATTCTACGATCCGGGGACAGCGTGACACGTTGATGCACGGCGGAGAGCCGAAGGCCTCTGGGCCTCGTGAGAAGGCATTGGCCGCAAAAGTTAGAACACATGAGACAACGTCAAACTCGAGCCAATAGTCAGGCCACGCGTGACTATTAGCGCTCCGATTTCTTGACCACGTTATCGTCCTCGGCTGGGCTTGGCCCAGCGCCCGCGAAATTAAAGCTAATCTTTGTCCGGGATCCGTTGCAACGGGTTAGTCATGCACTATCGGGCCATTGAAAATCGAGGGGTCTGGTGTTTCTGTCCCGTTGGATCCAGATTTCGGGGCCAGTCACTGTTGACCCTTATTTGGATTGCCCGGAAATATCTTTAGAACAACCCATTCAGCCCAAAGGACGACGGCTTGATCACGATCCACCTGCGCATCTCGTTGCAGGCGCACGTCTTCTCACGCTCGGCTTGCAGTTGATCATAACGTGCTTTGATTGCGTCACGGGCACCAGGCGTGTTTGCACCGGACAACGCTACCTTGTAGGTGTGGCACTCATAGTCGGTCATCAGGGACTGACAGGCCGGCAGTGAGGCGTCCGGTTCGTTCCCTACTGAGAACGGGCTGGCGGCGAGGCTGGCTGTGACCAGAACAAGCGTTAGGCCCAGCTGTGCGGTACACAGACCAATTGGACGCATCAATAACGTCCGATTGCATGCCTGCCCCGCACTTCTTGAGGTAACGACAGAGGAGCGTCGCGCTATACTGAATGACATGTTATTCCTTAGTAAGACTTGCTGCGTAAAATTAGCATCAATCCCTGACCCACACTGGTTGAAATCAGCTCAAGGGTAATGCCGTAGGCGCTGGCAATGCCCTCACGGTTCACGCCACGGAACGGGGTGCCCCGTCGGCAGTGGAGGCGCAGTTCGGGGTTGATTCCTCCCGCGTCGAGCATTGCGGTATTCTTCAGATCAGGCAACAGCGTCGATATGTGCCGCCCCCTCAAGTCGTCGCGCCAAAACCCGAACACTTCCTGGGTATGGGCACAGCAATCCAGGATGTAACCTTCGTCACTGACCCACAAGGTGCTGGGCACCGGATCATACTTGCTGACCGTATCCGGGGGGAGTCTTGAAACATGGGTAGGGTTGAACGTGAGGCGGGTGTTGGCATCATCCCCTGCATTTGTTACGACTGAACTCAACTTATCGTCAAACATCATCAGTCCTCCATGCGTTGTTTAACTCTAAAGCCCCACGGGTCTTGACTTGTCGGACACTGCCCGTTTCTATTCAAGCGCAGCACGCTTTCGGCTACGAACGGACCCGCGCAGGCTATCTCGCAAATGCCTGGAGAAACCATCCGATTTTGGGTGCGGCTTTGGTTGCTCGAGGCGGTTCCCCCTTGGTTCCCTTTAGCAAAGATCGAACTTCTGCCTGATTTGCCGCAGTGATAATGCGGATAGCTAGGAAGCGGGCTTCCTCAAATGTCAGCTTCATCCGGCATTCACTATCCACAGAGAACAACACATGATTAGCATCGCCCCCTTCCGCCAGGGCGATAGCAATTGTGGCCCTGTCGAGCGGCGCTTCCGGGGGTTCCCTTTATGACTCGTTTTCATCGTCGACTCCCTTGCCTCACATCCTGTCGCTCATGCCGATGGGATTATTTCATTGGATAAATGGCCACGCATCAGTTTCTCAAGGAACGTGGTCGCGGATTGTCATAATCAGTCTTTGGCCTAACTGATTGGCAATGAGCGTCATCAACACCGTGTAGTTGCGTTCCTCTCAATCGCGGCTCTCCCCACGAAACGGTGTCGACCAATGGCGTCGTTGGAGGAGTATGGGATTGATCCGGTCTTGAGTGAGTAAGTCGGCATGAGCCAAGTCAGGTAGCAGCAGGGAAATATGCTGCTCCCTCAATTCCTCAAACCAATACCCGAACATTTGTTCCACATGGCGATCACTGTCCTGAATGCGTCCACGTCCGTCGAGCCATATCGTGCATTGCAGAGCACGCGCTGGATTCGCCGATACCGGCAAATGACGCCGCAGAGTCGAATCATCATTTGCCGCATGTTGGGGTGCACACTTCATGCGGCCAGTTCCTCGCCGACCGCTTCCGGCCCAAGCTCACGCTCAGCCTCAAGCCAATCGTCCAGTTTGCGACCGGGGCAGAAGCCCCGTGCCCCCGTTTTGAAGTAGGCGGCCCACGCAATCGGATGCCACGGGTCTGGGAGGGTGGATAGCGCTATCGGCGTAGATGAAGCCACCACTTTCCTGATTTGAGTTTTCATCTTGTCTCCTTATTAGTTATTAGATTTATCCTCACGCACGATAACGAGCGGACATACAAAGCTCACGACTGTTTGATCAGGGCCTGAACTGCATTCCATTTTGTCGCGAGCCTACAATCCTGTTAGCGGATTGAGAGCAACAGCGCCTACTCTATGTCACGATTGACGCTCAAGATATTGGCGCGTTCCTTATCTGAGGCAGGGAATCTTTACATGTCGCACGCTTGGTTGAAATGTGCAACCTAACTTCGAATAGTGGCGCCCAGTTTATCGTGCGAATGTGTTGGTGTGATGAATCCGGTTGTGTAGCCAAATCATTCCGAACAGCCACGCTCCTGCCGTAGGAGGACAACCCGACACAGGAATCAGTAGAAACTGAACAAATAATGACGGCGAAGCCTTCTCCATGAGCGGTGCTGATGCCATGCATTATGGCGCCGGTGCAAGAAGGAAGGCGGCGATTATTCGGCAGTTCATGTCGACTGACGGGCGCTACTGGTTACTCAAGTGACCGTATTTGCGCTCATGTTCCCGAGATCCCACTTCTCAACAGGGGCGCGCGCTGGCCGATATCTTGCATATTAAGAACAATAACCTCTATGGCCGCCAGACCCCGATGACACCAACAGACCCTCTTGCCGGTCCTTCCAAAACACAGGATTCTGAACTGGCACAGTGCTATAAGCGCATGACGATGACCATTGTCGTATTCGCTTGGTACCTGTCTTGGCTTCTCCACTCCCATACCCCCAGTGCCTTCAAAGGGTTAGCGGGAGTATCGGCATATTTCATTTTGGTGTCACTACATTTGGCATTGGTCCATCGCTATCCTGGTAACTACCCAGTAAGAAGACTTGCCATGCTTATCGTGGACCATGTCACCTGCATTCTGCTGATGTTCCAGACCGGAGCGTTGGGGGCCTTTCTTGTATTTTCCAATCCTTGGATAACCGTAGGAAACGGCATTCGCTTTGGCGAGAAATGGATGAAGCTCTCGGCTGGCTTTGCAGACGCGGGTCTCATATGCCTCGGCCTTTTCCCGGGCTATTGGCACCAACAACTGATCCTTATTGCCAGCCTCTTGCTGCTTAATACAGCGATTCCGGCGTATGTGGCAATCCTGCTGCGCGGCCTTGAAGAATCCCGAGCCAAGCTCGCTGACTATGCCGATCAAATGGGAAAAATGGCACTGCGTGATAGTTTGACTGGATTGCCAAATCGCTCCGCATTATTTGAAGAGCTAGATCGTCTCAGTTCCCATGCCCACCGTCACCATTTGGCCATTGCCTTGCTGTATTTCGATCTGGACGGGTTCAAGAAAGTGAACGATAGCTATGGGCATACGGTGGGTGACATGTTACTCAAGGAGACGGCCATACGCGTTCGCGCGGTATTAAGGGATGAGGATGTGTTGGCACGCTTGGGCGGCGATGAGTTTGTCGCCGTGCTTCAATTGCAGGACTCCGTGGATCACCCCCAGGTCGTTGCCGACAGGATCCTGCAAGCCATGTTGTCCATCCGCTTGCTCGACGGTTGCCTAATAAACGTGAGCGCTTCCGTTGGCGGCATCGTCGTCAGCGGTGATGCCGCAATCCGAATGGGGGCTGAGCAACTCGTTCATGAAGCCGACCGGAATATGTATAAGGCAAAAAAAGGGGGCAAGAATCGAATTGTTCTAACGGAGTTGAGTAATAATGCCCTCCACGCAGCCAGCCTGGTTGCTGTATAGAGCAACCCATGCCCAAACGCGCCCCACAACCCCAGATTACCCGCATTGAACTCAACCTAAGCTGGCGGGTCCAGATTTGGCCCTCGGATTCCCGGAATTTTCTGGCGGACCGCCATTTCAGCGACGCCGTGTATGGCTCCAAGCAAGATTCACTGGACGCGGCCTGTCAGTTTCTGGACAGCCTCCTGAGCCAGCATAGGATCGTTCCACACTTGGAGAAAAATGCAGATCATGCGCGGCATGCCACAGCAGGTCCGGTGACGCATAATCTGAAAACGCGCCTAATGCGAATCAACGACTTGGGCTCAGTTTTGACACATAAAATGAGAATGAATGACGCATATGTTGAGAACGCGCGAAAAATTGACCCATAAAGTGAGATTTCCGTAAACAGCTGTTTTTCGGGTGTGAGAGGATCGCCACAAAGCCGCGTGAGATAGGGCATTCGGCGGGGTGGGTGTTTTGGGCTATTTTTCGATTTCGCGAGGATCGGGTCGGTGAGAATGCGCGCGAGTTGGTGGTGAATTTGGCGCAGATGCCGGCGTATGGCCACCGATCCAGGCCCGCGCGCTTAGAAACAATGGATTAGGCGCAGAATTGACGCATAAACTGATATTCACCGCCGGCAGACCGACATGCTTATGTCGAGGGGGTTATGCGTTCAGTGCGCCCCGGTGGGCATGTGGTCGTTGCCACCTTTGGCGAAGATGGGCCGGAGAAATGCAGCGGCCTTCCGGTGATGCGATACCGTCCTGAAACCCTGCACGGCGAGTTCGGAGACGTGTTCCTGCTGGTCGAGCATGAAAAGGAAGCGCATTTTACTCCGTCCGGAAGGGTGCAGCAGTTTGTTTTTTGCTATTGTCGCAAGGGGACTAGTTAGTTCCCAAGAGAAATGTGGCCGTGTCCCGAACGCCTGGGAGCGATCTGAGTTGAGGGCCAGTCTGTATCCGGTCGACAGTCGTCACCCCCGTTGCTTGCCACAATTCAACGTTGTAAATCAATCAGGGTTGCGCCATGAGCGGTTGTTGCGATAGCGGTTGTTCACTAGATCGGATGCGTGAACGGCAGCGAGGAACGCTCCAGGCCGTTCTCGTCATAAACACAGTGATGTTTATCGTCGTTGTTATCGCTGCCACGTATGCCAGATCTTCCGCGCTGCTGTCCGACAGCCTCGATAACCTTGGAGACGCGTTGACCTATGGCCTAAGCATTTATGCGGTGTCCAGGGGGAACGTTGCGAAGGCGAAAGTGGCGTTGATTAAGGGCGGGCTAATTTTTCTCGCAGCTTGTGCCGTGACGGTTCAGATTGTGTCAAAGCTGCTGGTTCCCACCAACCCTGGCTTCGAAGTGATGGGTGTATTTAGCCTTCTCGGCCTTGCGGCAAACTCTCTCTGCCTGTTTCTTCTGTGGCGCCATCGGCATGAAGATGTGAATATGAGTTCCGTGTGGGAGTGTTCTCGCAATGACATCGCGTCAAATCTGTCCGTATTCATCGCTGCCGGCGCAGTCTGGCTCACCGGCGCGGGTTGGCCAGACATTGCGGTGGCCTCTGGCCTCGTGCTTCTATTAATGCGTTCTGCAATCCGAGTCATTACATCGGCACGCGCTGATTTGGCAGCAGCAACATAATATTTCAAATTCCAGCGGTTCGAATCTCACGGACCATCACTTACCGGAAACCCCAATCTCCCCGGAATAGACTAATCTTGTTTAAACGTGCAGGCGTATCCTGCTAATTCACCACCAACCTTTGGGAGAGAACCATGAAAGCTAAATCAATGGCATGTATCCCTTGACAGCAAGTAATGATAATGGATAATCCAGATTACCTTGGCAAGGTTGCAGGAGATTAAATTATGAATTCAGGAAATGAAAAAGCCGCACATCAGTTGCAGGACGTGCGGCAATGGGCAAAAGACAAACTTACGGCTGGCGCTGAACCGCCGTGGTCTTGGTATCAATACATGAAGCTGGTTGAAACCATTGACGCGATCTTAAGCGGATCGTCGTGTGCCTCTACCAAGGAGAATTCACCGCAATCGGAACAGCATCAGGATGCACCTCTCCGACTAGTGGATTCCACGTATTTGCAAGATAGCGCTCAACGCCATCCCGTTGGCTTGCCGGTACCGCTGCCCATGTAACGTGAAGCTTCCCGGATCTTTCGTAGTTGGTAATCTTGGTATTGTTGCGATGTGCGCTAAGCCTATCGGCAACGTCCCCTTGTCCAACATAGACGACTTTCCCAGGATTCCCGGCGTGCCAAATAATATATATGCCGCTTTCCGTTACGGTATCCAAGTTGAGTAGTGCGAAAGAACACCACACGTCGCCCTTGCATTTAAGCCAATTTACTTGCATGATAATTAAGTCCTATAACAAAATTGCAACAAAAAAGTGGAGTGCCGGGGGCTTGAACCCCGCGACCGTGGCCTAGGAAACCTGGACGGCAACCTGCGCACCCCATTACAACGTTGTAAGACGCCACTCCCGCCCTATGTTGGTCTTTCCCGCAAAAGACAGAGCCAACCTAGGGCGTTTTCCATTGGGGCCGAGTAACGGTGGCAGTGTCCGCCCGGCCTCTGTGTTAAAGCCTCATCACTTTTCTCCCGCCGCAAAGATTTTCTCCACATCAGCCTCAGATAGCTCCTCAGTGGAATAAAATCCTTTTTTCCCGGACACACTATATACGAGCCCTTTTTGGCTCATTCTGTAAAGCCGGGAAGTCATATTCTGACGTTTGATAATTTCGCCGGTTTTTTTGTATATCCCAATGAGGATCTTGTCCAAGGACAGAATGCCGCCGTGTTCGTTAATAAGATTGACAATGGCGAACTCGGTCTTATCAGCATCCGAAACACTGAGCTCATTGAGCAATTCTTCCGGGAGTCCTTCTAGGTCTTCCAAAGATAGTGATAGCTGCTTTACTGCGTTTGGCTCTATTTTCTTTGGGGAATCTAGTGCTTTATCGGCAATAATTAGATCAGCAGAAAGCTCTTTGAACGTATCTCTAGTAATGGTGTGTTGGGCTACCCTAAAGTCGCTCTTAAATTTACCGCTAGAGAATTTATCAACCATTTTGTCGTGGAAGAGCATTTGCTCATTGACAAATGGCAGATATTTAGCTATATTAGACATCGTTAATTCTCCTTTGGCGGATTAGCAAAAAGTGGAAGGTGGGGGATTCGAACCCCCGGCACGGTGTGTGAGCATCGTGCGCCGGATTCGCAGTCCGGTGTTTTCAGCCTCTCAACCAACCTTCCTCAAACAATTGCCTGGCACCATAGCCAGGACACTATATAAGCCCATGTATACACAGAAAAAGCCGTAGCCTTTGGGTTGCGGCTTTTTCACTTCATAATAATATTATCTCATAGAATGGCCAGCCTGTCAAGCAAAACGTGACAAACTAGTGAGAAAATAAAATGCATTGGGATTGTGGATCTTAATGAAATGGAACATTAACATTCCGCAGGAGTATGCGCTATATGGTTAAAAAACCCAATATATTGATTGATGGCGCTAAAAAGGCCAATAAGAAACTCAAAGTCAAAGATTCCGCTGCTACTAGTATTGAAAAAAAAGAAGTTTCTGACCTACATCAAGGACATAAA
>JBKQNQ010000425.1:0-6087 GCA_052145875.1 Thiobacillaceae bacterium
CTTGGATGGCCACAGATACATCAGTGGTATGAGGGAAGGATTACAGGAAAACAAGCAGTGGGGGAGATTCGAAACACGGTTGGTAACAAGATAATTACCAATGGTAAAAAGGGTACATCTAATTGACTTCTCTGCTTGGGGGGACGAGAGAGCAGAATAGCGCTTTACCGGGCTGCTCAAAAACTGTCTTACAGCTCCAGAGACCCCACGAATCAGCCTTTTTTGCACAGGACACGCGCTTCCAAGCCTAGAAAAAGGCACATTTCTTGGGCTTGTGGGAGGGAGTTCCCCACCGAGTCGGCCTCTTTCAGCATCCTGCACGCCCGGCCAGCAGAACACGCCTTGACCTGATTAGCTTTCATCTTCCAATGACCGCTATTCCAGCCGTCGAGCGAGTCTTCACGAAACTTAGCAGACCTACAGTGGGGTCCTGGGTACGACTTCACGCTACGTATGCTGGCGCAAAGACGTAAGCGCAGAGCCCGCCTGTATGCGACGGGTGTGTTTTCCTCGCGCAAGATTGCCAAGAAGCTGCACGATGATGTGGCGTTCCGGGTGCTGGGGGCGGGCAACTTTCTGGCGCACCGGACGCTGTGCGATTTTCGTGCGCTACACCTCAAGGAGTTGAGTGAGCTGTTCGTCCAGGTGGTCAAGCTCGCACGGGAATGTGGTTTGCTGAAACTGGGCACGATTGCGGTGGATGGGACGAAGATCAAGGCGAATGCTTCGCGGCATAAGGCGATGAGCTATGGGCGCATGCGCGAGGCGGAAGCGGAATTGAAGGCACAGATCGCAGCCCTACTCGATAAAGCCCGGGCCACCGATGCGGCGGAGAAGCGGGAGCCGGAAGTGGACATTCCGGCCGAGATTGAGCGACGGCAAGAGCGTCTCGCGGTGATCCAGGCAGCCAAGGCGCGGCTGGAAGAACGCCAGCGCGAAGCCGATGCTGCGCGTGGACGCAAGCCCGATGATGAACGCATCGCGCGCGACAAGACTGGAAAACCGAAACGTGGGCCGCACGATAAGCGCGAGTTTGGAGTACCCGAAGACAAGGATCAGGAGAACTTTACCGATTACGACAGCCGCATCATGAAGCGTGCCCGCGGGGCTATGACTTTAGCTACAACGCCCATGCGGTGGTCGACGGGCACGCGCACATTGTGGTAGCGGCGGAACTCTCCAACAATGCGGCAGACAATGACCGACTGCCGGTGCTGCTTGACGCAGTAGAGGCCAATCTTGAAGCAGCGCCAGAGCAAGTGTTGGCCGATGCCGGATTCCGTTCGGAAGCGGTGTTCGAGCACCTGCACGGAGGCCCACTGCACTGGTGGTCGCCCTGGGACGCGAAGGCAAAGCAGAACTCATCGTCGATGCGAAGAAATATCCGCGCAGCGCCGCGATGGCGGCAAAACTCAAGACGAAGGCGGGTGAGGCCGCTTACCGGAAACGCAAGTGGCTATCGGAACCGCCCAACGGTGGGATCAGGAATGTATTAGGTTTCCGACAATTCAGCTTGCGCGGGCTTAACCAAGTGACGGCAGAGTGGAAACTGGTCTGTTTGGCCTTGAATCTGCGGCGCATGAGTGCAATGTCAACAACCTGAAGTAATCAGCGGCAAGCAATCGATTCATTTCCGCTCACCACAGCACATTCATGATCCAGCTAGCGCACCGGGAACGGCATGACATGAGGTTACCCGATGCACAATGCTCGGGTGCCGCGAGAAATCCCCGCACACAGTGGCGCAAAAAATACTCTGCCGCGCAGACTCCTAGGGCGCGTTAATGTATGTCCATGAACGGCTGGCCGGATAAGTGCGCTACCGTACGGAACCAATTGGCAATTTGCGCGTAAGCTGGTCTTGCTATCCAGTCATATTGTCGACAGTGTTGCGTTTATCGCGGCCGAAGCTGTCTGGCGCAAAACCGGAAACCAGATCTAAACCCCATGTAAATAGGAGCAATCACAATGAATTCAAGCACACAACAACAACTCAATACGGTTGTCGCACTGTTCAAGTCACACACGCAAGCCGAACTGGCCGTGAAGGAATTGCAGAAAGCGGGCTTCGACATGAAGCGGCTTTCGATTGTTGGGCGTGACTATCATACCGAGGAACACGTGGTCGGCTACTACAATGCCGGTGACCGGATGAAGTACTGGGGCAAGCTAGGCGCGTTTTGGGGCGGCATCTTGGGAGTGCTGTTCGGGTCGGCGTTCTTCTGGATTCCAGGCGTGGGGCCGCTGTTGGTTGCCGGCCCTTTGGTTTCCGCGATCGTGGGCGGCCTGGAAGGGGCCACCGTTGTAGGCGGGCTGGACGCCTTGGGTGCTGGACTGTTCAGCATCGGCATTCCGAAGAACAGCATACTCGCTTATGAGTCGTCGATCGGGGCCGGGAAGTTCGCATTGATCGCGCACGCTGCGCCTGAAGATGTCGCCAGGGCGCAGGGCATCCTGAAGAACACCGAAGCCGACGCAATCGATTACCACGAATCAGTCGATCAGCCCGAAGTCGTTGTCTGAACTGCAATGCTTGACTTACGCTATCGGGATTTGGTTATTCATTCCTCGGCCATGCACGCAAAGTGGCACCGCGTACAGTCGAGGTAATGCAGCGATTAAGCGCGCTGCATTGTTATTTCTCGAACGCCTTGTTATTTGAGGCTTTCGATTGAGAAGGATACATGTTACGCAGCATGAACGATTTGGAGGACTACACGATCCGCGCGACCGATGGCACCATTGGCCACGTGAAGAATTTCTATTTCGATGACGAAGCGTGGGTAATCCGTTATCTCGTTGTCGACACCGGCAGCTGGCTTTCAAGCCGAAAAGTGCTGATTTCGCCTGTCGCGATCGGTAACCCGGACTGGACGGAGAAAATACTGCCCGTTTCGCTCACGAAGGAGCAGGTGAAAAACAGCCCCGACATCGACACCGAGAAGCCGGTCTCGCGTCAACACGAAATTCGCTACCTTGGCTATTACGGCTACCTGTTTTATTGGGGGGGGCCGGGGATCTGGGGGGCGGCAGTTTACCCGAACATGATGATGCCAAGCGACGGTGGCCTGGTATCGACACCGGATGACGCACAGTCGCAAGCGGAGAACGCTTATACACAAGCTGAAACAGCGCGGCATCAGGATGACGATCCCCATCTGCGCAGCTGAAAAGCGGTAATGAGCTATCACATCCAGGCCACCGATGGTGACATCGGCCACGTGCAGGGCCTGCTCGTGGATGAGGAGACCTGGGCGATTCGATACCTCATCGTGGACACGAGCAACTGGTGGCTCGGTCACCAGGTACTCATCGCGCCGCAATCGATCCAGGACGTGAGCTGGTCCGACGCCACGGTCTTGGTCAACCTGACACGGCAAGCAGTGAAAGAGGCCCCACCATACAACTCCGCAGCGAAGCTGGGACGTAAACAGGAAGCAGACCTCTACAAACATCATGATCGCCCCGGCTATTGGGCGGACGAGGAGAAACGTGGAGCGGCATTATCACGTCATTAGGTCTCGTCAGATCTGGTCGCGGTGAAAGTACATTTCGCCTTCAGTTGCTGCACAGCACTTCCGGGTCTTGACGGGTTGGTTCGACGAATCTTTCGACGCTCAGGCTGGTCCTAAACCAGAGCTAAAGCAAAGGAGTCTCCAATGCCCATACAACTCAATGAAGAAAACAACGGCAAGCTGCTCGCCATTCACGTCAGCGGCAAGCTGGTAAAGGACGATTACGCAGACTTCGTGCCTGCATTTGAGCGACTCGTCCGGCAGCACGGAAAATTGCGGGTGCTGTTCGACATGTCCGGCTTGCGCGGCTGGGACGCTGGCGCGGCGTGGGAAGACACCAAGTTCGCCATTAATCACTTCGTCGACATCGAGAGAATCGCAATGGTCGGGGAAAAGAGGTGGCAACACGGCATGGCGATATTCTGCAAGCCGTTCACGACAGCAATGGTCCGATACTTTGAGCACGCCGATGCTGCCGGGGCGCGGAAGTGGTTGGGCGAAGCATAGCGGCTTCTGCTGCGACGCAACGAATTCATGCCGCGATGGCAAATGAGCCTGACAACACATATCTTGAAACTCACGAGACCTGCGGCATAGCAAAGACAGGAGAATAGCCATTATGGAACCCAGTGCCGACCAGCCCAAGGCTCCCGAATCGAAGCCCGACGCAAAGTCCAAGGCCACGCCCGAGGCGAAGGACGATCTGAATTCCCTGCCCCTGGCGGAAGTGGAAAAAAAATTGGGGTCATCACCGGACGGCCTCACGCAAGCAGAGGCGCAGAAACGGCTGACCCAATACGGGCCGAACGAGATTGAAGACAAGAAGACCAATGCCTTCCTGAAAGTCCTCACCTATTTTTGGGGCCCAATTCCGTGGATGATTGAGGCAGCCGTGATCCTTTCGGCGGTAGCCCGGCATTGGCCGGACTTTGGCATCATCCTGGTTCTGCTCGTGGCCAACGCCGTGGTCGGATTCTGGGAGGAACACGAAGCGGGCAATGCCATCGAGGCCCTCAAGGCCAAGCTTGCGGTCAAGGCCCGGGTGATACGTGACGGGAAGTGGGTCAATCCTGCGGCGCGCGAACTGGTGCCGGGCGATGTCATTCGCATGCGCCTGGGGGACATTGTGCCGGCAGATGCCCGCCTGCTGGACGGCGATCCGATGTCGGTCGATCAGTCCGCGTTGACCGGAGAGTCCTTGCCCGCCACGCGCAATCCGGGCGACGCGGTGTTTTCCGGTTCGATCATCCGCCGGGGTGAGAGCAGCGCGCTGGTGTATGCCACGGGTGCGAACACCTACTTTGGCAAGACCGCAGAACTCGTGCAGGACGCGCACACCGTCAGCCATTTTCAAAAGGCGGTGTTGAAGATCGGCAACTACCTGATCCTGCTCGCGGTGGTACTGGTGGCTACGATCATTGCCGTCGCGATTTACCGCGGCGACCCGATTCTCACCACCTTGCAGTTCGCCCTGGTGCTGACCGTTGCCGCGATTCCGGTGGCGATGCCCACAGTGTTGTCGGTCACGATGGCGGTCGGCGCGCGTCTGCTCGCCAAGAAGGAGGCGATCGTCAGCCGCCTGGTCGCCATCGAGGAACTGGCCGGCGTGGACATATTGTGTGCGGACAAGACCGGCACCCTGACCCAGAACAAGCTTACGCTGGGCGATCCGTTCAGAGTGGACAATGTCCCTGCCGAGCAGGTCATCCTCGACGCCGCGCTGGCGTCGCGCGCGGACGACAAGGACACCATCGACCTGGCCGTGCTGGGCGGCCTTAAAGATGACAAGGCCCTGAAGGGCTACCAAGTGGTGCATTTCCAGCCGTTCGACCCGGTGCACAAGCGCACCGAAGCGACCGTTAAGGGCGCGGACGGAAAACAATTCAAGGTGACCAAGGGCGCGCCGCAAGTGATCCTGGCGCTGGTGGTCAATGCCGGTGAAGTCAAGTCCGTCGTCGACAAGGCGGTGAACGACTTTGCGGCGAGTGGCTTTCGGTCACTCGGCGTCGCCCGGGCAGATGAGGAAGGCAAGTGGATGCTTGTCGGCGTGTTGCCTTTGTTCGATCCGCCGCGGGAAGATGCCAAGGCAACCATCGCGACTGCGCTGGCGATGGGCGTGAAGGTCAAAATGGTGACGGGGGACGCACTGGCCATCGCCAAGGAAACCGCCAAAAAGCTGGACATGGGCGCAAATATCCTCGATGCCTCCAGCCTGGGCGACTCGAAAAAGGAAGAGACCGCAGGGGTGGCCGAGTCCATCGAAAAGGCCGACGGTTTCGCCCAGGTATTCCCTGAACACAAGTTCCACATTGTGGATGTCCTGCAAAAACGCGGCCACATCGTCGGCATGACCGGCGATGGGGTCAATGACGCGCCGGCGCTGAAGAAGGCCGATTGCGGCATTGCCGTTTCGGGCGCGACCGATGCGGCGCGCGCGGCGGCGGACATCGTGCTGACGACCCCCGGACTGTCAGTGATCATCGACGCGATCAAAGAGAGCCGCCGCATCTTCCAGCGGATGAACAGCTACGCGATCTACCGCATTGCCGAGACGCTGCGCGTGCTGTTGTTC
>JBKQNQ010000426.1:0-5452 GCA_052145875.1 Thiobacillaceae bacterium
GGGTTCTTCCCTGAATCGCCCATTCTGCAGTTTGAATCGCCGGCAGGGTTACCTCAGCACATCAATGCGCTAGAAGAGCTTGAGGCTTTTGCGGATCAGGTACGTGAGGCATGGAAACTCGGACTCAATCCGATCGGTGACCTGACAGATACGTTGGAGACACTTGGTCTGCTAGTGATCGTCGTTGATGAAGACAACCCAGGTTTTTCTGGATTAACAGCGACCGCTCGGACATCCGATGGACGCACCTATCCAATCGTGGCAGTGTCGTCTCAATGGCCGGGCGATCGCCAGCGTTTTACCTTGGCGCATGAACTTGGCCACTTACTGCTCGCAGGGCGGCTAGGCGCTGAAATTGATGAGGAGAAAGCCTGCGATCGCTTCGCAGGCGCATTTTTGGCACCAACGGCAACTGTTTTACAAAACCTCGGCCAGAATCGACGTGGTGTTGAGTGGCAGGAGCTGTATGCGCTGAAACACGAGTTTGGGCTGAGCATGGCAGGCTGGCTACAGCGCGCGAAGCAATGTGGCGTCATAACGGAGGCCGCTCACCTGTCCCTCTGGAAGCTGTTTTCGGCGAGAGGCTGGCGAAAAAATGAGCCCGGCGAACCGGTTTCGCGCGAGCATCCACGACTGTTCGAACAGTTGGTTTATCGAGCCTTGGGTGAGCAGTTCGTTTCTGAATCCAAAGCCGCCGAACTGTTGGGCATCCCCATGATGCGCTTCCACAAGGAACGTCAGCTGGAGTTGGTGGATGCTGCTGCTCATCAGTGATGCCAATATTCTGATTGACATGGAAACTGGTGAGTTGATGGAGAAACTCTTCCAGCTTCCCATGCAGTTTGCGATGCCAGACATCCTCTACTGGGAAGAAATCGAGCCCGGGACGCCCGGCTTGGACGCATTAGGGCTCCAGATTTTGGAGGTGTCTGGCGAATACGTCGACTTCGCAGCCGCGTTACCTGCCAAGTATGGCGTGGCACCCAGTCCCAATGATTACTTGGCATTGGCACTCGCCAAGCAAGAGGGATGTCCGCTGTTAACGGGTGACCAGGATTTAAAAATTGCCGCGCAAGCCGAAGACGTGGCGGTGATGGGCACCGTTTGGCTACTCCGCACGATGGTGGAAACCCAAGTCTTGAGTGTTGATGACGCCCTCACGGCGCTCGGCATGATGAAGGTGGGCAAACGCCGACTGCCCTGGGCGGAAGCGGAACGAATTCTGACCGGACTACGTGAAGGGGTGTAACGCAACCGTTTGGGGGCACAACCTGCCGCCGCTTGTTGAAGGCGACGGCAATGATGCTCATACGGCATGTTGGCATTTGTGGTGCAGCAGGTCAGATTGCCAACCCGCGCCTATTGACTGGTCAATGCCTTATTCATCAGATTCGGCCGACCTGCGGCTAGCCCATTTCATGACCTCCTCCAGATTGAATCGCAGGGATGAGTTGATTTGCACGCAGGGCATGCCGACCGCCTCACGAATTCGCTTGTTGCTGAACATGTAAGCAGGAAGGCTGGTCGCGATGGCAGCCTCCTTTGCCGTTACCAGATTTGACCGTGATGCCGGCGAGTGACCATTCGCTCGTTCCGAAGTTGACGCGTGGAGCGCGCTGTGTTCGTAGGCCCGAATTTCAGCCAATGGGTATACAACCCGCTTGGATAATTTCATGTAGTAAGGACCACGGCCTTCGCTACGCCAGCGCTGCAATGTTTTGGGGCTCACGCCCCAGTGCTGAGCCAATTCGTTTTCTGACAGTACAAGTTTTTCCATGACATAACTCCGTTGGTTGATGGAGCTATGAATTGACGCGCGACCGAATCAAATTGGCAACCGTTTCCCGTCCGCACGCCAGATGGCCAGTCATTGATGGGTTCGGTCGCGACGTGACGTCTGCCGAATTGACCGGCAAGTAATTCGACGTGATTGTCAATTTGGTAGGGAGAAAGCGACAACGAAATGCCAATTTTCTCTAATCCATGTCCTCAAGGCCAATACGGTACTATTTGGCTATAAACGCGGACGCGGGTTCGGTTCCGTGTTCCGCCACTCGCGGACAAATGCCCTAAACAGTGCCATTTAAACCAAAAACAGGGACATCTGTTTGGACACTGCGGGGAATCGAACTACCCTCCAGCTCTTGGGCGATTTCGTACCAACGCGGGATGCGCACCGGCGCCTCGGGCTGACTATCAGTTTCTGCTGCGGCAATGGCAGGAGGCGGTTCTGGCGTGATGCCCGGCACGCTGTTCGCCAACTCCCATTGAAAAATGGCTTCTATCGAGAAACGCAGGTTGCCGACCAGCATCAAGTACGGGATGCGCTTACGATCCCGAGCAGCGCGATCTTGAAATAGATGGCCTGGCAAACCGGTGGCGGCAACAACCTCCTTGGCGCTGACGTAATGCACTGCCGGGTCAGCTTGGATGTCCTGATCTTTGGGAGTGGGGATTTCTTTCGGCGGATGCGTCACGATGCGAGGGACGCGCTCGCGGTCGCCAAGAATTGTGAGCCAGTGCTGGGCGCTTTGTTGCTCAAAATCGAAAACGTCTGCCTCGTGGTAGCGGACGTGATGAAAAAGTTTGTACCATGCTGGGCCAACCTTGTCCTGCCGCCAGCGTCGCATGGTTTTCAGACTGACTTTCCATCGGGCGGCAACTTGCCGTTCTGTCATCACGGGGTAGTGCATTTTCTTCTCCTGGCCAAATGCCACCATAACAACTCTGTTCGCCATGGAAGGCAAGCGCGGCGCTCAATTCAGGGCGGCACCTGCGCCACCCCTGCTGCGATGCGCTGAAGTCGGTCGCTCTCGGTACGCGCCTCTGCCAGTAGTTGATTCCAGTCGTCCGGTGGATGGCCACTTTCCAGCATCTTGCGAAACACACGGTAGGCATCGTCGCTGCTCTCGTAGGCGCGTTTGGTGTCCTCGTCGTTCACCCACGCGTAGACGATCACTTTGCTGGGTGCGTGATAGCGGAAAAACAGCCGATATTGCTGGAAGAACTTGGCGCGAAACCAATGCTTGTGGTCGTCGCCCAGCGTGTTGCCTTGCCGGTATTCGGCCCGCGCCGGATCTTGTGGAATCACCTCAAACGCCAGCTTGGCAATCGCTGTCAGTCGCTTGGTGGCATTTTTCTTGGTGAATCCGACAGGGTCTTTTTGCTTGAGCGCTTCGACCTGCCGAGTGATTGTCTCAAGCTCGGCGAGGAACAGCGGGTGTGCGAAGATGGTCCAGCCATTGACCACCAAGGGAGCGGGTTGACTCCTGCTCATTCATCGTCTGCCGATAAGGCAGCATCAAGATCGACTTCGATGCCACCGACCAACGAATGAATTCGTTGCACGAGACTGGCGTCAACGGCCTGGAGCCGTTCTGGATGGTTGGCAATGTCGCGGGACAGAAAGCCCAAGAACTGCCCGAGCACCGGATCATCTTCCTCGGTAATTTCCACGCGAGAGAGCACGACTTCGCCGCCGGGACGGATCGTGTAGTGAATCTTGTCCCGCTTGCCCAGCCTCAAGGCACGGCGAACTGTTTCCGGCACCGTGGTCTGGTAGCGGTCGGTCAGGGTGGATTCAACTTCAAGGGTGGCAGCCATAGCGCGCTCCGATTAAAGGGATGTACAGCACTCATGGTAATGCAATCGCCTTGTCTTGTCAATGCAAGTGCATTACCATCCGGCGCTTCCATTCTGCCCCCCAACTCGGATGGCGACTGGCTACCATTGCACGAATCGAAAACCGCGACCGTGACGGAATGCTTGACCGGGCGAACGTCCACGAAATCGGCCGTTTGTTCTAAATCTGGGACTACAAGCTTGCGGACGGACTTGGTGTTAAGAGCGGACGCGGGTTCGGTTCCGTGTTCCGCCACCATCTTTCTGTCCAACGGATATCCATTGTGCCTGTGCCGTAAAGCATAACCTGGCCAAATGGCCAGGTTATGCTTTATTTCACGTTTGGCCACATTATGTTTTAAGGCGTTGGATGCGGTACCAAGGAAGGTTTGCCTTGGCCACCTCCCAATTTTTGCATTGAAGAAATAGACCGGCACAAGGCCGGTTTTTTTGGGGTATCGCTGTTGAGCGAGGCGGCATGATTTCACTGCTGAGCGTCTCGTGCTCATCGCGTTGCCGACATTTGGGAAAATTCGCGCGCTGGCTGGATCTCGGTAGAGTAGGAATGTGGCGCGGTAGCCGTAGGTTTGGTTTGTCTGTTGCCGCCCCTTTCGTCTGGCGGTGCCCAAGTAACCTGGCCATAACCCCGTTTCCACATCCCCCTCATCGAACCGGACATGCAGAGCTACCGCATCCGGCTCTCGGACAAGACATCACACCTTCGCACACGTCCGGCTGCACTTATAGCGGGTTAGGCAGATGAGACCGAAGTACCCATAAAGGTGCGGATAGGGAAAGGCCCCGCCCTTACGCCGTCTAACCTTGTACTTGTTGCGCAGCCACCGGCGTAACCGCGTCGCCGTGTACACGTCGAGCGTATTGTAGGCACGGCTGACGCTCCCTACACTGAAGTAGTTGGCCCAGCCACGCAACATACGGTTCAACCTGCTCACCAGTTCCGTGGTTTCTTGCCACGCCGTTTTCAGTTCGGTCAGCGCATAGACCTTCTCGGTCATGCTCCGGATGCTCTTCTTCGATGGCCACAGGGCGATACGTGCTTTCCCTGTGACCGGCGAGTACCGTCTGCCAAACGTGTAACCCAGAAAGTCAAACGTCTCTTCCGGGACCTTGCAGAGTCGTGTCTTCTCCTCGTTCACCGTCAGCTTCAACTTGCCCATGATCTCGCGCATTCGCTGCAAGGCTTCTTCCGCCTTGCCCGGTGTGCACAGAATCACGAGGTCGTCGGCATAGGTGACGATTCGACTGCCAAGGCTTCGCTCCAGCCCCAGCTTCTTCCACGCCAGCACAAACCGCCGCATATACAAATTCGACAGCAGTGGTGAAATGGGAGAGCCTTGCGGGATGCCTCGCCCCTTGTCCTTGGCCTCCGTCGTGCGTGTCTGCCTCCCTCGCTGGTCGGTTTCTTCGACTGCGCACTCCAGCCACATCTTGATGAGATGCAGCACACGCCGATCCACGATGCGTCGCGCGAGCGATTGCATCAGGTCGACGTGTGGAATGCTGCCGAAGTAGTCCGCGAGGTCGGCATCAACGACGTCCGTTTGACCGCGGTGCAAGCGTTCCTCCACCTCGATGGCCGCCTGCTGGGCATTGCGGCCCGGCCGGTAGGCGTACTGCTCGGGTGGAAGGTCGGCTTCGAAGATCGGTTCAAGCACCAGCATCGCTGCTGTCATGCACACCCGATCCCGCAGGGTCGACACGGTCAGTGTCAACTGCACATTCACCCAACAACCCTTTGGGTTGGGCTGAGATCCGTCATCCCTTTCATCCACTCAAAGGTCAGTCCTTCCTGGTACTGAAGGAACGGCGG
>JBKQNQ010000427.1:0-5416 GCA_052145875.1 Thiobacillaceae bacterium
CGAGCGGGTAAATTGTCCGCAGATAAATAAATCACTCGGGATGAGGCCGAAATTCGCGGTCATCGCCGTACCTACATTGGTTCAATGCCCGGGAAGATTCTCCAAAGTCTGACGAAGATTGGAGTGAAGAATCCGCTGTTCTTGCTCGATGAGGTCGACAAGATGGGCCAGGATTTTCGTGGCGACCCTTCGTCGGCTTTGCTGGAAGTGTTAGATCCCGAGCAGAACCACACGTTTCAGGATCACTACATCGAAGTCGAGTATGACCTGTCCGACGTGATGTTCGTGGCGACCGCCAATACCATGAATTTGCCGGCACCCTTGCTTGACCGTATGGAGGTGATTCGCCTTTCGGGTTACACGGACGACGAAAAGATCAATATTGCGGTGCGCTATCTCGTGCCCAAACAAATGAAAGCCAACGGCCTTAAAGACACCGAAATTCATATCGCGGAATCCGCGCTGCGTGATGTGGTGCGCTACTACACGCGTGAGGCAGGAGTGCGCTCGCTCGAGCGCGAGATTTCCAAAATGTGCCGCAAGGCCGTTAAGGCGCTGCTGCTTAAAAAGCCCAAAGCGAAGATCTTGATCACCGCCCGTAACTTGGAGAAGTTCCTCGGTGTTCGACGTTTCAGCTATGGTATTGCCGAGAAGCACAACCAGGTCGGTCAGGTTACGGGCTTGGCGTGGACCGAAGTGGGCGGCGAGTTACTGACCATCGAGGCGGTCATGTTGCCGGGCAAGGGAAAAATGACCACCACAGGTAAACTCGGTGAGGTCATGCAGGAGTCAATTCAGGCTGCCATGTCAGTGGTTCGATCGCGTTCCAGGTCGCTGGGTGTCCCACAGGATTTCTACGAGAAACGTGATATTCACATTCATATGCCCGAAGGTGCGACGCCGAAAGATGGCCCAAGCGCGGGGATTGCCATTTGCACTTCGATGGTCTCGGTATTGACCGGCATTCCAGTGCGTTGTGATGTTGCGATGACCGGGGAAATCACCCTGCGTGGTGAGGTGCTGCCGATCGGTGGCCTCAAGGAGAAACTGCTGGCGGCCCATCGAGGCGGGATCAAGACCGTACTGATTCCTGAAGAGAACGTTAAAGACCTTGTCGATATCCCAGATAACATCAAAAATAAGCTGGATATCCATCCGGTCAAATGGATCGATCAAGTGCTGAAGACTGCTTTGGAGCGGCAACCTGAGCCGCTACCTGAGAATATCGAAGCGGAGTCTCCGCCTGGAACGCTGGGTGAACCAGCGACAATTCAGGCAATTAAGCACTAACATTTTGCTCGGTTCACACACTTGAAAAATCCCGCTTCACGGCGGGTTTTTTTTATTTTAAAAAAAGGTCGCGCATCTGCGGATCCGATTGGGTACGATTGGTGCAATCCGGTACCGTTAGGGGTTGTCGTTCAATAGCCAATTAGAACAGATAGTTATGGACGTGCCGCTGAAGGCGCAATGCGCGTTTGAAAAATTATTCGCAAATGTTTTTTTGTCAACTCACAATCGGCCCGAAAACCGCTTGACACAAGGTTTTCCGGGACGTTATAAAGCCAGCCACAGGAGCTTCCTGTAACTACACTCTCTGAACGAAAGGGGACAACACGTGAACAAATCCGAATTGATTGATGCTATCGCCGAATCCGCAGACATTTCCAAAGCCTCTGCTGGACGCGCGCTCGATGCTGCGGTGGATGCAGTAAAGAAGGCCCTTAAAAAGGGCGACATGGTGACGCTCGTTGGCTTTGGCACTTTCTACGTGGGTAAACGCGCCGCACGCACTGGCCGTAACCCTCGCACTGGCGGTGCGATCAAAATCAAGGCGGCCAAGGTGCCGAAATTCCGCGCCGGCAAGGGTTTGAAGGACGCCGTAAACTATTCGTACTCGGGTGCTTAGCTCAGCTGGTAGAGCGTCGCCCTTACAAGGCGAATGTCGGCGGTTCGATCCCGTCAGCACCCACCAGCTGAAACCAGTTTGCGAAATGTGCGAAATTTCATGACTGGAAGGGAGTGGTAGTTCAGTTGGTTAGAATACCGGCCTGTCACGCCGGGGGTCGCGGGTTCGAGTCCCGTCCACTCCGCCAAAATCGCTTTTCTCACTACATTTCAATTCATATCGGGGCTTCTCAAAAACACCGGGAAGCCCCGCGTCTTTTGGGCGTTCCCCACTTTCCCATTGTCTCTTAGCGTTTCATAATATATCATTCAATCGCACGCCGATTGTTGGGTACATGGGCGGGTTAACAAAGTTGGGTGGGAAGATGGGTAGACGCGCAATCGAACTCAGTCCGTTGGAGGTCGCACGATTGACCGCACCGGGCTTCTATTCTGTCGGGGTGGTGCCGGGCCTCGCCTTGCAGATCACGTCTCGCGGAACACGCTCTTGGATACTTCGCATCAGGGTTGCAGGCAAACGACGCGACATGGGCTTAGGCGCATTCCCGGGCGTAACTCTTGCGGGCGCACGTGAAAAGGCACGAGTGATGCGGGAGCAGGTGGACAATGGGATTGACCCCATCCTTGATCGACGTCTCAAGAAATCCGCACTGACTGCGGAGCTGGCGAGGTCCATCACCTTCACTCAAGCGACTGATGGATTCTTGAAGGACAAGGCGGCCGGATGGAAAAACGCCAAGCACGCGGCGCAATGGGCTGCGACTCTGGAGCAGTACGCATTCCCCGTTATCGGCAAGCTGCAAGCAAGAGACGTTGATCTACCTCACGTCCTGGCCATCCTGCGCCCACTATGGGAAGTCAAAACTGAAACCGCCTCACGACTGCGCGGACGTATCGACAATATTCTGGATTGGGCCACGGTGCACGGCTACCGGGCGGGACCAAACCCCGCACGTTGGAAAGGGCACCTCGACAAGCTCTTGCCGGCACCAAGCAAGGTATCCAAGGTCGAGCACCTCGCCGCATTGCCCTATCAGCAAATCAATCTATTCCTGAACAACTTGCACTTGATGGAAGGTATCGCCGCGCGCGCTGTCGAGTTTGCCATCATCACGGCCGCAAGGAGTGGTGAAGTTCGAGGTGCAACGTGGGATGAGATCAATCTGCAAGATGCGGTCTGGACCATTCCTGCGGAAAGGATGAAAGCCGGCAAGGAGCACCGGATACCGTTGTCCGACCGGGCATTGCAATTGCTGCTCGCATTACCGCGCTCGGAAGATTCTGAACATGTATTCCCATCACCTCGTGGCAAGGAACTCTCCGACATGAGCTTATCGGCCGTGCTGCGCCGCATGGCCGCCGGGTTCACCGTTCACGGTATGCGCTCCACTTTCCGCGATTGGGCAGGCGAGACAACTGGATTCCCGCGCGAAGTGATCGAGCACGCCCTGGCGCATCAGATCAAGGACCGAGCAGAGGCCGCCTATGCGAGAGGGTCGCTATTTGAGAAACGGCGCCGGCTAATGGCTGAATGGTCTACCTACGCCTACACACCTGCGGCTGCCGGCGCGACCGTGACGCCGATTCGTGGGGGAGTATGAGAAAGAAACCGTTCACCGTGATTGGCGCGGCCGGAACGCAGCCCATTAACACGACCGCGCTGAACTCAATTGAGCTGGCGCCCTCGGAGGAAAATATCAATCTGCTGTGGAAGTGGGTACCCAAAATTTCGCGCCAACTGCCTCACGGAAACTGCGGTACATGGCGAAAAAGGCTTTGGCAGAGGCCAAGGCATTTAGCAAATTGAGGGCCAAGCTGAGGGCTAAGGTAAAAGAGACCCAGGCGGACGCTAAGACACTCCGATCCCTCCGACCTTTACGGCGTGGTCGCAAGCAAGGGGCCATGAGCAAGGCAGGAAAACATATTAAGGACTTAGCGCTGAAATACCCGGACCGATCGGCAAAAGAATTAGAGAAGCTGGCGGACGATTCAATCATCGACGAGATGTCTAGCCGTACTTTCGCCAACCACGTGAGCGCCGCTCGAAATCCCAAATGAAATTATTTTCACGGTTTAGCGAATATCGTGAATTTCCCCTGCGGACTGCGCGGTATTTCTGCGGTAAAAGTGAAGCCATGTTCAATACCGTTTCAGAAAGGACGGCGAAACATGGCAAAGAATCAAACCCCCAATGGTATCGATTCATTAAACTTCAAGCCGACCTTCAGGCAAGCCCTTGGCAATCCCTCAAACGCGACGTTTCATAGAAAATGGAATGACGGCGAAATCCCCGAACCTGACGCCCGTATAGGCAAGCGTCCCGCATGGCTCACCTCAACGATTGAAGCGACGGTAGCGAAATTGGTCGCCCGTGGCGACATGGGGTTGACGTACAAACCCGGCAAGAAGGGCGGGGCATGAGCCATGAACCACGACAAAGAAAAGGCCCTGGGAGCGTTGCCGCGCTTCGGGGCCATCAGGAAAACATCGAATCACAAGTCTAGCCCCCCAGCCGCCGAAAATCAATCAAGCCTTGCCGACATGGCGGCCGAGATTAACCGCGAGCACGTCCTAGCCGTAAGTCACGCCGAACGGGCAATCGACCACGCCAAGAAGGTCGGTAAGTTGCTGATCGAGGTAAAGGACAGTTTACCGCACGGCGAATATTTGCCTTTTGTGAAGCGGAACCTAGCGGTTTCAGTCCGGCAGGCCCAGCGGTATGTCGATGCGGCGATGGGAAAGGGAGTCTCGTTTCCACAGCTTGCGCATTTGAAATGCGACATCATGTCGTATTTGCCACCCCCACCGAAAGCCACCCCGTACATTATCCGTGGCCCCGCGTGCGCATTCGCGCAAATGGGTGGCGGTTGTTTGCTTGCGCAAGAAAGCGCCACCCATCCGGGTTTTTACGATGTGGCGTTTTTAGGCCCGGCGGATCCGGACGGATTGAGCTACGTTGACGTCACCGAGCGGCCAGTACTGGCTGATGGGGTTGAACAGAGCATGCGGCTGATGTTGCCCGAACCACTCCGCAGTGTCGATTTTGGTTCGCTCGAATGGGGCCACACCCCCCACCAAATCGATCCCGAATTTGTCCGAAAAATCGGCTTGCCCTGGCCGGGAGATAGCGACTTGTTCGAGGCCACGCAGCAACGCGCCCGTGCCGAATTGCAACGCGCCCGCAAACTTCTGGACGATCCGAGCTGCGATATTGCGGATCTGAAATCAATTATTGACATAGCGAGTCGGTGGGAGCGCACGCTCAGTCTCGTTGGCTGGCGGGCGAGTGCGCGAGTTTTTGAGGGTTCCTTTGCGCTTAGCCAGGTTATTGGCATGCCGCCCGATGCTATACGGGGCGCCGCATACGACGGAACGTTGCGCGAGCTGATCGATTCGAGAATTCAAGCTCTGATGCCGGGCGTGCCACTGACGCAGGGGGACTGCCGTCTGCGAGTGCGAACGCTACTCACTGACATCGAGTGGTGCAAGTGGTCGGACAACAAAATCG
>JBKQNQ010000428.1:0-36880 GCA_052145875.1 Thiobacillaceae bacterium
ATAGATACCCAGCACCTGGTAGAGTGCGGGGTTGGATTTACGCACAACCATCTCCGTAAACTGCACGACGGCAGCGATGACGAGGATGTAGACCAAGATGCGCAAGAACTCGATGCCCAGTGGGGCCAGCAGCCAGTGTTCCAGCATCCAGCACGACGCCGAGGCCATGGTCATGACAAACGTCGTCGCCAAGCCCATGCTAATGGCGGTATCCGTCTTCTTCGAAATCCCCATGAACGGGCAGAGGCCCAGGAATTTCACCAGGACAACATTGTTGACCAGTGCGGTTGAGAGCAGCAGCAAAAGATATTGGGTCACGATCATCGGCCTCCTCCTCAGAGAGTGCATGCGCCATGCCAGCGCGATGGCCAACCGCGGACCGCGTTAAATCAAGGTTTTGCAAAAGGCTGCACCGATTGAGTGCGAATAATTCTTGTCGGGCTACGCTCAGCGTATCCCGCTCTGTCGCAAACCCTACAAGCTCGGGGCACCGGGGAGCGACGAAGCCCGCCACATTTGCGCAGGCACGGTCATTGCATTAACCTAAACAATTGCGGTCCAAATAGCCGCCCACTGAGTTTGACTATGGCCAATTCGGCTCCCCCGAAAACTTCGCCGGACGTACCGCTGGAGGTGTTTCGCCACGCGGTCGAGCAGTCTGCCTTGGCCATTTCCATTACCGATGCCCAGGCGCACATCCTGTATGCCAACCCCGCCTTCCATCGCGTAACGGGCTACGCCATAGAAGAAGTGAGCGGGCGCAAGGAATCCATCTTGTCCTACAAGGTCACGCCCAAGATCGTCTACGAGACCATGTGGGCTCAGCTGCTTCGCCAGCGTGCCTGGAACGGCCTACTGGTCAACCGCCGTAGCGACGGCAGCCGCTACCTTGCGGACCTGACAATCACCCCGGTCCTAAGCGAAGGCGGCGAAACGACCCATTACCTGGGCATGCATCGCGACGTAACCGAGATGCATCGGCTCGAACGCCAAGTCCAAAACCAGAAGGCATTGATTGAATCGGTGGTAGACGCTGCCCAGGTGGCCATCGTCGTGCTGGACGAAGACGAAAAAGTTGTGCTCGACAACCAGGAATATAAGAAGTTGATTGGTGATCTGGGCAAGGAGCCGGCCATCACGGTGTTAACCGCATTGCGCACCCGAATGGGCCCCGAATTCGAACAGTCCAGGGTGAGCAAGCGGGGCTTCTCGGGCCGTGAAGTGCAGATCGACACCACCTCGAACAAAACTCGGTGGTTTACCTGCGCAGGGTCCTGGATCGAAGAGCAAGACACCAGCGCTGACAGCTTCTACGAGCCGCGTCGACGGCAGTACATGCTGCTCACCTTGCAGGACGTCACCTTCTTAAAGGATCAGCAAGAAGCGATCCGGGTAAATGGCCTGCGGGCGTTGCTGGCGGAGCAGGATCGAATTCAGAGCCTGCGCGAAGCGCTATCGGGCGCCGTCTATCAATTGCAGGGTCCATTCAACATGCTGGCGGCCGCGGTTCGCTTGCTCGAGCGCAATGGCGGGCACGCCGCGACCGGCCCCCTGTTAGCCAGCCTCCAGGAAGCCTTGAAGGCGGGCAGCCAGACGCTCGACACGCTGCGGGGGAGCATCCCCTGTGAGGCAGACGAAGTGGTGCAGCCGGTCAACCTCAACGAACTCATCCAAGACGTGCTGCGCATCACGACGCCGCGAATGTTGGCCGAAGGCGTGGTGGTCGAGTGGCATCCCGCGCACGACCTTCCGTTACTGCAAGGCCGGGTCAGGCAGTTATCCACCCTTTTCAAACAGCTGCTCGACAATGCCGTGGAAGCCATCCACGAGTCGCGCGCCGGGCAGCGGGAACTGAAGATGGCCACGGTCGCCCACGTCGACCGGATTGAAGTGATTATCGAGGACAGCGGCCCGGGTATTCCGGATGAGTGGCGCCTCAAGATTTTTGAGCCCTTTTTCACGACCAAGGGCGCGGATCGGCAGCATATCGGCATGGGACTTACGGTTGCCCAAGAAGTCGTGGCCAATCACGGCGGGTTGATCGAAATCGATCCCGATTTCCGACACGGCGCTCGGGTCCGCGTGCAATTTCCCTCTTGATCATGAATACCGCCAGCCAGGATACGGGCATCCGACGCAAACTCGATCAGCTATCCGCAGATTTGGAGACATTGTTCCAAGTCAGCCAAGTGCTGTCCCAATCCCTTGATCTGAAGGAAACCTTGTCCGCTGTGCTGCGCGCTCTGCACGAGGGAGGCGGCCTTGAACGTGGCATGGTCACGCTCTCCGATCCAGACACGAGCGAGCAACAGGTCGTTGCGGTCCACGGCCTAGGCACCGTGCGGCTCGAGGATATCCGGTACCAACCCGGTGAAGGCGTCGTGGGCATGGTCCTCGAAGCAGCCGACAAGGTCGTACTCAAGCGCATCTCGGATGAGCCGCGCTTCCGCGGTAAGCTGGGCATCTATGACAGTGATGGCCCCTTTATTGGCGTCCCCATTCGGGTCAAACATAACGTGGTCGGCGTCCTGGCGGCACAGCCTGCGTCCGACAACGTGGGCCAATTGAGCGAACGGGCGCGTTTTTTGGAGATGGTTTCGAACCTGATCGGCCAGAGCGTGCGCCTGTCCTGGGAAGTGGAACAGGAGCGCCAGACCCTCAAGGACGAACGTGACCAGTTGCGCCGCACGGTTCGGGGGCAGCACGGGTTCGACAGCATCATTGGCCACACCAACAGCATGCGCCGCGTATTTGAGCAAGTTCGGCAGGTGGCAAAATGGAATACCACGGTGCTGATTCGTGGCGAAACCGGTACCGGCAAGGAATTGATCGCGAATGCCATCCACTACAACTCGCCGCGGGCGCGCGGCACATTCGTCAAACTTAACTGCGCCTCGCTGCCAGAGACCCTTCTTGAGAGCGAATTGTTCGGCCACGAGAAGGGCGCCTTTACCGGCGCAATGACCCAACGCAAGGGCCGCTTCGAGCAAGCCGATGGTGGCACTCTTTTCTTGGACGAAATTGGCGAGGTGTCCTCAGCCTTCCAGGCCAAGCTGCTCCGCGTGCTGCAGGAAGGCGAACTCGAGCGCGTCGGGGGCACGCGTACCATTAAGGTCGACGTGCGCGTGGTTGCCGCGACCCACCGCGACCTCGAAATCGATGTCGAGAATGGTCGATTTCGGGAGGATCTGTATTACCGCCTAAACGTCATGCCCATCTTTCTGCCTCCACTACGCGAGCGCATGGAGGACATTCCCAGCATCGCCCGCCACCTCATCGAAAAAATTGGTGGCCAGCAAGGGCGGGCGCTGGATCTCACGGATTCGGCGATGCGTGTCCTCATGCACCATAACTGGCCGGGTAACGTGCGCGAACTGG
Source organism: Thiobacillaceae bacterium (assembly GCA_052145875.1). Taxonomy (GTDB): domain Bacteria; phylum Pseudomonadota; class Gammaproteobacteria; order Burkholderiales; family Thiobacillaceae; genus DASQBT01. Next base: position 3,379 of record JBKQNQ010000428.1, read on the forward strand.
AAAATTGCCTGGAGCGTGCCGCCGTAATGAGTGAAAACGGCATCATTGACCGCGACGCGGTACTGCTGACCGGCATTGAGGAAACCGTATCGGTTGGAAGCAACACACCGCGTGGCGTCGACCTGGACGACCCGAATCTCGACGAACGGGAGAAAGTGATCGCCGCCCTGGAACAGGCTGGCTGGGTCCAGGCAAAGGCCGCGCGGTTGCTCGGCATGACACCGAGACAGATTGCCTACCGCATCCAGATCCTCAACATCAAAGTGCGGCAGATGTAAGGCCTGAGATGACCCTCTTTACCCCTTGCAAAGGCAAGACCGCCTGCCGCGATGACGGCAAAACATGTGTCGTGTGCGGACGCGGCTTGGACGAAATCGAACAAACCCGGCGACTTATCGATGCCCTGGCCAACCTGGCGATTGCCCGGGCGTATGAAAACCTCGATGAGTTCACGGCCTATGTGGCCGACAAGGTGAAGAAAAAGGTCCGGTTTCGGGCCGCCGCGTCAGGCGAAAACTGAATCCCTGCCAAGTCCATCTTGAAAACGCGCTTGCTCGCCTTGCCCCTTTGGGACGTTCAACCGGATCATTCAAACCAGGATCAAAACGGACTTCCATTTCGGCCACGGACGGAATTCAGGGTCAGCTGACCCGTTATCCATTCGACGCCCCCTCCCCGGGGTAGCAGAACGGCATCCCATCGCTTCCGTCAATCTAGCGTGCGCCTGAGGACGGTCATCGCAGATGGCTGGAAACCCATGCGCTCGTAGAAGCTGAGGGCGAGTGCATTGCCCTTGTCAGCCAGGAGCGTGACCCGGGTCATGCGCTCGTTCTTGGCCCACGCCAGCACGTGCTTGACCAGGCGAGTGCCGAACCCCCTGCCGCGGTATTCGGTCTTGATTATGACGTCTTCCATTAGCACCACCCGACCGCCTTCCGCAGTACTGAAGGTGATGAGCGCGTTGGCCATGCCCACAATCATGGCATTCACGCGCACGACGAAGAGCTGCCCCATTGCAGGTTCATCAATGATGAGCTTCAATCCTGCAAGCTGTTTCTCCCGGTCAGGCTGAAAATCCGTCTCCAGGGTAAAAAGTTCGGTGAGCAGATCCGCCATGGCGGGGACGTCATCGGTCGTGGCATATTCGATGACGCTATTCATCCGACAGTGCTCATGCAATCGACGCGACGGCCGTGATCTGCGTGAGATCCGGGCCGCGCGCATCGCGACATCGGGCGCGGTGCCGGGCGTCGGGTCAGATGGTCCGCGTGCAACGGTATCGTGCCGCGCTTATTCCCGACCCGCGGCGCGGTCAACCCACTCATGGATGTGCAGGACGCGAGAACGCGACTCGGACATCGCGCGGGGGGGGCATGATAGGGCGCCGAGGTGACCAGGATGCTCGCGCCGGCGACGGCGTAGGCCACGGCATTGTCGGCGCCAACCCCACCGGCAATGGCCAGGACAGGGGTGAGCTGCCTCGATGCCAGCTTTTCCCTTAAACCGCGTACCTGTTCGGGGCCGAAGCGTTCAAGTGGCAGGATGGGTGCGCCCGCTTCGGCCCAGGTCAAGGCCTCCGACTCGCTCGCGACCTCGACCACCAAACCGCGCTCGGGTAGTACCGAGCGTATACGGGCTACCATGAGGACAGCCGGTTCCTCCAGGAAGACGCGGTGCTCATGAAACAGCGGCAGGGTTTCCGACAATCCAAGTCGGTGCATGTAAGCCCCGCCACAGCGGACCGCTTTGACGGCCATCTCCTTGGTGCCCGGAAAATGTTTTCGGGTGCACGCCAGTGGCTTGGCACAACCCGCGTCGCGCAAGGTCGTTATAATTGCCACGGCGCCAGTGGCAATGCCGGAATAGAGTTCCACGAGCACTTGAACGGATTTCCAGACGCGGTGCAAGGTGGCGGTGTCGCCCTCTGCCGTCAGCAGCAGGCCGTCACTGACGGTTCCGGATGCCGCGATAACCGTAGACCGCGCCCCAGCCAGGGTGAACATCCGCGCGGCCTCCTCGCTGCCGCAAACGGCCATGGCGGTGCGAGCCGAGAAGGTCAGCAAAGCGGGGCACTCGCCCATGCCGAGCAATTCGGTGGTGAGATCGCCATAGGGCGCGTCCTCCGCCAGCAAGCGTGAGAGGGCTTCATCGGTCAGGGCGAGGTCGCGCTTCACGTTTAGCCGATCAGCGCGACCGCCTTGATCTGAATCCATACCGACTTTCCGGTCGTCAGATTGAGCGCAGCAGCGGAACGCTTGGTCACTCGGGCGACGATCGGGGTATCGCCCACCTGGACCCGGATCAGGTACAGGGCCGGGTGGGAGTCACCGCCCATCTCACGAATCGTGCCCTCGAGCAAGTTGAGAATGCTCGTGGCGTCCTGATGTTGCAGGGACAAGCTGACGTCACGGGCCAGGATGCGCAAGCGCACGTGCCGGCCGATCGGCAGGCCGGGGTCCCGCACCCACAGCTTGCCGCCTGAAAAGTCGGCCCGGGCCAGATGCCATTCTTCATCGCGTGCTCCGATCACTGCGTCGAGAACCACGCCAGCGTCTTCGCCCAATCGGATGGGCAGATCAAGACGCGCCAGCGTCTCCAAGAGCGGACCTTCGGCAACCGCGTGGCCGTTCTGCAGCACGACAAGGTGGTCCGCCAAGCGTGCCACTTCGTCGGGCGAGTGACTCACATAGAGGATGGGGATCTCCAGTTCGTCGTGGAGCCGTTCCAGGTAAGGGAGGATTTCCTGCTTGCGAGCCAGGTCGACCGCGGCAAGCGGTTCATCCATCAGTAATATCTTGGGGCTAACCGCCAGCGCGCGAGCGATGGCCACTCGTTGTCGCTCGCCCCCCGACAGGTGATTCGGCTTCCGGTCAAGCAGGTGGCCAATGCCGAGCAATTCAATAGAAGGGTCCAGGGATACTTTGCTGCTGCCGATGGGGACCCGCCTGGGGCCAAATTCCAGGTTGCGCCGAACGGTGAGGTGTGGAAATAGACTCGATTCCTGGAACACGTAGCCGAGGGGGCGCTTGTGGGTTGGCAGGAAGTACTTGTCATCCTGCCAGACTTCCCCAGCGACTTCCAAGTGACCGCCAGGCACCCGCTCCAAGCCGGCAATGCAACGCAGCAGGGCGGTCTTTCCTGCGCCCGAAGGACCGAACAGGGCAGTGACCCCCTGGCCGGGTAGGGACAGGTCCACCTTTAGCGTAAAGTCGGCCCACGAAAGCTGAAACTGGGCCTTGATGCGTCCTGCGCTCAGGTAGGTCGTGGGCGGCGCGGCGCGGTTCATTGCTCGGTCTTCTTGTTGGGTGGATTGAAGGCGTTCACCGCGAGCAGAACCAAGAAAGAAAAGATTAGCATGCCGCCCGCCAGCCAGTAGGCCTCGCGGTATTCGAGGGCTTCGACGTGGTTGTATATCTGTACCGAGACCACGCGGGTCCGATCTGCGATGTTTCCCCCGATCATGAGCACTACGCCGAACTCACCCACCGTGTGGGCAAAACTCAGGATGGCGGCGGTGATGAAACCGGGTCGGGCCAGCGGCACCACCACGCTGAAAAACGTGTCCAGAGGCGAGGCCCGCAGCGTGGCCGCCACCTCGAGCGGGCGGTTGCCGATGGCCTCGAAGGCGTTCTGCAACGGCTGCACCGTAAAGGGCAGGGAATAGATGACCGAGGCCAGCACCAGCCCCGGAAAGGTAAAAGGCAGTAAGCCCAGTCCCAACGCGTGCGTCAGGTGGCCAATGAAACCGTTGGGGCCCATGGCCACCAGCAGGTAAAAGCCCAATACCGTAGGCGGCAACACCAGGGGCAGGGTCACCACGGCGCCCACCGGTGACTTAAGCCAGGAACGGGTGCGGGAAAGCCACCAGGCGATGGGGGTGCCGACGATGAGTAGCAGCGCCGTGGTCAAACCGGCCAGCTCAAGGGTCAGGCGTAGCGTGGAAAAGTCAGCGTCGTTCAACATCGCGCCGGCCTGTTAGCAACCGTCCACGGGGCGGGCAAGACAGTGCGGACTATTCCACTTCGTAACCATAGGACTTGATGACCGCCCGGGCCTTGGCGCTTTTCAGGTATTTCATCAGCGCTTCCGCGGCGGCGTTGTCCTTGCCATTGGAGAGGATCACCGCATCCTGACGAATCGGGGCATGCATCGTGGCCGGCACAATCCAGGCCGAACCCGCGCCGATCTTGCCGTTCTTCATCACCTGGGACAGCGCCACGAATCCGAGTTCGGCATTGCCAGTTGCGGCAAATTGATAGGTCTGGGCGATGTTCTCACCCTGGACGAACTTGGCCTGCAACTTGTGGATCAAGCCCATCCTGGTCAGGGTTTCCATGGCGGCGGCGCCATAAGGTGCCAGCTTGGGATTGGCGATGGCGATGTGTTCGAAATTGCCTTTTTTCAGCACGGTGCCCGTGCGATCAACGAAGTACGGATTGGCAGACCAAAGCACCAGGCTGCCGATGGCGTAGGTGAATTGGCTGCCCGGAACGGTCATCCCTTCTTTATCGAGTTTGGCCGGCGTCTCGCCGTCGGCAGACAAGAGTATCTGGAATGGCGCGCCGTTCTTGATCTGGGAGTAGAACTGACCCGTGGACCCAAAGGCCAGCAGGGCCTTGTGACCTGTATCCTTCTCGAAGTCGGCGGTGATCGCTTTCATCGGTGCGGTGAAGTTGGCGGCGACGGCGACCTGGACTTCGTCTGCGTTCGCGAACCCGCTGATGAGGGCGAAAGCCAGTGCCGCGAGCCTTGGGGCAAATTTCATCTTGATTACTCCTTGAGTTGTGGGAATCAGTTCATGACGGCGAGGATGACACTGGAGGACTTGAAGGCGGCGCATACCGGCGTGCCCACGCTCAGACCCAGTTCCTCGCAGCTGTCCCCGGTCACCACAGCGATCACCGTCTTGCCGCTGGGCAGGGCGACCGTGACTTCAGCGTTGACCGGACCCACTTGCAGGTCGTACACCGCTCCCCAAAACCGGTTGCGGGTGGAAACCTTCACCTGCGTATCCGTGAATAGCAACACGGATGGCGCCTTGACCAGGGCAATGACCTCCATACCCATGCGCAGTTCAAGGTTTTCGGCGCTCTGGTTCGTAACCACCCCGACAATCTCGTTGCGGTCGTCGAGACGGAGCCTCACTTCGTAATTCACCGGTCCTTGGATGAGTGCCGTGATAACACCGCGAAACTGGTTGCGCGCGCTGGTCTTCATCGAAAAACGGTTGAGAAGCCGGTTGAAGGTGCGCATGTCGGCAAGATTGCCGCCTAACTTGTCCAGCGCTCGCTGGTACTCGCCTTCGACAGCACGGAAGAGCTTGATCATGTTGCGCCCGTGCTCGGTGACCTGGCTCCCACCGCCGCGCCGGCCGCCCACCTCCCGCAGCACTAATACTTGGTCGCACAGATTGTTCATGGAATTCACGGCGTCCCAGGCTGTCTTGTATGACAGGCCCAGTTCTTTGGCGGCTTTCTGGATCGAACCGTTCCGTTCGATCGCCTCCAGCAGACGCACGCGCTGCCCCGCCAACAGCACGCCCTCGTCTGTATCCAGATAGATTCGCCCAACCAAGTGCATGTGTCGGTCCTCGCTCATCTTTAGCGTATATATAACCAATTACACCATAACGAAGGGGAAAAAATATATAGTTTCAAGCTGTCACTTATGCCACTGCCGCCAAAATATGCAATCCTATAAACCGATTGAGGCCCGTTCAACACCTCGCGTCGGACCTGAAAGGCGTTATGTAACGATGTTAATAACGCTGCAGATTTTCCCCGCGCACGCGCGCCTTTTGCACTACACTGGTACCTGACGCGGGCGGCGGGTCGCCCGCATGAAACTCCAGGGAGAATCTCTTTTGAAAAGCAGCGCGCGCAACCAATTCACTGGCAAAGTTACCTCCGTGATCGCGGGTCCTGTCAACGCCGAGGTGGATCTGACGTTGGACAGCGGCGACCGCATCGTCTCTGTCGTCACCATGGGCAGCGTCAAAGAGCTGGGCTTGCATGTTGGCAGCGAGGCGACCGCCCTGATCAAGGCGCCCTGGGTCATCCTGATGACCGACGATTCCGGCCTGAAGACCAGCGCCCGCAACCATCTGCGGGGTGTAGTCAGCCGACTGGTGAAAGGTGCCGTCAACACCGAGGTGACCCTGCAAACGTCGGGCGGACTGACCGTGAATGCCATCATCACCAACGAGAGCGTCGACACCCTTGGTCTTGACATCGGAAAACCGGTATCCGCCATCATCAAGGCTTCGCACGTGATCCTGGCGACCAAAGGCTAATTTGTCGACCGGCGGGCGGTAGGGGGTGGTCACGTCGCCGCCCCTCCATTCGGTGCCCGGCCCGCCAGCACCGCCAGGTTGACCGGAAAACTCTCATCCTCGGGTCCGAAGCATTTCCAGAAATCGTTGCAGACCTGGCAGGAGGGCGCCTGACAAACTTTGATCTCAGCTTGGTCGCAGAGTTGTTTGTAGAAGAATTTCTTCCACTTCATGTTGCCGACGTTCTTCTTAAACAGGCGCGGGAAGTGCTCCCTAAGCAGGTCCGACAAGGCTTGGCGATTGGATAGGCCCATATCCTGGTAGAGATGGTTGCCGCCCATGCAGGCGCTAGCAATGGCGTGTGCCAGCCATTCGATTGGTTCACCGTCATGTGCTCGATGCGCGAGGAGTAGCGCAACCAGATCGTCGAACTCGTCGTTGCGCAGGGGCGGGCAGCCTACCCCGTCGTTCAGACAAACATTGCCGGCAAGAACCGGAAAATACTGCGTCAACAAGGCATGGAAGCGCGCGGCGGTCAAGCCGAGCGACGAGCTGGGCGCCTGGATAATACCACTGGCTGCACCAGCGAGTGCGCCGGCCAGTGCGCGGGCAATCGGATCCGCCCGGTCACGGCTCGATTGCATCAAAAGGTCGTAACTCAGGCTATGCGCCATAAGGCGTTCCTCGCCGGTTCACAGCGGACAACGTGATGGGCTCGTCCACTGCGAGGATGATCTGCGAAGACTGGATGACGACGCGGGCGCGATGTCCCACCCGAATATCCTTTCCAGCCAGCTCGACGCGGGTCATGGACGCCACCACGATGCGGCCGCTAGCCAGCTCGATGGCCACTTCGGCATCCACGGGGTCGTCGAGACAGCGCACCACCTTCCCGCGCAGGCAGTTGTGCTGCGTGTAGCGCTCCCAGTCCGACTCAGCTTGCACCTCCACCCAGGCGGGATCAATCAAAGCGTGGCAGGATCGCCCGTTACGTAGCCCGAGTTCCTTGGCACTGTGGGCCGTGATGTGTGCCGCTAGCCGATCACCGCCACCCAGGTCTAGGGTAACCACAGCATTGACCTGTTCCCGACGTACTGCTTGAACCGAGCAGTAGAACTGGTTGCGCGCGCTCGTACGTGTCTCAAGCCGGCACAGGAACTGGTAACGGAGGTGGAATTGACGGAAGGCGCCGCCCTGCGGTTCGTCAAGAAAGTGATGAAACGCGCGCGCGAGGTTCTCGGATCGCCCGAGCAAGAGCCTAGCATGGTCGGTCGGCGTCAGGTTCTTGCCCCGGACCCGAATAAGCGGTTCCTCGGACAAGTTGTTTGCCGCCACCAAATAGTCCCATGCCACGTCTTCATCTAAGCCCAGTGCCGCGGCGGCGTCCCGCAAGGTGCCCAATTCGGCGACGCGCTCCAAAAGGGTTAGGCCAACAGACGCCGGGGGCAGAGCAACCGTCGTGGCACATCTGCTTGAACCCGCTATATGCCCCGACCCTATAACGGATGACGAAATATTGTGCGACCCCATTGCGCAAGTGCCTCACGGGTCGGAGTGAATCGCCAGCACCAGACCGGTGGCGGCTTCGGGCAGGGTGGTAAAGGCGAGGCAGTGTTGCGTGTTGCTTATCAGGTAGAGATTAAAATCCCTGCCTTCCACCGCCGGAGCCAGCCGGGCGGAGACGTCATCTTCGCTACACAAGGTGAAGTGAAGCGTGGGCCAGCCCGTGCGCAGGCTCTGGAGGGTGGCTTCGGACGGACCCTGAGCGGAAGCCTGGTCATAAACCGCAGCGAGGATTTCTGCGGTAATCATGTCTCCAGTTCCTCGTGGTCATCGGCAAATTTTGCAAGCGACTTCGCCTCCACCCCCAGAATCTTGGCCAGCCAAGGGGGGGGCGCATCGAGCACTGCTTGAAGCCGGACAAGCGTTGCGCGTGCAGGTCCGGCGGCGGGAATCTTTACCGGATGCACGCCCGCACGCACCACTTTTGCAGCAGCCGGACCGCCGATGGACTGCACATAGACGATCTGGCAGTCGTTGATGAGTTCGGAACGGGCAACGTTCTTGTCGTCCGCTTCATCTGCAATGAGCGTGGGCCGAACGTCAACGAGGTTCATGGCCTCCCGTCCAACCTGATAAATAAGAAAGCGCGAAGCGGAGCCGAAATGTCCGTCCAAGTTTTCGCCACTGTTGGAGGCGACAGCCACACGCAGACCGCCCGCCAACTCGCCCTCCGTGTAGATTTCTGGCGTAGGGATGGTCTCATCCTCAGCGCTGTCGCCCCACAGATAACGCACGGCGCGCTTAATGGACGCCATTTCCTGATCCGGTTCGACGGTCTCTTCGCCGCTGAGGATCAGCTTCAGATCTGCGACAGTGACCTTGGCGAGTTTTGCCTCGGTGAGCGGCAGCTCCAGGGTTTCCGCGAGCTTGACGGTGAAAGCCCGCGGATCGGCCTCTTCCAGTGCTTTCGCAGCCAGGGCGATGCGAAGTGCGGCGCCCTTGGTAATGGTGGTCATAATTGGCGTCTCCTTACGAAATGCAAGTGCCGCTTCCGCCGCGGACAGCGCGGCGCAAGTTGCGCCCACGGGGAAGATCGACTCAGGCAACCAGCGGCACGATACATTTATCAATGGGACACAGCTCAACGCACTTGGGCTTGTCAAAATCCCCCTCGCATTCGGTGCAAGTTTCCGGATCGATGAAGTAAATACCTTTCTTCGGCTTGATGGACGTGGTGGGACATTCCGGTTCGCAATCGCCGCAGGCGGTGCAAAGCGTCGAGTCGATTTTCATTGCCATGATGATTTTCCTTTCAATTCATTCCGCCGCATCGAGGCGCTTGGCGCGCAGCGAATAGGGCAGACGGGCCGGTGCGGCTTGGGGCTCGATGAAATAGAGTCCGCCATTGTTGAGCTTGATCTCGCCACCCCACTTCTCAGGAGTGTCGAATTCCATCGAGACAATGGTGTCTTCGAGATCGCGTTTCGGCAGATAGAACACGTACTCGCCCTTGTCGCTGCGCCGGATCATGATGTTAGCCATATCGAATTCCTTGAGATGCAAGATTCAAGGCACAAGAAGCTTCTTATCGCTTCTTGCACCTCGTCCCCTGGCACGGTTCGCGTTAGCGAATCAGGTCGTAGTTGTAGTCCGTCGTCCCCATCCCGCGGGTATCATCGTCGAGCCGTTCAAGAACCGCGTTAACGAGGGTGGTGAGGATCAGCATGGCACCCTCGTAACCCAGGGTAGACTGACGATGCAGGTGATGCCGGTCGAAAATGGGGAACCCCAAACGGATCAGGGGCACTTCAAACTCACGGCCCTTGTGCACGGTGTCACGCTGGATATACTTACCGTAGCTATTACCAATCAGGAAATCCGGCTTCTCGGTGAAACACAGACTGCGCATGTGCCACAGGTCGGCACCGGGATAAGTCTTGCAGTTCACGCCGTAGGGTGAGGACTCCAGGAGCTTCTTCATGGTCTTGTCCCACTTTTTGCTGCCGTTGTTGCACACAATGTGAATCGGCTCGGCGCCCAGTTCAAACAGGAATTGGGTCATGCCCATGACAAAGTCCGGATCGCCGTACAGCGCAAATTTCTTGCCGTGCAGCCAAGTATGGCTGTCGGTCATCATGTCCACCAGACGGCCACGCTCCTTGGCCAGGGAATCCGGGATGGGCTTGCCTGTGACCTCTGCCACCTTCATCAACCATTCGTCGGTCCACTCTAACCCCATCGGAATATTGAGCTTCGGTACCTCATGCTTCCACGTGCCCTCGACGAACTTCCTGGTCTTCTCCAGCTGCATGGGTTGCAGCAAGAAAGTGTTCTTGGCATTCGGGGAATCCTTGATTTGCTCCTGAGTGGTTCCGCCGGCATACATGCGGAACTGACCATCTGCGGGGGTATCGAGGATCTCGGTCGGATCGGACAAGAACGTGTAGCCCACCCCCATCTCGTCCAGCATGCGCTTAATCACGCGGAAGTTTCCCAGATAGGTTTCAAAGCCCGGCACGATGTTTATCTTGCCGTTGCTGCCGACTTCCTTGCCTTCCATGTAATTGAGGGTGAAATAGCGGATGATGCCCTCGAACATGTTATCCCAGCCCGTGACATGGCTGCCGACGAAACTGGGCGTGTGGGCGAAGGGCACGGGGAATTCCTGGGCAATGTGACCTTCCTTCTTGGAGTTGTTGATGAAGGCGTTGAGGTCGTCCCCAATGACCTCTGCCATACAGGTAGTGGAGACCGCGATCATATCCGGCTTGTACAGCGCCTTCGCGTTTTCCAGGCCATCAAACATGTTCTTTTGCCCGCCGAACACCGCCGCATCCTCGGTCATCGAATCAGACACGCAGGAAATCGGCTCCTTGAAGTGACGATTGAAATAGGTGCGGAAGTAGGCCACGCAACCCTGCGAGCCATGCACATAGGGCAGAGTCTTTTCAAATCCGAGAGCGCACAGCACGGCTCCGAGCGGCTGGCAGGCCTTCGCCGGGTTGACCGTCAGCGCTTCCCGTTTGAAATTCAATTCCTGATATTCGGCCGAAGTGGTCCACTGGAAGACCTCGTTAATCTTGTCCTGAGGAACCTTCTCTTCGAACATCTCCTGCTTGTTGGTGAGGGAATCCTTGTATTCCTGCTGACGAAACAGCGGATACGAGGGGACAATCTTGTCTGTAACTTGCATTTCTTTCTCCTGACCCAAGCCGCCAATCTGCGGACACGGGCGTAGGTTTTTACAGGTGGGGCGAACGGTGGGAGGCGGCAGACCGCCATCCCGTTACCTTTATCGCCTCACGGCTAACTCCTGACTACTCACGCGGCTTTCGTCTGCAGCTCAGCTGTCTCGACGGGCTTCTTCCATGGCGGCACCAGCTTTCCCCAGCACGGGTTGTTGAGCGTCATGTCCATGTCCCGGGCGAAGATGGCGAATCCGTCATAGCCGTGGTAGGGGCCGGAATAATCCCAACTGTGCATCTGGCGGAAAGGGATGCCCATCTTTTGGAAGATGTACTTTTCCTTGATTCCTGAGCCAATGAGGTCGGGCTTGATCTTCTTCACAAACTCCTCGAATTCAAAACCCGTGACATCGTCATAAAGGAGGGTGGCGTTCCCCATTTCCTTGATAGTGCGGTCGTAGTCATCCCCGTGGGCGAACTCATAACCGGTGCCCACCACTTCCATACCCAGGTCTTCATACGAGCCGATCACATGCCGGGGGCGTAGTCCGCCCACGTAAAGCATCACACGTTTGCCTTCCAGGCGCGGTCTAAACTTAGCGATCACGGCATCCACCATAGGCTGATATTTCGCAATCACTTCTTCGGTTTTGGCTTGAATGGTCTCGTCGAAGAAGGCGCCAATCTTGCGCAAGCTCTCGGCAATCTTGGTCGGGCCAAAGAAGTTGTACTCCATGTATGGAATCCCGTACTTCTCTTCCATATGCCGACTGATGTAGTTCATCGAGCGATAGCAGTGCAGCAGGTTAAGCTTGGCCTTGGGCGTATTTTCCATTTCGGCCAGGGTGCCGTCACCGGACCACTGAGCAATCACCCGCAGACCCATCTCTTCCAGAAGAATCCGGGAGGACCAGGCGTCGCCGCCGATATTGTAGTCACCGATGATGGAGACGTCATACGGGGTGGACTCGAACGGCTTGTTGTCGCGCTTGTCCAATACCCAGTCACGAATCGCGTCATTGGCGATATGATGGCCGAGGGACTGCGAGACCCCTCGGAACCCTTCGCAGCGCACCGGGACAACGGGCTTGCTCAGGGTGGCGGCCGCCTTCTTGGAGACCGCCTCGATATCGTCTCCAATGAGGCCGATGGGACATTCGGATTGGACCGAGATGCCCTTGGAGAGCGGAAACAGGCCCTCGATCTCATCGATAATCTTGGCGAGCTTCTTGTCGCCGCCAAAGACGATGTCCTTCTCCTGAAAGTCGGAGGTAAAGTTCATTTCGGCAAAGGTATTCACGCCGGTCGTACCGACATAGTAGTTGCGGCGGCCCGCGCGGCTATATTGACCGCAGCCCACTGGACCATGGGAGATATGGATCATGTCCTTGATCGGGCCCCATACCACGCCGCGCGATCCCGCATAAGCGCAGCCGCGCACGGTCATCACGCCGGGCAGCGACTTCCGATTTGATGTGATGCATTGCTTCGACTTCTCAATGCTTTGGTCGTTGACCGCCAAATGCTTGGCGCGGTCCTTCTGAGCCTTCTCTGGATAAACCTCGAGTACCTCGGCAATGAGGGCTTCGGTCTCTTCACGTGTCAGCGTTGACATTATTGCTCCTTTCACGCCGCCGCTAATTTGCGGACAGCCTATGACAGGTTAGGGTTGTCATTCCGGGGTACCCCGGAATGACAGTCGGGTGTTAGGCCGCGGCCGTCGCGCCTTCCTCGGCGGCGGTCTTGCCGACGATGGATTCGTCTTCCTCTTCCATGATGCCGAATTTCATCAGCAGATCCTCCAACTCGTCCATGGTGATCGGGGTAGGGATAACCAGGTTCTTGTTGTTGATGATCTTGTTGGCCAGATCGCGATACTCCTGGGCCTGCTTAGCGGCCGGCTCATACTCAATCACCGTCATGCGGCGAATTTCGGCACGCTGTACCACGTTGTCGCGCGGCACGAAGTGGATCATGTGGGTGCCCATTTGGCGTGCCAGTTCCATGATCAGCTCGTCTTCGCGCGCGGTGTTGCGGCTGTTGCAGATCAGGCCTGCCAGACGCACGCCGCCGGAGTTGGCGTATTTCACAATGCCCTTGGCAATATTGTTGGCCGCGTACATGGCCATCATCTCGCCTGAACATACGATGTAGATCTCCTGCGCCTTGTTCTCGCGAATCGGCATGGCAAATCCGCCGCAGACCACGTCGCCCAACACGTCATAGAATACGAAGTCAAGGTCTTCCTCGTAAGCGCCCTCCTCTTCCAGGAAGTTAATCGCGGTGATCACGCCACGCCCTGCACACCCGACGCCGGGTTCCGGACCACCGGATTCCACGCACTTGATGTCGCGGTAACCGACCTTGAGCACGTCTTCGAGCTCCAGATCTTCGACCGAGCCGGCTTCCGATGCCATTTGCATGATGGAGTTTTGGGCCTTGGCGTGCAAAATCAGGCGAGTTGAATCCGCCTTGGGATCGCAGCCGACGATCATCACTTTCTTACCGGCCTCTGCGAGGCCAGCCACCAGGTTCTGGGTGGTAGTAGACTTACCAATACCGCCCTTGCCGTAAATCGCACATTGACGCAAAGCCATCTTGATCTCTCCTTTGACACGTCACGTTAGGTATGCGAATGAAAAATTCGCTCGCACGCTTCTTGTCGCAAGGCGTGTGCCAAAGCGCGGCCAAATACTTAACTGATTGATATGAAAAACAATAACCCAAGACAAGGCCGGCGGATTGCGCGTTCAAGACACGACAATAACCGGGACTTTGTAGGGGTGGCCACAACAAAAACCACCGAGCCCGACAGCCTGAGCCTGCCGCGTGACGCACGTCTGCCGATCAATCGCTGTAGCCTTCCTGCATCGATTCTGGGTAGCCTCACGTACCAACTTCATCCCGTCCTACTCGCGCTCGACGGCGTGATCGAACTGCATCGAGCGTTGTTTGAGCGCCTCGGCGCGGAAGCAGATCCCCTCGTGCGGGCCGGGATTTTTCAGCGCCACATGGCCGCGGCATTTAGCCTGGACCTGCCGGAGGAGGCCGGCTACTCCGGCACAGCGCCACATGGTCGCCCCAAGGCCAACTATTTGCGTAGCGTGCGGGGCTGGGCGTTTGACAGCGATGCACTGGAGAGCGCGGTTCTCAAGGGATGGGTGGAATCCCGCTTTGGCCTGCTGACCCGATATCACGGCGGTCCCATCCGCGATTTCTCGGGTGAGACGTACCGTCATTTCCTGGAAATGCGCGCCAAAGGCTTGTACGGCACCAACGCGCTCGAAGCGCAGCTGGACCTGCTCTACAGCTACTGCCAATACGAATTGGGAAGACAGCGGCCGGGTGAAACCCATCTCACCCTGTACCGGGGCGTAAACCACGCACGCGAACACGAAGTCCTGCAGGAGCGGGGGCCGGGCCGCCACCGAGTGCTCCTCAACAACCTGTCGTCCTTCACCAGCGCGCGGGAACGTGCTGGAGAATTTGGTGACTACATCATGGAAGTGCGTGTGCCGCTGCCCAAGGTCTTCTTCATGCACCGGCTGTTGCCGGGCCAACTCAAGGGGGAGGATGAGTTCATGGTCATCGGTGGAGTATACGAGGTAAGTTATCGGCTGATCTGAGTCGCTTCAATCACAATCCGGCGCGTCTTGGAGCAAATGCGACAGGGCTAGATCAGCGCAAAGCCCGTAATATCGTGTATTTGAGTGTGGCCTGCTTCTTGCGAGGTCAAGCGTATTGATTTGCAAGGAGCAGCCCATGCACGATTCCTTTGAACCCATCCTGGCGGGCCTGATGGACGGCTCGGTGGTGCCTTACCTGGGTGCCGGCGCGCTGGCTGGCGTCGTGGACACCCAGTCTGGCCGGCCCATGCCTGCCGACAACAATAGTCTGATTCTCGCCATAAACAACGGCCAACCCATGGCCCCCAAGCTGATGTACGAGTTTCCCCGTGCCGCGATGCACCTCGAGCTGAAGAAAGGGCGTTCCGCGCTAAAACGCAGCCTGGATAGCATCTATCGGGACACGTCCTGGAATGCATCAGCCTTGCACTCGTGGCTAGCCGGGCAGAACCTCCCCTACATCGTGGACACCAACCGGGACACCACGCTGCAGAAGGAATATGCCAGCAGGCCCCACACCCTCATTGTGGGCCTGTCACGCATTGCAGGCACGGACTATCGATTCAAGATATTCCACCATGACGGGATGGCCTACCGTAGCGTCGAACAGGAAGACGTGGACGCCTCCCTGCCGATTCTGTTCAAACCTCTGGGCACGCCCCTGCCGGAATCCAATTACATCGCCTCGGATGCGGACTTCGTTGACTACCTCACGGAATTGATGGGCGGCTTCGCCATCCCCGGCTTCGTCAAGCCCATGCGTCAGGGTCGCCGTTACCTGCTGCTGGGCGTACGGCTGAATCGGGACACGGAACGCATGGTGCTCTCGGACATCATGTATGGCGCAGGCCAGCCCTCGGGCTGGGCGCTCATCCCCAATCCGACCGCCAAGGAAGCCCGGTTCGTCGAGAAACTGAAGCTGGAACTCGTCCCGGCGGATGTGGCGAACTTTCTTGCAGCCGCGGACCGTAGGGTTGGGGTGGAGGCCGCGTGATGTCTAGCTGGGATCCTATGCGAGACGCCTTGGGGGTGGAGGAATTGGATCACGACCATCGGGAATTCCTTGCGCTACTGGGTATCCTGATCGAGGCGAGCGATGCCGAATTCCCGGTCCTCTTCCAAAAACTGGTGGACCGCACGCGCCTGCACTTCGTGAGGGAGGGCAGACTCATGCGCCTGGGGAAGTATCCAGCACTCGCAGAACATGAGGGCGAGCATCACCGGATACTGGGCGAACTCCTTCAGTTCAACCGCAGCGTGAAGCGCGGCAGGCTTGCCTTTGCCCGGGCCTATGCCGGAAGCGGCCTGCCGGAGTGGTTTGCGGTGCACCATTCCACCATGGACCGAGCCTTGGCGAGTCACTCTAAGGCCCAGTACGCCAATCCGGCTCCACTCGAGCCGCTCACCGATCATAGGGTCGGGCCCTGAGCATTGCGCATTCATTTCGGTCCCGACAGCAATGCGGTCGGCACGGCAATCCTTGTACTTAATGCCGTAGCGCAAGATTGCGTGAGCGTGACCCGTCTCCGATGCCTTAGTGAAGTCGCTTCGCTCCCGGTGTCATGAACGGCGGGACCTCTTTGGCGCCGTCACCCGGCTTTTTCACGGTTGCAGAGAATGCCAATAACCCCGCGATACGTTACAAGCTCTCGTTCACCGACTCACTTAACGCCGCGCGTATCTCGCCAAGAATCCGTCAAGCCGGTTCGCAAACGCCCGCCGGTTGGCAGCAGATAAGGCTGCCGGGCCGCCCGTCTGAAACCCACTGGCGCGCAGCGCGTCCATGAAGTTGCGCATCGTCAGGCGTTCCTTGATGCTGCCTGCCTCGAGTAACTCACCATAGGGATCAAGCACCCACGCGCCCCGGGCGATCACTTGTGCGGCGAGTGGCACATCGGCGGTAATGACCAGGTCACCGGCACTTGCTTCCTGAGCGATACGCTGGTCGGCAACATCGAATCCCGCCTCCACCTGAAGTGCCCGAATCCACGTCGAGGCGGGCACGCGCAGTAACCGATTGGCGATTAACGTAAGCGGCACCTGCGCGCGGTTCGCCGCGTGGTAAAGGATTTCTTTGATAGCCGCCGGACAGGCGTCCGCGTCAACCCAGATCTTCATGATAATGGGCTGTTGCTCAATCGCTTAAGGGGAGAAGAATGGCATAAGCGAGGCCCTGCCGTATCGGGCACCCGTGGCAACCTTCACGCTAACCCACGGCCATAGACTTTTCTTGCACGCTCGGTAAAGGCTTCCATTGTTCGGCGAGCCGACTTCGCCAGAAGGGTTCCGATAAACCCCGCCGCAATTCTGGACGGGGGCGTCAGTTCCATGCTGAAATCGACCCGTGTACCGATCTTGCCTGGCGCGAAGGTCCACCGGATTTCGAGATCGCCCATCAGCGCATGGTGCGAACACACGACGATGGATTCGGCACGTCGAAGGGTCGCCACGGCATACAAGCCCAAGGCGACTCCACCAAACACAATTTCCTGGTCAACGTGCAATGTATCGCCATCCCGAGCGCGAATATGCACGCCCCGGTATTCGGTTAGGAACTCGGGATAACGCTCCACATCGGCGACAAGGTCAAATACCCGTTCAGGTTCATAAGATAGATCGGTGGACTGTGCAAATCGGATTGGTTCCCCAAATCCCATAGTTAATCAACAAACCATTGAAAATCTGCATTATGGGGTGGCGCTCACCATTTCAGCGTTTTTCGATGGATCCGCGCGAACAACACCGGGCTAAACATCCGATCGCCGACTGCAAAGCGAGCAAAGCGCTCCCCCAGCCCGTTCTGCACACCGGCGCAACGGGATGGGCTGCACCGCCCCAAACGGCAAAGCTGCCTTCAGTAAGAAACGAAGCCAGCTGCGGCAGCAGGAAGAAGCCAGCCTTTTTCAGGTGGCGGCGTTGCCGCTACGTCCCGACAGCCCACGCGGTCACATGGCCAACCCCGCCACGCCGATTGCTGAGGCTTCCCTACGTTGCAACTAACCCCCACGCCCTCAAGCCAGCGGTTCAACAGGCATGGTCCTACAATTGGAAAGCGGGGGATCACGCGTAGCGCGTCCCGTTGACCTTGATTTCGGTGAAACCGGACGTGACGCGCCGCGAACACCGAACCCCTTGTGGCATCAGGGGATTGCCTTGGGTGCCATTGCCCACACCCCCCGCTTGGCGCTAAGATGTGATCCTTTTCGCCCAATTTTCGGGTGCCGGCTTTTGGGATGTCATTCATGCAAAGACAGCGTTGGCTTGAGGGGACCCTGTACTCCCCGGAATTTGAACAGGATTCCTGTGGATTCGGGTTGATCGCCCAGATGGACAACGTGCCTTCCCACAGGCTCGTTCAGACGGCCATTTCGTCCCTGGCGTGCATGACGCACCGCGGCGCGATTGCAGCGGACGGTCTGTCAGGTGACGGCTGTGGACTCCTGTTCAAGAAGCCTGACACCTTCCTGCGCGCCGTGGCGGCCGATGCCGGCATCACGCCCACCGACCGCTACGCTGCAGCGCTCGTGTTCCTGTCGCGTGATCCCGCAAAACAGGGCGCTGCAAAACAGACGCTCACCGAGGCGCTGATCGATCAGGGGTTAGAAGTCGCAGGGTTCCGCACGGTACCGGTCAACACCTCGGTATGCGGCGAGTACGCCCTGAATATTCTGCCGCATTTCGAGCAGGTGTTTGTTAACTGCCCGGCGAACCTCGATGAGACCCGTTTTGACCGCAAACTGTATATCGCCCGCCGCCTCACCGAGAAGGCCTTGAAGGACGATGCGAGCTTCTACTTGCCCACCCTGTCTTCACAGGTGATTTCCTACAAGGGCTTGGTATTGCCATCCAATCTCCCGGTGTTCTACCCGGACCTGAACGACCCGCGCTTCGAGTCCAGCCTGATCGTTTTCCACCAGCGCTTTTCCACCAATACCTGGCCAGAATGGCGCTTGGCGCAGCCGTTCCGCTATTTGGCGCACAATGGGGAAATCAACACCGTGCAGGGGAACCGCAATTGGAGCCGCGCGCGGGAGATGAAGTGCAAAAGTGAACTGATTCCAAACATGGCCGATGTGCGCCCGATCGTCGAGAGCAACGGCTCCGACTCGATGAGCCTAGACAACATGATCGAAGGTCTGGTAATGGGCGGCGTGCCATTGTTCCGTGCGTTGCGCATGGTGGTACCCCCTGCCTGGCAAAACGTGGAAAACATGGACCCGGATTTGCGCGCCTTCTATGAAGTCCATTCGATGCATATGGAACCCTGGGACGGCCCCGCTGGAATAGTCATGACCGACGGCCGCTACGGCGTGTGCATGCTGGATCGCAATGGTCTGCGTCCGGCGCGCTGGGTCCTCACGCGGGACCGCATCCTGACCATTGCGTCGGAAATCGGCGTGTGGAACTACGGCCCTGAAAACGTCGTCATGAAAGGCCGCGTTCGTCCGGGCCAAATGGTGGCGGTCGATCTGGACACCGGTAACCTGCTGCTCCCCGAGATGATTGACAATGACCTCAAGTCACGCCATCCCTACCGCGACTGGCTGAAGGAAGCACGCAAGGTCGAATTTGGGGCGCATCAAGATGCCGCGCTTGCGCTGATGGACAGGGCTTCATTGCAAGTTCACCAGAAGCTTTTCAATGTGAGCTTCGAAGAGCGTGACCAGGTCATTCGCGTGCTCGCCGAAGACGGCCAGGAAGCAATTGGGTCGATGGGCGACGACACCCCGATGGCCGTATTGTCGCAAATGGTGCGTTCGCCTTATGATTACTTGCGACAGCAATTCGCTCAGGTGACCAACCCACCCATCGACCCGATCCGCGAAGCGATCGTCATGTCACTTAACACATGCTTTGGCCGCGAGTGTAACTTGTTCGAGGAGACACGCGAGCACGCCCACCGGCTCGAAGTCCATTCGCCGCTGCTGTCGCATGAGGCGTTTGTTGTGGTCACCACCCAGCCAGACACCGCGTACCAGAGCATCGCCCTGACGCTGCACTATGATCCAGCCAAATTGAATTTGAAATCGGCGGTGGAAAAGCTGGCGGCCGATGCCGTCGCCGCGGTAACAGCCGGCAATGTCATTCTGGTGCTCACGGATCGCGCGCTAAGCCCGAACACCCTGCCGATTCCGGCACTATTTGCAACGGGCACGGTGCATCACGCCCTGATATCTGCAGGCCTGCGCTGCGATGCGAACATTGTCGTGGAGACCGGGTCAGTACGTGACCCGCACCATTACGCCTGTCTCATTGGCTACGGCGCGACGGCAGTCTATCCATATCTCGCCTATCAAATCATCGGCGAGTTCGTGAAAGCCGGCGAGATCAAGATCAGCCTCGAGAAAGCGCTGTCCAATTATCGCAAGGGGATGGACAAGGGCCTCTACAAGGTGCTGTCCAAGATGGGTATCTCGCTGGTCACAAGTTATCGCGGCGCCCAATTGTTTGAGGCAGTCGGGATCCATGAAGAGGTTATTGAGCTGAGCCTGCAAGGCACCGTATCGCGCATTTCGGGCGCGGATTTTGCGGATTTTGAAGCGGATCTGAAATCGTTACATAAGGCCGCCTTTAATCCGATGAAACCGATAAGCGCCGGCGGGCTGTTGAAGTTCATCTTTGGCGAGGAGTTCCACGCTTACAATCCGGACGTGGTGCAGCAACTTCAGCGGGCGGTGCAAACGGGAAGTTACGAGGAATACAAGCGATACTCCGAGTGTGTGAATAACCGCCCGGTCGCGATGATGCGCGACCTCATGCAACCCAGGTTTGGCGTGAACCCGATTTCCATCGACGAGGTGGAACCCGTAGAGCTGATCCTCAAGCGCTTTGACAGCGCGGGCATGTCGCTCGGCGCCCTATCACCGGAAGCCCACGAAGCGCTGGCCGAGGGCATGAACCGCATTGGCGGGCGTTCCAATTCAGGCGAAGGTGGGGAAGACCCCAAGCGGTACGGGACCGTAAAAACTTCCAAGATCAAGCAGGTGGCGTCGGGCCGCTTTGGCGTTACGCCCGCTTATCTTGCGAGTGCCGAGGTGCTCCAGATCAAGATCGCGCAAGGCGCGAAACCGGGCGAGGGTGGCCAATTGCCTGGGGATAAGGTTTCCGCAACCATTGCTGCGTTGCGCTATTGCAAGCCGGGCACGCCGCTGATTTCGCCGCCTCCGCATCATGACATTTACTCCATTGAGGATCTTGCTCAGCTCATTTTCGACCTCAAGCAAGTCAACCCCAATGCGCTCGTTTCCGTGAAGCTCGTTGCAGAACCTGGCGTGGGCACGGTTGCCGCCGGGGTAGCCAAAGCCTATGCGGACCTGATCACGATCTCCGGTTATGACGGAGGAACAGGCGCCTCACCATTGAGCTCGGTGAAATACGCCGGCACCCCATGGGAGTTGGGCTTGTCCGAAGCGCAGCAAGTGCTTCGCGCCAATGGGTTGCGCGGTCGTGTTCGCGTCCAGACCGACGGCGGCCTAAAGACTGGACTGGATGTCATCAAGGCCGCCATTTTGGGTGCGGAGTCCTTCGGTTTCGGCACCGGCCCGATGGTGGCGCTTGGGTGTAAGTATCTGCGCATCTGCCATCTGAACAATTGTGCGACAGGCGTGGCGACCCAGAATGACGTCCTACGCAAGAAGTACTTCATTGGACTGCCCGAGATGGTGGTGAACTACTTCACGTTCATGGCGCGTGAAACACGCGAGCTCATGGCTCAGCTCGGGGTGAAGAAGTTGACCGACTTGATCGGCCGCACCGACTTGCTCGACGTTATGGAAGGCCAGACCTCCCGGCAGAAAAAGCTCAAGGTCAAGGTACTCTTGACCCAAGGCGCTATTCCGGACAGCGAACCCCGATTTTGCGTGCAGGATCGCAATCCAAGCTTTGACAAGGGGGAACTGGCCGAGCAGATGGTTAGAGACGCCTTGCCGGCAATACAGAACAAACGGAAATCCCGGTTCGAATATGCCGTCCGCAACGTCAATCGTTCAATTGGAGCCCGGCTATCGGGCGAGATTGCCGCACAGCATGGCGATGCCGGGCTACCCGATGACACCCTGCACATCAAGCTGACCGGTTCCGCGGGTCAGAGCTTTGGCGTCTGGAATGCAAAGGGCCTGAACCTGGAACTGGAAGGTGACGCGAATGATTACGTCGGCAAGGGTATGGCCGGGGGTCGACTGGTAATTTATCCGCCGCGGGTCTCCACTTATGAGGCCCATCGCAATATTATTGTCGGCAATACCTGTTTGTACGGCGCAACCGGGGGTGAACTCTATGCGTCCGGCATGGCAGGCGAGCGCTTTGGCGTGCGCAACTCAGGTACCTTGGCGGTGGTGGAGGGAGTTGGCGATCACTGCTGCGAATACATGACCGGGGGCTGTGTCATCGTTTTGGGCGACCCGGGAATCAATTTTGGCGCCGGGATGTCCGGCGGAATGAGCTTTGTGTACGACGAAAGCGGCGACTTCGCCAGCAAGTACAACAAGGAGTTGATCGACGTTGCGCGACTTACCTCCGATGAAATGGAACCGTATCGGGTATTTTTGAGGGCCCAAATTGAAATCCACCTTGCTCTAACGGGCTCGCCACGGGCCAAGGCATTGCTGACGGATTACCGCTTGGCGCTCGAGAAATTCTGGCTCGTGAAGCCCAAGCGCGTGAGCATCGCTACCCTGGTCGACGACATTCCCGGCAGCAAGCGGGAAGCCATGCCCGCCTAGGCCTGAATTCCACTTATAAAGACTGTTTACATGGCCGATAACTTCCAATTTCTGAACCGGGCCCGCCGGGACGGTGACAAGACGCCGGCAGTCATCCGTATCCACGAGTTCAAGGAGATCTACGCCAAGATGGATGCTCCTCACGCGCAGGAACAAGCGGCGAGGTGTCTGGCTTGTGGTAATCCCTACTGTGAATGGAAGTGCCCGGTCCACAATTACATCCCAAACTGGCTCAAGCTCGTGACCGAAGGACGTCTGTTCGAGGCGGCTGAACTATCCCATCAAACAAATTCCCTGCCGGAGGTCTGCGGCCGCGTCTGTCCCCAAGATCGCTTGTGCGAAGGTGCCTGCACGCTGAATGACGGTTTTGGGGCCGTGACCATCGGCCAGGTGGAACGTTATATCTCCGAGGAGGCGTTCAGGGCTGGCTGGCGCCCCGACATGAGTCAGGTCCGCCCAACCGGCAAACGCGTTGCGGTCATCGGCGCGGGTCCTGCAGGACTCGCCTGCGCTGACATCCTGACCCGCAATGGCGTGACACCGGTGGTGTTCGACCGCTATGAGGAAATTGGCGGCCTGCTCACTTTCGGGATCCCCGCATTCAAAATGGAGAAATGGGTCATGGCCCGCCGTCGCGAGGTGCTCGAAGGCATGGGCACCACCTTCCGGCTTGGGGTTGAAGTGGGCAAGGACATCTCCGTGCCGCAAATACTTGCCGAGCACGACGCCGTGTTTCTCGGTATGGGCGCGTATACCTATATGAAAGGCGGCTTCTCCGGTGAAGCCTTACCTGGGGTGCTGGAAGCCCTGCCCTTCCTGATTTCCAACGCGCGCCACGGCCTTAACCTGCTTAAAGCCGACGAAAAGTTCCACAACATGAAAGGCCAGCGGGTGGTGGTGCTCGGGGGCGGCGATACCGCCATGGACTGCAACCGCACCAGCATCCGCCAGGGCGCAACATCGGTCACGTGTGCCTATCGGCGTGACGAGAAAAACATGCCCGGTTCGAGGCGCGAAGTCGGCAACGCCAAGGAAGAAGGCGTGAAGTTCCTGTGGAATCGCCAGCCGGTGGAAATTGTGGGTTTCGACAAGGTGGAAGGCGTCAAGCTCGTGACCACCGAATTGGGCCCCCCAGATGCGCGGGGTCGGCGGACCCCCGTTGTCGTTGAGGGCTCTGAGGAAATCGTTCCCGCTGATCGCGTTGTCGTCGCTTTTGGCTTTCGGCCGAATCCACAGCCGTGGTTTGCCGCGCACGGGATTACCACCGACGCGGGAGGGCGCGTCATTGCACGCGGCCACACCCACCCATTCCAGACAGGTAATCCAAAAATCTTCGCGGGCGGCGACATGGTCCGTGGCTCCGATCTCGTGGTCACGGCTGTATGGGAAGGGCGGGAGGCAGCGAAAGGGATATTGGCGTTTCTCAACGTCGATTGAGCGCTTGATACCTCCTGGCACTTGACGGTCCCCGACCCGCGCGCTCAGGTATCCCTAAAGGCAATTGACGAAGGACGTCACCTTACGGCACCGAATTGGGTAAACTGCGGGTTTTGCCTCAAGCCGGTTTCGAGAGCCACCATGTCTACACTCCAAAATGATACCTTTTTGCGCGCGCTGCTCAAGCAGCCGGTGGAATACACCCCTGTCTGGTTGATGCGCCAAGCGGGACGCTACATGCCCGAATACAATGCGACGCGCGCACGTGCGGGTAGCTTTCTAGACCTGTGCAAGAACCCGGACTTCGCAACGGAAGTCACGCTCCAACCCCTGGCGCGCTATGACCTGGATGCCGCGATTCTGTTCTCGGACATTTTGACCGTTCCCGACGCCATGGGACTGGGTTTATACTTTTCAGAGGGAAATGGCCCTCGATTCGAGCGCCCGCTGCGCGAAGAATGGGCGATCCGTGATTTGATCGCGCCCGACCCCCACGAGCATCTGCGATACGTGCTGGATGCCGTTGCCAGCATCCGCAAGGCGTTAGATGGCGCGGTGCCGTTGATCGGATTCTCGGGCAGCCCCTTTACCTTAGCCTGCTATATGGTCGAGGGCGGCAAGTCAGATGATTTCCGTGTAATCAAGACGATGCTGTACCAACGCCCGGATTTGTTGCATCACATCCTAGCCGTAACGACGCAGGCCGTCATTGCCTATCTCAACGCCCAAATTGAGGCCGGCGCCGAAGCCGTGATGATTTTCGATACCTGGGGCGGAACCCTCAATCCATGGACCTACCGCGAGTTTTCCCTGCGCTACATGGAAGAGATCGTCGCCGGTCTGACTCGGCAGCGCGGTGGCCGCACCATACCAAACGTGGTGTTCACCAAGGGGGGTGGACCCTGGCTGGAAGAAATTGCAGCGATCGGCTGCGACGGGGTTGGCCTGGATTGGACAATCAATATCGCCGATGCGCGCCGGCGCGTCGGCGACAAGGTTGCCCTGCAGGGAAACCTCGATCCATCCGCCCTGTTCGGGACGCCGGAAAGCATTCGCCAGAGTACAAACCAGATTCTGGAGTGCTATGGTCATGGTAGCGGCCATGTATTCAATCTCGGCCACGGCATTTCGCAATTTACCGATCCGGAAATGGTGCAAGTACTTGTGGATTCAGTACATTCTGAAAGTCGCAAATACCATGCCTGATTAAGCATAAGTGACCACTTATGCACAATTGCGGAGCCTCCGCGGAAAAATAATTCCGGGCCCTGTTGACAAGACCGCGATTGGCGTAACGTATTGATTATAATAGAAATGATGGCTGGCCCGTTTTTTCATCGAATTGGTTGAGTCACGTTGGAGCAGGCCCCGGGAGTGAAATGGATCGCCTAATCCACAAAATTATCCACAGGTTTCGTGGACAATTCAAAAACCCCTTTTTCGCTATGCAGTTAGGCATCACATTTCGATTTATTCATAAGGCTGTGCGCTAACTTCATGGTGACCCCAAGTGGCACGGCCCACCGTTGGATCGGCCAAGTTGCCGTGAACGTTCCCGTGACGGGCTGTTTTGACTACCTGCTACCCTCGGACGCGACACCGGAGGACATCGGCCGCCGCGTCGTTGTCCCCCTTGGCCGAAAAAAGGCGGTAGGCGTGCTGTTCGGGTTCACCCAACACAGCGACATTCCGGCTGTCCGTCTCAAGACCATTGTCAGTATCGATCGCGAGCATGTTGCGCTTCCAGATGATATCGTGCAGCTTTGCAGGTTTTGCTCGAGTTATTATCATCATCCCATTGGCCCAATTACTCAGCTCGCTCTGCCCACCGCGCTACGGCGCGTGGCGACCATATCGCCGAGCAGCCAGGTTCTTTATCGCCTAAGCGAATCCGGCAGACAATCGCTGGGATGCGGTTTTTCACCGCGAGCGCACGTGCAGAACGCCTTGTACGCACGCTTGCTGCCGCAGGCGTGGGTCGCAAAAAGCGAATTGGCCAGGACCGGCGGCAATGCCGGCATGCTGATCAAGCGCTGGGAAGAACACGGTTGGCTGGAGAAGCGAGTGCAATTGGATTTGCACACTCCCGACGCCGAGCCGGGTACGATCCCTCAGCTCAACGCAGAACAGGCCGCCGCTGCATCAAGCCTTGCGATCCCCGGTTTTCGGCCCCAGCTCCTGTATGGCGTGACCGGAAGCGGCAAGACCGAAGTTTATCTTCGACTCATCGAGACCGTTCTGGCACGCGGGCAGCAGGTTCTGGTGCTGGCCCCCGAAATCAACTTGACGCCACAATTGACGATGCGCTTCGTTGCCCGTTTTCCAGGGGTAGCGATCGCCCGCCTGCATAGCGGGCTGGCCGAAGGCGAGCGCCTGGCCCATTGGTTGGCGGCGAGCATAGGGCAGGCCCGAATCGTGCTGGGCACCCGGCTGGCGGTATTCACGCCCATGCCGCAATTAGGCCTCATCATTGTCGATGAGGAACATGATGCCTCGTTCAGCCAGCAGGAGGGCTTGCGCTATTCCGCGCGGGATCTGGCGGTGTATCGGGCCCAACTGCGAGATTTGCCCGTGGTGCTCGGCTCGGCCACCCCATCGCTTGAAACCTGGCATAACGTCAAGCAAAAGCGCTACGCCCTGTATCGGCTCAACCAACGTGCGATCCACACCTCAAGCTTGCCGCATATCGAACTGGTTGACACGCGTGTGCAAAAACCGGTTGATGGGCTCGCGCCGAAGGCGCGACTTATGATTCAACACACGCTCGCCGAAGGCGGGCAGGCATTGGTGTTCATCAATCGTCGTGGGTATGCCCCGGCCCTCACCTGCCCGTCCTGCAGCTGGGCTGCACCATGCTATCGGTGTTCCGCACGGTTGGTATTGCATCTGCGCGCCCGCCGACTCAAGTGTCATCATTGTGGCTACGAAGAAAGCTTGCCTACGTTCTGTCCTGCGTGCGGCAACGGTGAGCTCAAGCCCTCCGGCCATGGCACCCAGCGCCTCGAAGCAACCCTTACCGCAGCCTTTCCAGACGCGCGCATCTTGCGGGTCGACCGCGACGCCACGCGCCAGAAAGGAAGTTGGGAAGTGATGCAGCAGCAAATCCATGCAGGCGTCGCGAATCTGCTGGTTGGCACACAGTTGCTTGCCAAGGGACATGACTTTCCAGGACTCAATTTGGTCGTTGTCGCCAATGCCGATGCCGCATTGTTCGCACAGGATTTTCGCGCCAGCGAACGCTTGTTTGCTCAGTTACTGCAGGTAAGCGGGCGGGCGGGACGGGCGCAGCACGCCGGCCGGGTTTTGATCCAGACCGGTTTCCCGGAGCACCCCCTCTATCAACACCTTCAACGGCACGATTTTGACGGCTACGCCGAAATCCTGTTGAAAGAGCGGGAGCAAACCGGCTTCCCGCCATATAGCTATCAAGCCGTGCTTCGGGCCGAATCGACCCAACTCACGCTGGCGATGGAATTCCTCGCCCAGGCACGACAACTCGCGGACCCGCCGTGTGGTGTGGAAATCTACGAGCCGGTGGAAGCCCCGATGACCCGGAAGGCAGGAATGGAGCGTGCCGTATTGTTAAGTCAATCGGCCAGCCGCGGCGCGCTCCAAACGCTTTTGGGCCTGTGGGTGCCGCGACTGTACGCCCTCAAGCCCGGGCCGGTACGATGGCACTTGGATGTGGATCCCCTCGAGATTTGAATTGAACTGAACCTAAACCGGCTATACTTGGCCCGCAAATTGCCATATCCAAACCATGACCCAAGCGCTTGAAATTGTCCTCCTCGCTGCCGGCAGGGGCACCCGAATGCGTTCCGACCTCCCGAAGGTCCTACATGAACTGGCCGGGCGCCCGCTGGTGAGCCATGTCATTTGTACGGCCCGACTCCTGAAGCCAGGCAAATTATGCGTCGTATACGGGTTTGGCGGCGAAGCCTTGCGGGAGACGCTGGCTGATGAAAATCTGACATTCGTGCAGCAGACTGAACAGCTCGGCACCGGACATGCAGTACTGCAGGCGGCTGCGCGCGCGCTCACGCCGGGTTCGGTAACATTGGTGCTTTATGGGGATGTACCGCTTACGCGGCCCGAAACCCTGGGCCCACTCGTCAACGCTGCGCGCGCCGGAAAGGTTGGCCTGCTCACCGTGAACCTGGACCATCCGGACGGCTATGGCCGCATTATTCGTGATGAGGCCAACCGGGTCGCGCGGGTCGTCGAGCAGAAAGATGCCACGCCCCAGGAACGCGCCATCCATGAGGTTAACACCGGGATTCTTGCGATCCCGACCAATCTGCTGTTCGGCTGGTTGTCGCGACTCACGAACGTGAATGCGCAACGAGAGTACTACCTGACGGACGTTGTGGCCATGGCGGTGGCCGATGGCATTGAAATCCAATCCAGCCAACCCGCATTTGAATGGGAAGTACTCGGCGTAAATAGCAAGATACAACTCGCCGAGCTTGAACGCCTTTACCAGCAGCTTCAGGCTCGCGCCCTACTCGAAGCCGGCGTGACGCTAATGGATCCCGAGCGGATCGATATTCGCGGCGAGCTGGTGTGCGGCCGGGACGTGGCAATCGACGTAAACTGTGTCTTTGAGGGCCGCGTTGAACTGGGCGACGGGGTCGTCATTGGCCCCAACTGCGTCCTCCGTAATTCAAGAGTGGCAAGCCGAACGCGCGTCGATGCGTACACCCTACTCGATGCGGCAGACGTTGGCGCGAACTGCAAACTTGGCCCCTTCTCCCGCATTCGCCCGGGCACTGTACTGGGGCAGGACGTGCACGTGGGTAATTTTGTTGAGCTCAAGAATAGTCAGGTTGACGATGGATCAAAGATAAACCATCTCTCCTATGTGGGGGATGCGAGCATAGGTAAGAAGGTCAATATTGGTGCAGGCACCATCACCTGCAACTACGACGGCGCAAACAAGCATCGCACCGTCATTGAGGATGACGCTTTTATCGGCTCAGACACGCAGCTAGTTGCGCCCGTGACCGTGGGCAAGGGTGCGACCTTGGGTGCCGGAACCACGCTAACCCGGGATGCACCCCCTGGAGAGCTGACCCTCTCGCGGGCCAAGCAAACGTCCGTTGCTGGGTGGCAGCGCCCGAGCAAGAAACCAAAGGGAGACTAGGAATGTGTGGAATCGTCGGCGCGGTCGCGCAACGGAACGTGGTTCCCATTTTACTGGAGGGACTGAGACGGCTTGAATATCGGGGTTATGACTCGGCCGGCCTCGTCACCATCAACGGTGGCCTGAACCGGGTGCGAAGTGTCGGTCGGGTTGCAGCGTTGGCGGCAGAGGCCGCAGCGCAACGAGTCCATGGCCATCTTGGTATCGCACACACCCGCTGGGCGACCCATGGCGCGCCCACCAAACACAACGCACACCCCCACGTAAGTGCCGGTCTTGCTGTGGTGCACAACGGCATCATCGAGAACCATGAACTATTGCGGGACAAGCTCACTAACCTGGGCTATCGCTTCGAGTCCGAAACCGACACGGAAGTCATCGCCCATCTGATCCACCTGCATTACCAGCACGACAAGGATCTGCTAAGCGCCACGAGCAAGGCGGTCAAGGAATTGCGTGGCGCCTACGCCATTGGCGTGGTGCATGAAGATTCGCCCCATCGTCTCATCTGCGCGCGTAAGGGCAGCCCATTGCTGATCGGGTTGGGTATTGAGGAAAATTTCATCGCTTCTGATGCCTCCGCCCTCTTGCCAGTGACCCAACGCATGATGTTTCTGGAGGAGGGTGACATCGCGGATATCGGCTTGCTGACCGTTACGGTTCTTGACCATGCAGGGAACAAGGCCGAGCGCGGGGTGCATGTATCTGAGCTATCTGCCGATATGGCAGAGCTCGGACCCTATCGGCACTTCATGCAGAAGGAAATCCATGAACAACCCCGTGCACTGACTGACACGATGGAAAGCTGCCTTGCGCAGGCACGCATTACACCCGAGCTGTTTGGCCCGGATGCCAGTGCACTCCTATCCCGTGTCAATGCGGTGACGTTCCTCGCATGTGGCACGAGCTTTCACGCGGCGAAAGTGGCCACTTACTGGCTGGAAGCGATTGCCGGCATCCCAGCCATTGCGGAAATCGCGAGTGAGTACCGGTATCGGACGTCCGTCCCCAACCCCAATGCGTTAATCGTTACGATCTCACAATCCGGCGAAACGGCGGACACCCTCGCGGCATTGCATCACGCGCAGCAGTTGGGCCAGACCCTCACTCTTTCCATCTGCAACGTTGCGGAGTCGGCATTGGTGAGGCAGTCCAAATTGCGTTATCTCACGCGTGCCGGCCCAGAAATTGGCGTTGCCTCGACCAAAGCGTTCACCACGCAGCTCGCAGCCCTCTACCTGCTGACCCTAGTCCTGGCAAAACTGCGCGGCAGACTCGCGCCCGAGGCGGAGGCGGAATGTCTTGCCTTGATGCGCACGTTGCCTGAAAAGGCGCGCCAGGTTCTGGCACTTGAACCCCAGATCGAAAGCTGGTCGCAACGCATTGCCAATAAACATCATGCCCTGTTCCTCGGTCGCGGCGTTCACTATCCGATTGCGCTGGAAGGCGCCCTCAAGTTAAAGGAGATTTCCTACATTCATGCTGAAGCTTATCCCGCCGGGGAACTGAAGCATGGTCCGCTGGCACTCGTAGACGAAGACATGCCGGTTATCGCGATTGCGCCAAACGACACCCTGCTTGAAAAACTCAAGTCCAACTTGCAGGAAGTCCGTGCCCGAGGCGGCGAACTCTACGTATTCGCCGACGCGGATGTTGGTATCAGTGAAAGCGAATTTGTCCACGTCATTCACCTGCCGGGCAAGGGTGGCTACCTGTCACCTTTGCTGCACACGCTGCCCTTGCAGCTGCTTGCCTACCATGCTGCCCTACAAAAGGGCACCGATGTGGACAAGCCGCGCAATCTGGCTAAATCCGTGACAGTGGAGTAAAACACCGGGAACCGGCCGATTAACGCCGCTTGTGTTCCGTCGCAAGCGCCAGTGTCGCGACCTGCACGCGATTCCTTAGCTTGAGTTTTTCCATGATGTTGCGCAAGTGATTGCGCACGGTGTTTTCCGAAAGGTTCAGCTCGTAGGCAATGATCTTGTTGCTCATTCCCTGTTTGACGAATTCAACGATTTCCCGCTCTCGAGCCGTCAGCCCCTCAAGCGCATTCTGGCTCAATTGCGCTTTCGGAATGCGTTGCATGACGTTGAGCGGGAAGCTGCCCTGGCCTTCACACACGTTGCGAATCGCCGCAATGACCTGATCGGGCTCACTGGTCTTGACCACATAGCCATCCACACCCGCATTGATCGCCTGGGAGATTTCTTCATCGGTGTCAGCGATCGTCAGCATGATTACTTTAAGCCCATGGGCCTTGATTTCCGTCACCAGGTCAAGCCCATCGACGTCGGGGAGCGAACGGTCAAGCAGGACCACATCCGCCATATCACCCGCATTGAGCCACTCCCGGAGGCTCCTCCCGTCCGCAAGCTGAGCAACCAGATTGAAGTCCGCTGCCTGGCTGATGTAATTTGATACCCCCATCCGAAGCAGCGGGTGATCGTCTACCAGCACGATATTGATTGGTTCACTCATGTCACGTTCTTTGCGGCCATTAAGTCGGCAATCCCCTGGGTTTGCGCCGTGCTTTTTCGAACAGCCGGTCGTAAATCGCGTCCGGCAGATATTTAAGTATGATCGCGACCAGCCCCATTTGCCAGGGTATTGTCGAATTACGGCGACGCAGCGCAATCGCCCGAGCCACTTTGCGCGCCGCGGCGTCCGCGGACATTCGGAACGGCATGGGATAGGGATTGACTTGGGTCATCGGCGTGTCAATATAACCGGGCGAAACGGTGACCACCGAGACCCCTTTGGATTTCATTTCCAGACGAAGGCTTTCAAGGTACACCCTGGCCGCTGCTTTTGATGCCGAATAAGCGCCGCCGCCCGCCAGCCCGCGCACGCCCGCAATGCTGGCGATGCCGCATAGCACCCCGGAACCCCGCTTCGTCATCGCCTGAAGGAAAGGATGGAACGTGTGGACCAGCCCCATGAAATTCACATCCATGACCGCCTGAAACACCTCGCGGTCTTCGGCTTCCTCAGTCAGCGCACCGACGGAGACGCCCGCCGAGCCGATGACAACGTCGGGCGTGCCCACCCGTTTCATGAAATCCTGGGCAGCACCGTCAACGGCGGAAGGGTTGCGCACATCCACCAAATAAACATGCGCGTCGTAGCGTGAAGCCAAGGCTTGGAGCGGTTCGGGTCGGCGGCCGAGCAAACCCAGCCTCGCTCCCTGTCCACCATAATGGTGCGCCAGCGCGCGGCCAAGACCGCTACCAGCGCCGGTAATAAAGACGACGGCGGCGTTATTCTTGGCGGGCAACCGGCTTTGCGCGC
The DNA here is from genome assembly GCA_052145875.1 of Thiobacillaceae bacterium. Taxonomy (GTDB): domain Bacteria; phylum Pseudomonadota; class Gammaproteobacteria; order Burkholderiales; family Thiobacillaceae; genus DASQBT01. The sequence goes on from JBKQNQ010000428.1 coordinate 35,556, forward strand.
CCCTTGTGCGACTTAGGTTTACGCTCCTGGCGAACTTTCTGGATCAGGTAATCCAAGACCTTGAATAGTCGATCTTCGGTAATGGTCTGGGATTGCGAGGTGACGTATTCGCCCTCCACCATGATTGACGGTACTCCGTTGATACCCGCATCCCGGGCCAGCTGCGCACCCTTCATGGCGCGCGATTGCGTCGAGAAGGACTTGTAGGATGCCTCGAACTGGACGCGATTCACCCCCTGCTTCGCAATCCACGGAAACAGTATCGCTTCATCATTCAGGTTCAGATTTTCAGCATGATACGCATTGAAGACTTTGTCATGCAGCCGTGCGAGTGCGCCCACGTCCTCCAAGGCGTAAAAGATCTTGGCGCCGGGCAGCCATTGGTCGTTAAACACCGCGGGGACATACCGCACCTCCACGTCCTTGGGCAATGTTTTCATCCACGCCTCGAAGGCGGGTCGCAGATGATCGCAATGCGGGCAGCGATACCAAAAAAACTCGTCAACCTCGATTTTCGTATGCGACTCCACCGGCAAGCTTGCTTGCAACCGGGTGTAATCCTGACCTTCGGTTATCGGTTGGACATCAGTCGGGATGGCATGCGCCGCGGCAGTGAAGGCCAATGCGGCCACTAAGGCCAGTAATTGTGCGTAGAGTCGCATCAAACAGTCTCCTGAAGTTTGTTTGCATAAATCATTGCTATTCCCGTTTCCATCCTGACTATTTTGTCACGGGCTCGGCCGGAATAGAATTTTCTATCAGACGTTTACGGGTGTCTTCCAGTTCCGCAGCGTCCTTTAGTGGGCCCACACGCACGCGATAGACCGTGCCTTTGTCCGGCACGCTGGCCGATTCGACCGTGGCTTCCATGCCCAGCAGGGCGAGCCTAGCCTTCAAGTTATCAGCCTCTCCAGGATCCTGGAATGACCCGGCTTGAAGCCATAACGGCGGGGCCTCGGCCGGCTGCTGTGGCGGACTCGGGCCGGTCGCGCCCGTATCGGTATTCGCCGGAAGCGACTTGTAGAAGTCATAGGTTGGCGCTTCTGTAGGTTTTTCCGGCTTTTCCGGCTTTTCCGGCTTCTCCGGCTGGGGCCCCGTGGCCGGTTCTTCTTGGATCGGACCGGCCACAAAAGGACTGTTCCGTCCCACGAGCACGGCCACGGCTACAGCCAAGCCCAAGCCCAAGATCAGGCCAAGTGCAAACCCGCCCCAAAAGGAAGATTTACGATTGGACCCAGACGTGCTGCGCGCCATTACATTTTTTCCGGTGCCGAAACACCCAATAGTTTAAGGCCGTTTTGCAAAACCTGACGGGTCGCGAGAAC
>JBKQNQ010000429.1:0-7269 GCA_052145875.1 Thiobacillaceae bacterium
ATCGTGAGCTGACGTGTGCCGAGCAAGTGGCCGAGTTCACCGGCCGGCACCTTTAGCGGCCCCGGTTCACCGATGCCTTCCTGACCGGGGGCGGGCAGCGGGTACGCAAGCGATCTTGCCGTATGCAGCGCGACGTTGCCCTCGACCTTTTGCAGCACTTGGTGGATATGGCCGTTCAAGATGGTTACGGAGCCAAATGGCCTTAACAGCGCAATTGCCGCGTCCGAGTCAGCCGTACCCCACCCCCACGGTTCGTAAATCGTCCACATTGGAATGTGCGCGAACACGACGATCGGGGTTGACTGGGAAATACCCGCAAGGTCACGTCTTAGCCACGCGAGTTGCGCGTCGCCTAGCGCGGCCAGACGTCCCATTTTGAAGTTGAGAACGTTGTTTAGACCAACGAAGTGCACGCCGCCCTGATCAAAGCTGTACCACGCCCGGCCCGCACCGTCATGGTCAAAAAATTTCAGGTAACCATTGACGCCGTCGTCGATGGCGTCATGCTCACCTGGGACGGTAAAAATGCGATCCACACGGATCTCCTTGAGTATCTCCTTCGCCTGGCCGAACTCTTCCGGTCGAGAAAGATGGCTGACATCTCCAGTATGCAAGACGAAGGCCGGGGTCTCAGGTAGCGCATTGATTTCATTAATTGCGCGGCGCAAGCTTCCGACCACGTCCGGATTTGCTTCCTTGTGAAAGCCAATGTGTGTGTCACTGATCTGTACGAACGTCAGCGCGCTCTGACCCGCGTCTGTCACCGGGCCGCCGTTGGTCGCGCCAATCGCGCGCGGCACGCCGCCTACGATGGTCCAAACGATGGAGGCGCCCGACCAGGCTGCCAGGCAACCGAGCACCTGGCGCCGTCGCGGATCGTGTCCCTGTTTTGTCATATCGGGTGCGGTGAAATCAACTCTCTTCATGACCCCTCCTTTGCATAAGGTAATCGCGAACATTTTGGGCCAAGCGAACGTCGCGTTTTTGCTGCGCAATTTCGGTCTTGGCGGTAAGCATTACCAATACGACCAGCACGATATTCCCGTCGTCACTCGGAATGTGTATTGACGGGTTAGGGCCCGGGGTGACTTCTCCGCAAATTCAGCCGTTGGGGTCGACCCGAAAAGATGGAAATTGGCCTATGCTTGCGGGAATAAATCGACGCCTACCGCGGTACGCCTTTCCTGTCCGGGAAGGATAGAACAGAATAAAGGAGGGACTTTGTCGGTTCGGATCCGTCGCTTTGAAGCGGCAGCGCTTCCTCACCTGACTGCCGCATATAACTTAGCCCGCTGGCTGCTGCGTGACGACCAGAGCGCCCAGGATGTGGTTCAGGATGCATATCTGAGAGGGCTGCGGTACTTCGACAGCTTTCGCGGTGGCGACGCCAGGCCGTGGCTGCTTGGGATCGTGCGCAACTGTTGCTACACCTGGCTGAAGCAGAGGGGCTCCACTGAGCAGGTCGAGTTCGACGAAGCATGGGATAGTCGTGCTGACGAAGCGCACCTAAATGCGACGCCGGACAACCCCGAGCAATTACTGATGCGCAAACAGAACATGGAGCGGATCGACCGGGCGATCGAGGCGCTGCCGTTGGTTTTCCGCGAGGTGATCGTTCTGCGTGAGATTGAAGACCTCTCTTATGAGCAAATTGCCGAGGCTGTGGCAATCCCGGTGGGCACGGTAATGTCGCGGCTTGCGAGGGCACGCGCCATGCTGCGTCCTTTGCTGGCTCGGGACAACTAGGAGGACCTGGCCATGGGCGAGAAACAGGAATCCGAATTGAGCCAAGATATCAAGATGTTCGCGACGCGCCACGCGTCGCCTCCCGCGTTACGAGGCCGGGTTATGGCCGCTTTGCGTCAGGCGGATTCTGGGAACGGTGAGGCCGCCCGCGGGCCGTTGCGCACACCATGGCAGCAGTGGGCCGGAATGGGAGTCGCATTCGTCTGTGGCGCGTTGGCCACCGGGGTACTGACCTGGGAACTCGCGGTTCAGGGACCGGGTGACCGGGTGCCTGACGAGGTTGTCGCTGACCACGTACGTTCTTTGATGGCAGCGCATCTCACGGACGTCGCCTCGTCGGACCAGCACACGGTCAAACCCTGGTTCAACGGCAGACTCGATTTTGCCCCGCCCGTGAATGACCTCGCCCGCGACGGGTTTTCACTCCTGGGCGGGCGCCTGGATTACCTCGACCACCGCACCGTCGCCGTGCTTGTCTACCGCCATCGTCAACACACGATAAATCTCTTCGTCTGGCCATCCCGCAGCAATTCGACAACCGGATTAGCACATCTGTCCCAACGGGGATTCAATCTGGTGGATTGGGACGCCCACGGACTGAAGTTTTGGGCGGTCTCCGATCTCAATTCCCAGGAACTTGAGGCGTTTGCCACAGTGGTCCGCGAGGCCGCTGCCAATTCGCCTGGGTAGGTCCGGAAAGCCGCTCGAATTGGCAACAGTGATCGGCTGCGGACGTCCGTTGGGCCAGGCCTGATCTCGGGTGTGCCGGATGCAGATTGTAATATTTATTAAACATATAGTTATGAATGTTAGTTAATGTTAACTAAAACAACTGCCCACGGCTTTGGCCGCAAAATGGCCGTGTGTTCCAAACCAGCCAAATGACTGGTAGTCCGGGCATCTCAGGGAAGCTTGCAACCCCTTACGCGGGAACGCCTTTAACGTTAATTGGGTTTAAGGGCTGCAGGCGCTCCCGCGGAAGTGCTCCCCGAGAATCCAGTGTTGTGAAGACAAATCGATCGCTCCAGCGCGAGCCGCGCCGCGTTTTCGCGCCGCCAGATTCAATGCACAAGAGGTCTCCCAAAGCGGGGCCGCGCTGAACTCAGGAACCCCGGATATTAATGGGGACGATGTCACGGACATGTTTTTTTTGCTGCTTGACCGCTTTCTTTTCCTTGGGTGTCAGTACGGGTTGCTTTTTTGTTTCCTTATTGGATTTCTGGGATTTTGTCATGGAATTTACTCCTGATCACGTTAAAGAGAGTATTGGGAGGAGAGTCCGGGCCCAAAGGGGGGCCCATACCCGGTTGGTCCGTTCAATCCTTCACCAACCTGATAATGTGCTTCCAGTATAGGCCCGAGGCGGGGGTGCGGTGCCTAGCCGCAGAAGGGCGCCGGTTTCAAAACGGGCCACCCCGCTCAGAACGCGGAGGCAGCCATCATCTCACACCGGCGGACAGTCTGGCTGGCATGTCAGGCGAGGGTTGGCTCGTGTCGGCGCCTCCGCATTGTAGTCCCCGTTGGATCTGTTACCTACGCCCGAGCCCTTCACAGTGGGCGTGCTGCTTCCTTGCTAAAGGACACCACCCCGCCTTGAAATCCCTCTGGGTGCCCCAATGTGTCACGCGGCGCAAACTACAGGACTCGTACTGCCATGAACCAAACTTCATCCAAGGAAACACTCGGCTTTCAGGCCGAAGTAAAACAGCTCCTGCAGCTGATGATCCATTCGTTGTACTCGAACAAAGATATTTTCCTGCGCGAGTTGATTTCCAACGCGTCGGACGCCGCTGACAAGCTCCGCTTTGAGGCGCTCTCTGATGGGGCGCTATTCGAGAGCGACAGCGAACTGAAGATCCGGATCGCCTTTGACCGGGCGGCGCGTACGCTAACGATTGCGGACAACGGCATTGGCATGAGCCGGCAAGAAGTAATCGACCATATTGGCACGATTGCCAAATCGGGCACGCGCGAATTTTTTGCGCAACTTTCAGGTGAGCAGAAGAAAGACGCGCAACTCATCGGCCAGTTCGGGGTCGGCTTCTATTCCGCCTTCATCGTCGCGGACCGCGTGACGCTTAGCACCCGTCGTGCAGGCCTTACGGCGGAACATGGTGTGTGCTGGGAATCCACGGGTGGAGGCGACTACACGCTGGAGACCATCACAAAACCGTTACGCGGCACGGAAATCGTGCTGCATCTCAGGGAAGGCGAGGATGAGTTCCTCTCAGACTGGAAACTGAAATCGGTTATCCGCATGTACTCCGACCACATTACCCTCCCGATCATCATGAAAAAGACCGAATGGAAGGATGGCGCGGAAGTACCGACCGATGAAGACGAAACCGTCAATCGCGCCTCAGCCCTGTGGGCACGCGCAAAGAAGGACATTAACGAAGAGGAGTACCGGGAATTCTTCAAACATGTTGCGCACGACTTCGAGCCGCCGCTCGCATGGTCCCACAATCGCGTCGAAGGCAAGCTCGAATATATATCGCTGCTTTACGTGCCATCGCATGCGCCGTTCGATCTGTACGACCGTCAGCAGCGGCACGGTATCAAGCTCTACGTGCGCCGCGTTTTTATCATGGACGACGCCGAACAGCTGATGCCGCAATACCTGCGCTTTGTGCGCGGGATAGTCGACTCGTCGGACCTGCCACTTAACGTATCGCGTGAAATCCTTCAGCACTCGAAAGATATCGAGGCAATCCGCGCTGGAGGGGTAAAGAAGGTGCTGGGCCTGCTGGAGGACATGGCCGATAACAAGCCAGAGGATTACGCCAGGTTCTGGCAGGAGTTCGGGCGCGTACTGAAGGAGGGTCCCGGAGAAGATAACGCCAACCGCGAGCGAATCGCCGGTTTGCTTCGCTTTGCCTCGACCCATACCGACAGCGAAGCACAGGCGATCTCGCTAAAAGATTATGTTGGCCGCATGAAGCAGGGCCAGCAAGCGATCTACACCATCACGGCCGATAGCTTCGCCGCCGCCAAGAACAGCCCTCACCTGGAAGTATTCCGTAAGAAAGGTATCGAAGTGCTCCTACTGTGGGATCGTGTCGACGAATGGCTCCTCTCTAATCTGACCGAGTTCGGGGGCAAGCCCATTACGTCCGTTACCAAAGGCGCGCTCGATCTTGGTGCGCTTGAGGATGAGGCAGATAAGGCCGCGCAGCAGGAGGCGGCTAACGCGATGCAGCCCCTGTTGGAGCGCATTCGGAAAACGCTGGGCGAGCGGCTCAAAGACGTGCGCGTAAGCCACCGGCTGACCGAATCTCCGGCCTGTCTGGTTACCGGCGAGGGCGACATGAGTGCCAATTTAGAGCGCCTGCTAAAAGCTGCTGGCCAAGCCGCGCCGACACTCAAACCGACGCTGGAGATTAACCCAAGCCATGCTCTGGTCACCCGTCTCAACAAGGAAACTGACGAGGAGCGCTTTGCCGATTGGACGAATCTCCTCTTCGAGCAGGCACTGCTGGCTGAAGGCGGCAAACTTGACGATCCAGCAGGGTTCGTACGCCGGCTAAACGGGTTGTTGATTCAGCTTCCAGGCTGAGCGGGGAGAATCAAGGCCGGAATGGGGGCTACGCACCCCACCGGATATGCCGCGTATTCAGCCCGCATTTAGTCGGAATTCCCTCGGAGCGGCGGCAGAATTATGGGCTCACGCGTTGGGAGGTGCATTAGAAAATCAGCCGGCCTGTTGCATTGCTGGTCGAGCCTCAAGGGATGCGAGCCAACGGGTCAGACCAGTGCCAGATAAGCGGCCAGTACAAGTCCGAAAAGGGCGATGGCGAGGTTGGTGAACATGGCTCCGTTGACCCAGTATCCTGGTGGGATTTCGCCGGCTCCAAGGGTGGCGACGACGCGGCGGTATTGGCTAACAGATACGACCAACAGGATGACGCCCAGCAGAATGAAGGCCACGCCGATCGCGAGGGAAAGGCCGCGGTGCAGGGGTTCGACCTCGCGGCTTAGGATCACGTGCAGGAACAGGCCAAAGCGTTCCACCAAAAAGCCAAAACCCATTAGAGCGATTGCGGTGCGATTCCAGGCGAGGAGGGTGCGCTCTGCGGCAAACAGGACGCGTGGATCGCTCAGGTATGCCACAGCAGGGTAGCGTCGAATCGAAGTTTGACCTTGAACGCTTGGGCCATTGAACGCATTTGGCAACTATTGGTAGCTTAGGTAGCAATAGAGTAATCGCAGACAAAGAATTGGACAATCCTATTAACCCATGCCGCAACGATGAAGGTCCGAATCACGGCAGGGTGCGGCGTGCCTGAAGTAGACACGATCGTAGTCCACTAGCGCTGGTTTCGGGTGGCTAGGCGCCATCGTCGCTGCGCTGGGCGTCGCCGCTGATGCAGCGGTCTTTTCACTCACTGCCTCAAGGGGGTCGGTACCAAGTCTCAGCGATTTTGTGGCCGGCGCAAAATCCGCTCGTTGTTGCGGCCGACATTCGGGGAGCATCCTTGAGTAGAACGGTGGCAACGGCGCGCTCCGGAGACGGCATTCTTGCGAGCGTCAACGTTGAAGCCATGAGGCGAGCGACCTGGATTACGGACACGAGTGGAGCCCTGGTTAAGCTTTCCCGTAAGGCAAGTGATGGATACCATGTGAGCCCAACAAAGGTCGACCGTGATGGTTCCAAACCGGTTTGGGTAAGGCGATGGTAGGTGCTGAAGGTTCCGTGTTTTAACGAGGTCAGGGTGTTCGCCATTTGTGCTGCGAAGCGCGTCGACAACCCCGGCACCTGGATTGGTCCGCAGGGCCGGAAATCTGCGAACGTGTTCAGGCGTGACACGCATGGTTTGTCCGCTCGATGCCATCTAATCGAGGGACCGCATGTTTGATTACGCCCCGGGAGACCAGCAAGGCCCTGGGGTGCCGTTGCAGCGGCACCCCTCTGTCGGATTGCGGGCATGATCGCTTTTGCAAATAGGCCGGCGAGGGGTCCGATTCGAATGATCTAAATTGGGTACACAAATTCTCCTCGGCCTGATTTGCGTGTTAGGTAATCCATCTCCTTTCCGCGTTAAGGCGGCAAAAAAAACGGGGACCGAAGTCCCCATATTGCAGTTCAGCGTAACCGCACGCTTATTGTTGGGGTATCAACTCAACGCGACGATTCTTGAAGCGCCCTTCGGGAGTATTGTTATCTGCGATAGGATTGGCCTTCCCATAACCCTTTGCAGTGAGCCGGGCGGCATCAATGCCCTTGGAAATCAGGTAGTCTCTCACAGCATTCGCGCGACGGTTTGACAGCTCGATGTTGTAGGCATCAGTGCTTACAGAGTCCGTGTAACCCGCCACTTCAACTTTAAGGTCACCCCATTCTTTCAGCGTTGCTACGGCGCTATCTAGGATGGCATAGGATTCGGGACTCAGTTTTGCGCTGTCATTATCAAAGTTCACGCCTTCGAGAACCACCTTTTTCGGGGCTACTGCCGGCGCGGCAATCGGGGAGGGAGGTGCAGGCGCGGGTTCGGCCGCTGGTGGCGGTGGCGGTGGCGGTGGCGG
>JBKQNQ010000430.1:0-4305 GCA_052145875.1 Thiobacillaceae bacterium
TTCGGCAGGCGCACCTTCGGTCTATGTCGAGCCCATTCAGGTCAGCAGCTTCCCAAGCTCGGCTGTCAATCCTTCGGATCTGCCGAGAAAGCTTTCGATCATTGCTTGCAGGAACGTGTTTCTGTCGATCCGCTCAAACGCGAACGGATGGTTCGCCGTTGCTCCTATCAATCCCAAGAATGCGAGTTGTGCGCGTCCGTTTCCCTCGCGAAACGCGTGAATTGCGTTCAGTTCTCCGAGGAATCGGGCAGCCTCTCTCAGAAATTCGCTCCGGCTCTTCTCGGCAAATGCTTCTCCGCCGCGAATTGATCGGAAGAGGGCATCCATCTGTGAAGGTATGTGTTCCGGATAGCAGAATGCGTTGCCGCCCTTCGATATGCGCACAGTCCGGTACTGCCCTGCCCACTCATAGACATCTTGAAAAAGATGGTGATGAACGCTGCGGTAGTGGGCGGGATCGAATGTGCCATGTGGTAGGGGCTCTTCGGCGCGAAGCGTGGAAATTTCAACCTCGAACGCCTCCAGAATACCGCCGTCCCGTATCTTTTTCATGGCAAAATTCACATCCTTACCATCCCATGCCGTACCTCACATTTTTGACCCCAATTCAGTTCCGGATGACGGGTCGTGCGAAGGCAAATCGCCGATACGAAACATGAGACGGCAAGGACGAAGCCGACGAGCCAGCATTTCAGCAACGGAAGTAAAAGGTACCCGCATATGTTAGAAGCCATCCGCGATCGCGCACAGGGCTGGATCGCGAAAGTGATTCTCGCCTTGATTACCATTCCCTTCGCACTCTGGGGGATCGATTCCTATTTCCACAACAGTGGCGGCGGAGATGTTGTCGCCGACGTTGGCAAGGCAAAGATATTCCGCCAGGAATTTTCTGAGGCGTTGCAAAGCGAGGCTGATCAGTTGCGTCAGTCACAAGGTGAGAAGTTCGATCCGTCGATCACGCAAAGCAAGGCGTTTCGGGAAGCAGTGCTCAATAGTCTGATAGATCGCAAAGCGCTGTTGCTGGCTGCCAAGGATGCCAAGCTGGTGGCCCCTGACCAGCAGGTCGCAGCGATCATTCAACAAATTCCCGCGTTTCAGGATAACGGGCATTTTTCACGCGAGCGTTATGATGCGACGCTCGGTGCGCACGGGCTCTCGGCGGCTGCGTTTGAGAATCAGACGCGCGAGGAAATTCTCATGAGATCCTTGCAGGCGCCGATGGTAAAGGGCGTCATCATTTCAAAATGGACCGCCGATGAGTTGTCGCGACTCATCTCCCAACAGCGCGAGGTTGCTTGGGTGGATATTGCTCCCACCCAATTCAACGCCCAAGCACAACCCGGGGAGGCTGACGTTCAGGCCTATTACACAAGTCATAAGGCTGATTTCACCGATCCCGAAGCGGTTAAGGTGGAATACGTGGTCCTGTCCAAGGAGGCGCTCAGTGCGCATTCACAACCGACCGAAGACGAGATCCAGAATTACTACCAGGCGAATAAGTCCAAATTTACTGCGCCTGAGCTTCGGGCCGCGAGTCATATCCTGATCAGCGCACCCAAGGGGGACGTCACGGCGCGACAGAAAGCCAAGGCTAAGGCGGAAGCCTTGCTTGCTGAAATTCGGCGGAATCCGAAAAGCTTTGCTGAACTTGCCAAGCACGAATCCCAGGACCCGGGGTCCGCTGCCAATGGCGGCAGCTTAGGCAACAATCCGCGCGGCGTGATGGTGAAGCCATTTGATGACGCCGTTTTTTCGATGAAGATCGGTGAGGTTCGTGGACCGGTAGAAACCGATTTTGGTTATCACATTATTCGACTTGATGGGATTACCCCGGCGAAGGTTGAGCCACTTGCTAAGGTGCGTGACTCGATCAGTGCGGACCTGCGCGCGCAGCAGGGTCAAAAGCGCTTTGCCCGGGACGCGGAAAATTTCAGTAACCTGGTGTATGACCAATCTACCACGCTCAAACCCGCGGCCGATGCCTATAAGCTGCCGGTTCAAACATCTGACTGGATTGGCCGAAACGGGGGCGCCGCACCACTGGATGATCCAAAGTTGCTCGATGCGATTTTCGGCCCTGACAGCATCAAGAACAGACTGAATACAGACGCCGTGGAGACGGCCAAGGGGGCGCTCGTTTCTGCCAGGGTCATCGACTATCGTCAAGCCACGCTGCGCCCATTGGCTCAGGTGAGTGCATTGATTCGCAAAAGGCTGGTTGCGGAAAACAGTGCAAAACTTGCGGAGAGACAGGGTCAGTCACTTCTGGACAAATTGAACCATGGTGAGGAGCCGACGCTGGCATGGTCAGCCTTCCACATGATCAGCCGTCAACAGCCCGGTCCCTTCAATGCCCAAAGCCTACCGGCAATCTTTCGGGTCAGTACCGCCAAGCTCCCAGCCTACACGGGTGTCGAGATGGGCGATGGTGTATATCGTTTGGTTCGCGTCAGCCGCGTATCCGAGCCATCCGCTGTGGACCCGAACATGGTGAAAGCATTGGAGGATGGATTGCGTCAGACATTTGCGCGAGCTGATTCTGATGCGTACCTGGCCTTGGCAAAATCACAGAATAAAGTCGAAATCAAACAAAATGCCATTGAAACCAAAGAGCAGTAAGCCGCGCTTCAGTTGATCCGCTGGTGAGTGCAACAGTTCTGGTCCTGGTCGGACCCACCGCAACTGGCAAGTCCGGCTTGGCGGTGGAATTGGCGCAACACTATCCGATCGAGATCGTCAGCATGGACTCGGCGCTCGTATACCGGGGTATGAATATTGGCACGGCAAAGCCCGATGTGGACACACTCAATCGGATTCCCCACCACCTTATCAATCTAATCGACCCGACCCAACGGTATTCGGCGGCCCGGTTTGTCGAGGATGCTCGCCATGCGGTCCAGGCAGTTCTGGCTCACGGCAACGTCCCTCTCCTGGTTGGTGGAACCCTCCTCTATTACACGGCTTTGGTGGACGGGCTCGACGCGTTGCCTCAGGCGGACGACCGCATGAGGGCCCGAATCGAAGCTGACGCACACGCATTTGGTTGGCCTGCGCTGCATCGTGAATTGGCATTGGCTGATCCGCTGGCCGCTGTCCGCATTGGACCCGCTGATGCGCAGCGCATTCAACGGGCGTTGGAAGTCCTGCGAACAACCGGGCGTCCGATAAGTAGCTTCTGGACGAAGCAACGCGATTCTTTGATGCCATACCGTTTTCGTGCACTGGCGCTGGTTCCAATGGATCGTGGCAAGCTTCACGCGCAAATCGAGCGTCGTTTTGATCAAATGCTGGGGCTGGGGTTCGTCGACGAAGTGCGGACATTGCGCGAGACATACAGCCTTAACGCTGGGCTGCCCTCGATGCGATCCGTGGGGTATCGTCAGGTATGGGCCTACCTTGAAGGGGCGTACGACCTACGCGAGATGCGCAACCGCGGCGTCTTCGCTACCCGCCAACTGGCGAAGCGGCAGCTCACCTGGTTGCGACGCCTGCAACTCGAAAGTGTCGACTGCTTTGATGCCGCGCTGGCCTCGAAGTTCAGGGACTGGGCGGGGCGCGCGCTCACTTGAATCGATTAACCGACTAACTCTTCGATTCAATAATGACGCGCGCGCGGCCGACGGCGAACCTCAGGCTCAATTCTTCACCCGCTTGCAGCGTGGCGCTGTTGCGTACCACGTTACCGCTCGCGTCCTGGGTAATGCTGTAGCCGCGCTCCAGTACCGCTTCTGGGTTGAGATGTTGGAGATGGCTGTGGGTGCGATCGAGCTCCAGGGCCTGCGCCTTAAGCCGGTTGGCGACGGCGCGGTTCAGCGATGCACCCATCTGTCTGAGTTCCGAAATGCCTCGTTTCACGTCGGGGAGCAGGTGGGCCATTCGCATCCCAACCTGCTGAAAGTGCCACTGCTTCCGCTCGTGGTTCTGATGCATACTGGATCGTAACCGCGTCGCGAGCTGGGCAATCGACGCGCGCCTTGAACTCAGGTATTCGGAGGGGTGCTTAACGCGTCTGCCAAATCCATCAAGTTGTTGTGACCGAGTTTCAAATTGATGCGCAAAATTGCGCTGGACCTGCTTAGCCAGCCGACCAAGTTGGGCCAGACAATCGGATTGCTTGGGGCTGCACATTTCTGCGGCTGCGGTGGGCGTCGGTGCCCTTAAATCAGCCACAAAATCGGCAATGGTGAAATCCGTTTCATGACCGACGCCGCTGACGATCGGAATTGGGCAGGCGGCGATGGCACCGACGCCCACCGCAGCCGCAGAACTGTGCAGCCCCAAGCACTCCGATTGTCTGGCCCAACT
>JBKQNQ010000431.1:0-4555 GCA_052145875.1 Thiobacillaceae bacterium
CGATCACAACCACCAACCCAATTAAACGCAACATAATCATTTCCTCTACACGCATTTTGAAATCAGTCGGCAATCTGGGCTCTGCCGCCCGCCTTGTACCACGGTACAGTCGATTTTTCGTGCGCACCTTGCGCAACCAAGGGCCTCATAGACTGAGAAACCACAATCCCCGTGTATGCGCTTTTCATGGGATTGTTCGGAGTTATTGTCAACAACACATACCGTTTTCGGAACGGCCTGGGTCGGATACTTCCCTACTTCTGTCGATGAAAGTTGTGCCGTTCCAATTGGAACAAGTTGGATGTGACTTGGTTAATGAAAATGCAATTTTTCCCCACATTGATCCCATATCCGCTTCCCCAGCCAATTATTTCACCGCTACGATATTCGACCATCTCCTTCTGCAGCTTTAACGCATAGTGCGCCAAGTGTGGTCTGATTTGCCGCTTCGGAAAACAGCTTCTCGCTCTCGAGCCACGTCAAGTCATGCACCCCGCTAACCGCCCGTGTCACTTTCCTGTTCGAGCGAGCCCTTAGTCTATCAAGATGCGGGGTGAAATGGGCTATCTCGGTAACGGTTGACGGTAAAGAAAATGGCAGCGGCGCGTTGGCGGGCTCGGAATTCACCATGAAGTGCACCGACCCCACGGGCGGCGCCAGTGGCCCTGGCGGCGATCGAGAAGCAGGGAAGTCGAGGGCGGCTTTGAACCTTGCGTATCCGGTTGATCGCCAAACCCGCCGAATCGAAGCTAATTTTCAGCACGGAAGGTCGCCGTTCTGTCGGTGGCCCATCCGCTGAAGGTGCTCGAACTCGCTCATTGCATTGCGGCGCATGCCCAGGGGACAATATATCAACCGCCGGTTGGCTGCGAGCGAATTAGCCCCGCCGCAGAATTGCCAACCAACCGGATCGGCAGGCTTTTAACGATCAGCGGCTTTGCGGTTTGAAACGTTTAAATCTCCGAAGGAAATCCCCCGTTGTTGTCACCAGGGCATTCCTGAGCACATATGTGATCGCGGTCGGTGCGGCGCTGCGTCAGGGCCGGGCCTCGTCCCGCGTTGGCTTGATCCCCTTGTATGCACCGCGCCAAACGCCTCGCCGGCGCAACGGGCCGGATCTCTCGGTGGCTAGGCAACAGCATTACCGACCATGCCTTTGAGGTCGTGCACCAGCACTTCAATCCAGCCTTGGATCGTCCCATGGCGTGCGGCCCATTCCATATGGACAGCATACCTCTAGGTGAGAGCACACCAGCCGACAAGCAATCGCCGTCGGAACTACTTGCGCATCATGCCCATGATCAAGGTGACCAGGAAAACAATCAGAAACACAAAGAACAGTACCCTGGCAATCTCCACGGCGCCGGCGGCAATACCGCCGAATCCAAAGACCGCAGCAACAAGTGCAATGACGAAAAATATTGCAGCCCATTTCAACATGATGACCTCCATCCCGGGACCGGGGTCTGACTGGCTTGATGAGGAACCGACCTGTCGCGCTCGCTTGAGCCGCGTGTCGTCGTTGACCGAAAGCCGCTTGTGCACAGAGGCTCCTCTGCTTGACAGCTTGCTCCTGGGCAACTACGCAGTCTGTGCGCCACCGCACTCATGTCGCTCCTCTACCCTCAGTCAGTGAAGATAGCACGGCGCAATGCCCGCAATATGGATCTGATTGAGACAATCATCAGCCCGGAATTCGGCGCCGCAAATCCATATGCAGGGCGAATCCCGGCCCGGTCTGGTGGGTCCGTTGCGCTGCACTGCATGTGCAGGGCGTGGGAGCGGGGACGTACCCTTGTCTGCGATGCGCAGAAGCCACGCTTCGTGTGCGCTGGCGTACAGACTGTTGCGGTCTGCTGAGCGATTCTACTGCCAGAAACATGGCGATGACGTGCGACATCAACGGTGATTGCCATGCAGTCTTGCAAAGGATCAGCTGATGCAGCTTGGCCTGCTCGATCTGCCGTGGTGGGGTTATGTGCTGGTTACGCTGGGTCTCACCCATGTCACCATCGCAGCGGTAACGATTTTTCTCCACCGGCACCAGGCGCACCGGGCGCTGGCGCTGCATCCGGTCGCCAGCCATCTTTTTCGCTTCTGGCTCTGGCTCACCACCGGCATGGTCACCAGACAATGGGTGGCAATTCACCGTAAGCACCACGCCACCACCGACACAGGGGAGGACCCACACAGCCCGCAGGTCTACGGCATCTGGAAGGTGTTGTTCGAGGGCGCCGAGCTCTATCGGTTCGAAAGCAGGAAGGCAGCAACCATCGAGAAATACGGCCGCGGCACTCCCGACGATTGGATCGAACGCAAGCTGTACGCGAGGCACAGTGGCCTCGGCGTGAGCGTCATGCTGGTAATCGATCTTGTCCTGTTCGGCCCGATCGGACTTACCATGTGGGCCGTCCAGATGCTGTGGATCCCGTTCTTTGCCGCAGGTGTCATCAACGGCATCGGCCACCATTGGGGTTACCGCAATTTCGCCCCGTCCGACGCCTCCAGGAATATCGTACCTTGGGGCTTGCTGATCGGTGGCGAGGAGCTTCACAACAACCATCACGCCTACGTCAGCTCCGCCAGGTTTTCGAGCAGGTGGTGGGAATTGGACGCCGGCTGGGCGTACATCCGCATACTGGAGACGCTCCGCCTGGCGAAGGTGCGGAAACTCGCGCCGAGAATCCGTTACGATACCTCCAAGACCCGCTGCGACGCAGACACCCTGCAGGCTGTCATTACTCACCGCTACGACGTGCTGGCCAAGTTCGCCAGATCCCTTCAGCAGACTGCCAAGGAGGAAATCCGCGACGTGCGGGGCGACGCAATCCACGGTTTGAAGGATTCCAGAGCGCTGGATGCGGTCAAACATTGGCTGCAAAGGGATGCCGCGGCGTTGCCGGAGCGGGAACGTGCAGTCCTAGAGCAGGCTCTGCAATCGAGCACCGTGTTGAGCACCATCTACTCCATGCGGCAGGGTCTCACTGCCCTGTGGAGCCGATCCACCGTTTCGACAGAGCAACTGGTAATCCAGCTGGAAGACTGGTGTGGGCGCGCCGAGGAAAGCGGCATTGGCGCGCTGCGAGAGTTTTCGCGGACACTTCGCCGCTACGACTTACTGTCAGGAGAGATGAAATGACATTAGGAACAATACTGCTGATCATTGTGGTTCTAATGCTGATCGGCGCGTTTCCCACCTGGCCCCACAGCCGGGGCTGGGGTTACGGTCCCAGCGGTGGTCTTGGGCTGGTGTTGGTGATCATCGTCATTCTATTGCTATTGGGCAAGATATAGCACGTCCAGTCGTGCTGAATCCAGTCCACGATCCGGCGCAGGCGTGTTGGATGAAGAACGCCGGATGGCAGGTTTTCCGCGAGCGGGGGCAGGTCCGATCCGATGGTCCTTTTCATCCGCCGGGTCGCCTGCATAAGCCGGCCTGGCAAGGCGCTTGGGGGTGGGAATCCACAAGGCGACAGTTGGCAATCCTCTCCCGATTCACGGAGGGGCGGACGGCAATGACGGCGCTGCCCCGCTTTGTCAAATTCTTCATCTTCGCGGAAGGAAATTTTCCCAGCGTCCCCGTAGCGCTTTCTCGCGCCGGACCGGTAAATCCAGGGCACGGCCGCCAGGAAGACGGGGGGAATGCCCAGGTAGAGGCCGTATTCCGCGAGCATGTTGACGAATAGCTTAACGGTATTCTCCGATTATCGCGTCGGGTGGCTTCAGCGCTGTTCTTGTCCAGAACGCGGCCGCGGCAAGAAAAACTTCAGCGGCTGCCTTATATAAATGCCTTGGTTGGCAGGAACGTGACCGTACCAAGACCAATTGGCCTACTGGGTTGACGATCTCCTTTTTTATGGCGACACCGGATGCGGAAATCCTTGGTGCGCCACGTAGGGTTGGGCTGGTTTTTGGGTGTTCCGATCATCCTCCTGGTGATTATTTATCTATTTTTCATTTGGTAGAGTAACGTTAACGGGCTGCCTGACATAGCAGTGACGCGCATATTGAGCCCACGTTGAGGTAGCGCTCAAGGACGCCGATCTGTGCGGTGGCGCACAGACCCAACAGGCAATCTGTCCTATTTTGTTATCCTGGTTGGAAAAAACGTGACAGCGCCCGGGCCCATCGGAGTAAAGGCCTGACGCTCTAAGTTTCAATGGTGACCTAATGAGGGAAATCTTGATGTCAAACCTCGGTTTTTCCACTCTTTAACTACGGTGTGCCGGCCGTCTATCGGCATGCGTTATAAGGATCAAATCATGAGCATCAACAAAGACCAAGTTAAGGGCCGAGTCGAAGAAGCGAAAGGCAAGCTCAAGGAAGTCACCGGCAAGCTCGTTGGCAATGAGAAACTGCAAGTTAAAGGCAAGGTTCAGAAATTTGCCGGCGCAGCACAAGCAAAGTTTGGTGACGTCAAGCGAGACCGAGTTAAAGTCGAAAGTGGTGTACGGGGCTGGGAAGGAGTAAGGGGTTGAGGTGGTGGAGTTTTCTGTTAAAAATCTGATTGTCGAAGTCGGAAATTAACAGAAAGGAGCACTCCACCATGAGTGAG
>JBKQNQ010000432.1:0-10551 GCA_052145875.1 Thiobacillaceae bacterium
TTCATTCGATGCGAAAATTCGGCCAGTGCCACCGTTCGCTGGTCGCTGAAGTTGCCGGATTGAACGCCAGCAGCAGCCCAGAGAAACGCCGTTCCCAAAAAACGATCACGTTGCCGGGGACCCGGCCATAAGAGACGGTAGAGCTGGGTATGTGCCATACCGTAGAGAATGAAGGGGGATGAGAATCATCGAGCCGGCCTCCTGCCACCGCGGTTGCGGAGGACTCAAGGTGAGTTTGCGAACTTTCATTAACGACGGGAGACCGCGAAAAAATATAGCCGAATTGACCTGCATTCGAATCCTAGTTTGGTGACGGTGACGGATGAATCGGATCGGGTAGTGGCAGAAAAACGTCTGCTTGCGGTTTAACAGACGCAAAGAAGCCTCAGTGCGCCAGTGGTGTTTCTCGTGATCACCTACGCCAATCCGCCAATGCGCTGCGGGGAACGTGTTTAAGTGTCATAATTAAATATTATGTCTATGGGAACCTAAATCCGTGAGAAAGACCTTAGTACTTTCCCTGCGATCTCCCTATCAATAGGCTGTAAAAGCACAATGCGTCAGCACCTTCACTATGTCTGAGATTTCCGATCCTGCCCAGACTTCCCCCCGCAGCACCAGTCCACTTAGGCGTGGACGCGAGCAGATCACGTACATTCTGGCTTTGCTCGACCTCAAAGGCCGAGGCTTGTTGCTAATCGGCGGTTTGCTCGCATTAGCCTGGGTCAACGCTGGTTTTTACAACGTTCAGCCCGACGAGCAAGGCATTGTGCTTCGCTTCGGTCGGTGGGTGGACACGACGGAACCGGGCTTGCATTATCATCTCCCCTATCCCATCGAAACCATCCTTTTGCCTCATGTTACTCAGGTTAACCAGCTGCAACTTGGCAGCGGTAGCAATAGCGCTAGCCCGGACAACAATGGCTCACGTGACAAGCAGATGCTGACTGGCGATGAGAACATTGTTGAGGCGGACTGCACTGTATTTTGGCGCATCAAGGATGCAGGACTCTATTTGTTTAAAATCAGTGACCAAGAGCGCTCGGTAAAAATTGCTGCTGAAAGTTCACTCCGCGAAATAATCAGCCGGACGCCCATCCAGTCAGCCATGTCTGATAAGCGCGCGCAAATTGCTGATGAAACCCGCACGCTGTTGCAGCAGCTCCTGGATAATGAAAACGCGGGTATTTTAATTACCCAGGTGCAGCTTCAGCGAGTCGACCCCCCACCGCAGGTCATCGATGCCTTCAATGACGTGCAACGTGCACGTGCGGATCAAGAGCGCGCCCGCAATGAGGCCGAGGCTTATGCCAACGACGTGATCCCTCGCGCGCGTGGCGACGCTGCACGAATTACTCAAGAAGCCGAGGCCTACAAATCGCAGGTTAATAACCTGGCCGATGGGGAAGCCAGCCAATTCTTGTCAATTCATACGAGCTATGAGAAGTTCAAGAATGTAACTGCTTGGCGCTTGTATATGGAAAGCATGGATGAGGTGCTCAAGAAAGCGTCCAAGGTGATCATTGACTCCTCAGGAAAAGGAATGTCCGGCGTGGTCCCTTACATGCCATTATCCGAGAGGAACAAGGCCGGACCAAAGGAAGGCAGCGCGAAGGAACCGCAGCCATGAAGAAGTTAAATACAAGAATGTTTGCGCTGGGAATTGCCCTCGTTGGACTGTGGGTGCTCGCATCGTCCATGTACGTAGTCGACGAATCTCACCAAGCGCTGGTGATCAGACTGGGGGCGCCATTGAGCAAGGTTAGTAGCCCTGGACTCAAGTTCAAGGCTCCGTTCATAGATTCGGTTGTGCTCTACGATAACCGCCTGCAGCTCCTCGCCCCCCCAGCAGAACAAATCATTCTGGGCGACCAGAAACGCATTGAAGTCGAGACCTACACACACTTTCGCATACGCGATCCACTGCGATTTTATCAGGCGGTGCGGTCGCTAGAACAGGCTAACGCGCAGCTGACACAGCTAGTTGGCTCATCACTGCGCCGCGAGTTAGGTCAGGTCTCACTGCTGTACCTGTTAACGGCAGACCGCGCGAAAGTAATCGCAAAGACGGAAAAGGATGTCGCTGACAAAGCAAACGCACTCGGTATCGAGGTGACCGAGGTACGTCTGCATCGCGCCGATCTGCCCTTGGAAACGAGTCAGGCGATTTACGATCGAATGAAGTCTGAGCGCCAACGAGAAGCAAAGGAACTGCGTGCCCAAGGCTTCGAGTGGGCACAGCAGATCCAGGCCAAGGCGGACCGGGATCGGACCGTGCTGCTGTCTGAGGCTCAGCGCCAAGCAACCATTACGCGTGGCGAAGGTGACGCAGAGGCCAACCGTACACTTTCAGCCGCTTTCAGCAAGGATGCGCGATTCTACAAACTGTACCGATCGCTCCAAACATACCGACAGGCGCTTGCAGGCACACAGCCCACGCTCATTCTTACCCCGGATGCCGAGTTTCTCCAGCAGTTCCGGACTGGCCCTGGCGCGGCTGGTGGAAAGTGAGCTAGGCGCAGCGCCACTAGCACCGTCTGTGCGCATGGTGCCGAGTCGTCAGTTGGTTCGATTGCTTGCGACCGTCGGGCCGGGGCTCGTCGCGATGCTAGCCAGCATGGAAGCAGGCAGTGTCATTACACTGGCTCAAAGCGGCGCACAGTGGGGTTATCGGCTGGTGTTCCTTCAGGTGCTCCTCATTCCCGTGATGTTCATGGCCCAAGAGCTGACGGTAAGATTGGGTCTTAGTACCGGCAAAGGCTATGGGGAACTTGTCAGAGAACGCTACGGCAAGCCGATCGCGATGCTTGCGGCCACCACTCTCCTGCTTAGCTGTTTCGGTGCACTTATCACCGAGATGAGTGGGCTGGCAGGTGCCGCCAGTTTGTTTGACATTCCGCCCTGGCAAACGCTTACGCTCTTGGTGGTCACAATTCTCGGCACAGTGCTCACTGGTTCCTACCATACGGTTGAGCGTGTCGTTGTCGTCATCGGTTTGTTCAGCCTAAGCTTCCTTGTGATGGCCATCAAGGCGCATCCCCATGGCAGACAAATTGCGGATCAGCTGTGGGACTTTCCGATCGCGAACCATGACTATCTCTACCTTGTCGCCGCGAACATCGGCACCAGCATCATGCCATGGGCAATCTTTTATCAGCAGTCGGCCTTGATCGACAAAGGGCTTAACCGCCACCAACTGAGCGCCGCACGAATTGATACACTGGTCGGCGCCGTCCTTTGTCAGGTGCTGTCGGTCGCGGTGCTGATTGCCTCCGCAGCGACCCTAGGCGTATCCCATCACGATCACGGACTCGATAGCATTGTCGAGATCAGTCAAGCCTTTGGCACACTAATTGGCCCTGCGTTGGGTAAAGTTGTCTTCGCGATCGGGTTGTCGGGCGGAGCTTTAGTGGCGGCGATCGTTGTTTGTCTGACCGCTGCCTGGGCGATGGGCGAGGCAGCGGGGCTACGGCATTCACTTGAGCAACACCCGTTGGATGCCCCCTGGTTCTATGGGCCATTTGCAGGCCTTCTGATCACCGGGGCGATACTTGTCGGATCTGGCGTGAACTTAGTTCAGCTGTCAATTGCCGTTGGTGTCGCCAATGCCTTGCTATTGCCGGTGATCTTGCTGCT
Organism: Thiobacillaceae bacterium; assembly: GCA_052145875.1. GTDB lineage: Bacteria > Pseudomonadota > Gammaproteobacteria > Burkholderiales > Thiobacillaceae > DASQBT01. Next base: position 3,637 of record JBKQNQ010000432.1, read on the forward strand.
GCTGTTCCTGCTTGCGCGCCACGCATTGCCAAATGAGCAGCGACTCAGGGGCCGCTATGCCTTGCTGGTCGGCATCTGCTTCACGGTAACCGCCACCCTTGGCGTTTACGCCGGCATCACCGGCTCTGTCGCATGACCCCAGGATTTCGCCATGGAGCTTGACCCTACATTTCATGCCATAGGCTTGATCTTCCAAGTATTTGTGCTCGATCTGATTCTATCCGGGGACAACGCCGTGGTGATCGCATTGGCGTTTCGTTCACTCCCACCTCATCAGCAAAAGCAAGCCATGCTTATCGGAACGGGGGCGGCTGTCGGTATGCGTGTGGTGCTGACCACATTGGTGGGTTTGTTGATGCTGATCCCCCTTCTGAAGGTGATCGGTGGCGTCTGGCTCATCGTAATTGCGATTCGCCTGCTTATCGCCGAAGAGCAAGACGCACAACCTGTGGGAGAGGCCATCCCGCCTCGCCTATGGAGTGCGGTAATGACGGTACTCGCCGCCGACTTGGTGATGAGTCTGGACAACGTGGTCGCGCTCGCGGCCGTGTCACAAGGCAGCACCTTTTACCTTGTTCTTGGACTTCTGCTAAGCATTCCGCTCCTAATGTTCGGCAGTACGCTCATGGCGCAGCTGCTAAACCGCTACCCCATCTTTATTCCAGCAGGAGGGGCGTTGCTCGGTTATATCGCAGGCGACATCGCGATGTCCGATCCCATCCTATCGGATACTGTGCACACGCAATCACCCGCTCTAACGGTGCTGGTACCATGGCTTTGCGCGGTTTTCGTCGTGGTGCAAAGTCGAATAATCGAAGCACGCCGTGCTCAAGTGCCTCGTCCAGTAAGACTAACCATCCGTCCCGAAGCAATCCCGCCAAAGCCCATCACCAAGCGAAGCGCGCCCCCAGGAATCCCGTCCATCGTGCCGTCCTCCTCTGCCGCAAAATTATCGAACGAGGCCTTGACCCTCACAAACTCTGAACATGGCTCGTCAATCGATTCGTCAGACCGTCAAACGTCTTTCCTGGGAATTCCACCACCGATCCTCGGCTTTGCCGGCGGAACAATTGTGGTTGCGATTATTCTAACCGCGGCCTGGACAAGCTTGTCACGAATCCCAGACAAGAAGGCCGCCAATGATCATGCTCGGCAGGACACCGCCTATGTCTGCCCGGGTGGCGTCGCGACAATCTTCTACCGCCCATACGGCAGTTCAATCCTGATGGTGGCGCCAAGTGGCGAAATGAATGGCTATGTAGACTCTCGGAACAAGATAACCTGGAGTAACTTGCAACAATTCATTAGCATCCTGCACTTCACCCCACCCGACAAGATCGAAAACTACGCGAACAAGGTAATCCTTTATGGAGGCAGCTTTTCCCACGTTGAGTGTGTTGTACAGAGATAGCATGTTCATTGAGCACGCGCCTCGCGCCGACGCTATGCTCCAACATCCACCGCAAATCGGAACTTACCCCAGGTTCGATGGCCACTAGTCCAATGGATCCGTTCATTTAGCAATAAAGTCGTTGACTGAGTCGAGCACGGCCCAATTTGAATGTACCCAACCCATCACCGTCCTCGGTGAGGATGGCGATGTAGGTGTGACGGCTCAAGCGATACGAGTTGAAACCGTAGATATCATCGAAAGCCCTATCGAGTCGCAGCTGTCGGTGGATCGGATTCGTGTCTGCCTGAAACAATGGCAGGAATCCTACGATAAAATGATCAAGCAACGGGCCGCGTCTAATCGGGTCAATTGCCTAACGCCGCGAAAGCTTTAGATTGCGAGTTTGATGGTAGCCGGAAAGCCTTTCCGGGTGATCTCGTCAATGATGAATATCAGCAAAAAAAGGCCGTGGACGTCCATCGCCATAAAGTATTAAAAAGGATATCGGTCCGATCCGCGGCTAAATTTATCAAGTTGTGGATTTAGGCCAAACCGCAAACAGGCTGAGCATTCTTTAGTTTGTTAACCCAGAAGCCGACACATCTGCTTCGCCATCTGCGGATTGACAAAAAACAAGCTCGGCCATCTCTTGTGGCCGAACTCCGGCCTGATGGCGTTCTCACGTGGCCGCCTCAGAGTCGCCCCTTGCGGCAAATCAGACTTACCGCATTCAATATCTGGAAATCCGGTGCGAATTTAACCGGTTGAATTCGCGGCCGAGGACTGGACGATCACTGCTGCGATTGTTGTGCCGCACCGAGGACTGGACGATCACTGCTGCGATTGTTGTGCCGCACCAAGGACCGGTCGTGGCCGGCAGGCGACCGACCAAAGCACTTGGTGGCAGAACTGTGGCTAGATATGTCAGCGCCAACGGATCCCCAAGAAGAATGCTTTCGTAACGCTTCCGAGCTCCAGGTGACCCTCGTCAACGACGATGGCTTGGCCACCCTGCAGTATCTGGCGGCATGTCGTGCCATTTACTTCGGTGATGCTCAGTATCCAGAGGCACGGGTGAGGAAGTATCTGGACGATCGTCAACAGCTTGTGTCGGTGGACACCGACAGTAAGGTTTTGGTGATCAGAGACCTTTAACGCTCTAAAGCGCCTTCAAGTGCCATTTGCATCGCTATCTCTTCCTGCCCGATCTGCTGCCCTCAGGATTCGGCCCAGGTTTGCAGCGCCCGGCCGGTTTCAAGCAACGACTTCAGGCTCGATAACACGCGCGGCCAGCCGTGCGTAATCTTGCGCTGCATCTCGGACCCAGCTTTCAATTCGTCATGAGTGACCGTTAGACGGACCATGTCTGCCACGGGCTCGATCTGGAAGGTCACCCGCGAGGGACCGTCTTTGCCAGCGCGGTCTGGTGGAACGCCCCAGGTGATGACCAGGCGCCGTGGAGCATCGGCTTCGAGTACTTCACCCAGAAGCACAACGGTGTGCGCGGCATCGGCCCTCTGATGCCGCCACGGTGAGCCAGGTTTCCAGTCGGACACGTTTTCGTGCCCCCAATATTGGCGTGTAAATTCCCCGTCAAGCAGAGCCTTCCACAGCGTCTCTGCTTGCGTGGCGATGTAGGTCACATAGACGAAGGTCGATTTAGCCATGGTTCGTCCCTTCAAGTCGTCGCTTAAGGTCATGTATCGCTTTCACGCGCGAGCGCTCGAACTTGCTGATCCAGCGATCGTAAATGTCCTGGAGTGGCACAGGATTGATAAAGTGCAGTTTCTTGCGCCCGCGCCAATTCGTGGACACCAGGTTGGCCGCTTCCAGAAGGCCCAGGTGCTGGGTTACGGCTTGCCGTGACATGTCAAGGTGCTCGCACAGCTCACTCAACGTCCGTCCGTCCTCTGCATTGAGCAGGTCCAGGAGTCTTCTCCGACTGGGGTCGGCAAGAGCCTTGAATACGAGGTTTGAGTCCTTCATCCACAGCCTCTGACATGGCCACATTTGTTATTATGCAAGTAAATACCTGCATGTAAAGTACGATTTGATCGTTGCATGAGCAACATAGTAGCCGCCTCCGCGGTACGCCTGCCAAGTCGGGCAGAACTTGACTTAACGGAACGTTGTGCACTCGACCCATCGATGGATCAATACGCTTCCCCTCACTGGTGATGCAGGCGCCCGTGGGCGGCGAAATCGAAACGGCGTCTTCGCTTAGGCGCATTGGAGTCCCAGCTACCATTCCTATTTTCGCCGGCTTTTGAGCAGATTCTTGTCACAGAACCTTCCGGGCCGCGTCTTGCCGGCTAGAACATCGGAACGACCTCGATCCAATGCCGATTCCCTTACTCTTGGGCGCCGTCAAAATCAACATGTAGCCAAAGGCCTCCATTTTTAGCTGCACCGGCGCGAAGCAGATTCTGGAATCGCAAGGGCTGAAAAAAGGGAAAAACCGTCTCTGTCGGGATTATCATTTCGAAAAATCCATTGGGTCAAAAATGAAAATTATTAACCTGCTTTTCCTCCTGGTCCCATTTTCTGCGTATGCACAAACTGAAATATCCGGCACCTGCCACGTTATCAACGCCGATACGATTCACGTCGTCCGCAACGGCAACATCGTGAAGGTACGACTCGGCATTGCAGCGCCGGAACCCTGGCAGCGGGGTCGGCAGGAAGCAAAGGCTTACCTGGAACGGGAGGAAGGCAAGCCAGTGCAGTGCATCCTCGATGGGACAAACGGCCAAGCAACCGGGGTCGGGATTTGCTACGTGGGTGGGCAGGATATCGGAGCAAGCGTTATTAGAGCTGGATTGGCCAGGGATTGCCCTGCGCTTTCTCACGGCCGGTATCATGCCATAGAGAGACCCGAAGCGCAGAAGCTCGATCTACCATTCTATTGTGAGCCTTAAAACTACCGAATCCCACGACAGATACCGGTAGGGTAAAAATGTGGCGCGATCGCTGCAGGCACTGTTCCCACCCCTTTCGTCTGGAGTGCCCGCGCAGTTGGCTTTAACCCCATTTCCGCTTCCCCCGCGTTGAACCGTACGCCCAGCCCCCCAGGTCCGCCTCTGGAGAAAATCTCACGCCTGGGCACGACTTGCACCGCCCGCTCATACTCACAAAGCCATCGAACTCCTGAAGGTGCCAACGTCGCTGCGCCTTGCCTTCCCCCGGCCCGATGCGCCGACTCTCGGGGGGTCACGCACCCGACGTTCTTGTCTATTGCGCGAACCAACCTATTGTCTATATTGTTTATACTGTATATACGATTGGTTTGATGATTTTCGCAGGCGCGACATTGACCAAAGGAGGCTGCGACGTTCACCTTCCCTCGTGACCCCGGATGGTACAGAATCAAGCGCGGCATCTTCGTGCCGCTATTTGCATGTGCCGGCTTTTATAGCCATAAGGCAGAGCCCGCTGCGGCCGCCTGGTTTCCCGATCCCCCCGCTATCCATCGTTATGGTTGGACCTATCAACCATGCCGGGGGTGCCAAACGCTTGCTGCCCGGCCTGAGTGGGCTTCCATGGCTGAGCTGGCAGGGGTCCCCGAAGTGAGGTTTTTCATCACAACGGACCATAGTCACGGCCCAGCGTATTCCGCCGCACCCAATGTGGTGGTGCTCACGCCGTCCACACTGCGGCTGAACGTCTGCCAACTGGAATTTGTCGTCGGACACGAAATCGTTCACATTGCGCAGCGCCATTTCGACGAGGATGCCGTTGCTCTTTCTGTGCTCTCCGGCAAGCCCGAAGACTGGACCGACAACGGCGAAGAAGCGATGCAACTGGCCGATGGTAATTTCGCTCTGATACTGCGCATGTCACGGTCGTGGCAAGACCAAGAAAGGGACGCCGACTGGATGGGTGCGCTACTTACGGCGCAGGCCTGCGGTTGCGGCATCGAGTCGGGTGCACTGTCCTATTTTCGGCGCACCAGCATGGCCGGTGGCGGTTTAGCGGCGGCCCACGCGCCAAGTGCAGAACGCATCCGACAACTGCTCCCTTTTGCCGAATCAGCACGACGCTTGGCAGCAACGGCATCTAGCAGATGTATGAAGTAGCACGAGAAAGCGCGACACGGGCCTAGGCTCGGCAATGCCATTGCGCGTATGGTCTGGGGCAGCATCGCGTTCGGTCGAATCGTTGGGTGAGCTGTGGATGCGAACCGCGGCGCCGGATACGACCACCCATCATTGATCACGATCGAGATGGGTCAAGCGATCGAGCTCAAAAAATGCCAGCCCATAGGACAGAGGTGGTTCCATGATCCAGTGGAAAGGCCGCACGCTTCACGTGCCCGCTCCCAACTGGCCCCACTCCTCTTCTCGGGACTTGGGTAAAAGCCCTAGGGCACTTTGTTATGTCGTCCTGGCTTTCCTGGTCGGGTGTGTTTCAACAAAACCGATGGTCGCGTTTGAGGGGCCGCTCCTTCCTAATGAGGAAGTCGCAATAATTGGAACTCCAGGTTTTTCTGACCTTCTCTTCAGCCGTCCATTCCCAGCAATTTTATGCACTGATGGAGAAACAAACCCAAAACTTGGAATTCAGGTGTGCCCGGGCAAGCATCAGGTTAAAGCCGTAATTTGGTACGACGTTCCCGTAGTCTTTGGAATTGCAAAGTCTTATTCAAGTGCGCTGGAGTTTGAGGCACAGGTGGGTCATGATTATGTCGTGGACAGTGATGTATTCAGGGATTCCTCAATGATGTGGGCGAAACAAACCACTACAAACCAGTCGGTCATTCAAGCCCCTGCGGAATATCAGGGCTTTGGATATTGCTTCGGCAAGTGCAAAGACAAGGCCTAACGTGCCGCTCGATGCTGGGGCCTCCACCGAAAAAAGTGGCGAAAAAGTGCGCGTGGAAGGTGCCGCTGTCTCCAACGCCGAACCGTGATGCGCAGGTCGAGCGCGAGCAATTGTTCGCTGCTGGGCAAGTAACCCACAGTGGTCGCCGCATGGACGGCGTGAATTTCTTGTCGTGGGGCGAGGATAACTTTTCCAAGGCAGCGGCGCCGGGCCCATTCGAGTGAGGACGGCCGGCATGCTGATACTTTCCGCGAACTGCTTCCGTAGGCTATATATAGACAATCGTGACGCCCGGTCCAAGTTAGTTGAGGAGCACGAAATTGAGACAGCTCAAGAACGCCCTGGTGGCCATTCTTGGCCTTGCCATCGTCGCGTCGGCGCAAGCCGGAATGGAATTTACCCCACCGGCCGGCAAGGGTCGAGCCATTGTCGCGATATCGGGCTCAATGGGCGCCAAAGCCTATGAGCCGGCGGCGCGCAAGCTCGCAAGCTTCGGTTATGACGTATTGCTCATTGATGGCAATGGCATGGTCGGCGACCATGGCGTTGGGTTGAAGGCCGCGCTCGACGAGGCGCAGCAATCACCAAACGCACTTCCTGGAAAAGTTGGCGTCGTCGGATTTTCCCTGGGGGGTGGTCAGGCACTGGGCTACGCACCCGGATGGCCCGACCAGGTGGCAGTCGTCGTAGTTATGTATCCG
>JBKQNQ010000433.1:0-12672 GCA_052145875.1 Thiobacillaceae bacterium
ACCCGCTCTTGCGCGATCAGTCGGTCCGCATAACGGCTCCGGGCGCCAGGATGAGCGTTGATCTTGCGATACATAAGCGGCTGGGTGACAAGTGGATCGTCTTGCTCGTTGTGACCATGACGTCGAAAGCACACCAGGTCAATAAACGCATTGCGGTGGAACGTGTAGCGATACTCCACCGCCACTCGCGCGACAAACGCAACCGCTTCCGGATCATCGCCATTCACATGGAACACCGGAGCTTCCACCATTTTGGCCACATCAGTGCAGTAAATAGTGGAGCGAATATCCCGTACGTCCGATGTCGTGAAACCGATCTGGTTATTAATAACGACATGTATTGCACCGTGATTATGAAACCCTCGGGTCTGCGACATATTGAGGCTTTCCATCACAACGCCCTGCCCCGACAGCGCTGCATCGCCGTGCAGAATCATTGGAACCACTTCAAGCCCCATGGCATCGCCGCGCCGATCCTGACGCGCCCGCACCGAGCCGCGTACCACCGGATGCACGATTTCCAAGTGGGAAGGATTAAATGCCAGCACGACGTGGACGGGTCCATTGGAGGTGCTCACGTCGGACGAGAAGCCCAGGTGATATTTGACATCGCCCGAGAGAGGCGAATCCGGGTAACCGCTGTCCGGCTCCTTGAACAGGCTGTCGAGCGAACGCCCAAGGATGTTGCACAGCACATTGATGCGGCCGCGATGCGCCATGCCCATCACAATCTCTTTCGCCCCGTGGCGAGCGCAGCAGGTAATCACCGTATCGAGCAAGGGAATAAGACTCTCGGCCCCTTCCAGCGAAAAGCGCTTCTGCCCGACATAACGCGTGTGAATAAACTTTTCCAGAGTCTCGGCGTCAATCAAGCGCTTGAGCAAGTGCAACCGCTCCTCATCCTGCAGGTCAAACTCGCCCCTGGCGCCCTCGAAGCGCTCCTGAATCCACCGCTTGCGCGTCACGTCGCTGATATGCATATACTCGACGCCAATCGGGCCGCAGTACACCGCATTGAGCATATCCATGATCTGGCCGAGCGTCGCACGTCTGGGGCCAACGAGCGAACCGGTGTCAAATTCACGTCCCATGTCCGCGGCCGTCAAACCGTAATGCGTGGGATCAAGTTCAGGGATTTCGGGCTTTGGAAAGCGTTGCAGCGGATCAAGGTCTGCATGGCGTACCCCGAGGAAGCGATGCGCATTGATGACCTGCAAAACGCCGACCTGGCTCGCCTCGGACGCGACGATCAAGGCACTGCCGTTGGGCTTGGGGACCGCAGAGATCGCTAGCAATTCAGCCAATTCAGATGCCGGCAGCGCTTCAAGGTAATCCAGGCTGCCGGCAAGGAGGGGACTGGTTTTGATCCAGTTGTTATTTGACATGGGTCCTGGAGCCGTCGTGTACTCCATTTCTATTCTATGTGCTGCGTTTTCCCAATGGGACAAAGTCACGCCGCACATGGCCTGTATAGAGCTGCCGCGGGCGACCGATCTTGTGCGACGGCTCTGACAGCATCTCATGCCACTGTGCGACCCAGCCCGCGGTGCGCGCCAGCGCGAACAGTGCAGTGAACATGCTGGGTGGAATGCCCATCGCGCGGAATAGAATCCCCGAATAGAAGTCCACATTGGGATAGAGTTTCTTTTCGATGAAATACTCATCCTGCAAGGCAATGCGCTCGAGTTCGAGCGCGATTCTCAGTTGCGGGTCGTCACGCAAGCCGAGTTCGTCCAACACTTCGTGGCACGTTTCGCGGATCACCTTGGCGCGCGGATCCATATTCTTGTAAATGCGATGGCCGAAGCCCATCAGGCGGAAGGGATTCGTCTTGTCCTTGGCCCGCTTGATGTAGTCGGGAATGCGGGAAACGTCGCCGATCTCTTCTAGCATCGCGAGCACTGCCTCATTGGCGCCACCGTGCAGGGGTCCCCAAAGTGAGGCCATGCCCGCTGCCACGCAGGCGAAAGGCGTGGCCCCGCTGGAGCCTGCCAGGCGCACCGTCGTGGTCGAGGCATTTTGCTCGTGGTCAGCATGCAGAATGAAAATCCGATCCATCGCTCGGGCAAGCACCGGTTTCACTTCATAGTTCTCGCACGGCGTGGCGTGCAACATGTGCAGGAAGTTCTCTGCATAGCTCATGCGATTCTGCGGGTAAATAAAGGGCTCACCGGTGTTATATTTCAGTGCCCAGGCCGCGATGGTGGGAACTTTGGCGATGAGGCGATGGGCCGAGATGATCCGTGTCTCGGGATCCAGGACATTATGTGCATCAGAATAAAAAGCCGACAATGCACCGGTCACCCCGACCATCACTGCCATGGGGTGCGCATCGCGGCGAAAGCCACGGAATACGTTCCCAACCTGATCATGAAGCATCGTATGACGACGGATGTTTTGCTCAAATTCGACCTTTTGGCTGGGCGTAGGCAGCTCACCATGCAACAGCAAGTAACTGACTTCAAGAAAATCTGATTGGTAGGCAAGTTGTTCGATCGGATATCCACGGTGGTATAGCAGGCCCGCTTCCCCGTCAATATAGGTAATCTGTGACTGACAACTGGCGGTCACCGTGAACCCCGGGTCGAGCGAAAAGTGACCTTTGCCGACAAGTCCGCGCAGGTCGATGACGGGATTGCCCAAGGTTCCTTCGAGTATGGGCAGCTCAACGCTGGGGCTGCCATCACTGAAAGTCAGAGTCACGGTTTTTTTAGTCATGATAACGGTTCAATCAAGTAGTAGGCGCAGGACCACTTTCGCCAGTTCGGCGGGCGGCTTCGTTCGCCCCTGTAGCATAGCCATTATTTCCACGTCAGGACACTCTAGAAGCTTTTCATACTGCCCCCTTTCCGTGCGTGTCAATTGCGCCAGTTCATGCCGCGCAAAGTTCCCCAACCACAGATCCAGTTCGAGCAATCCCCGGCGGCTATGCCAAACCATCCTGGCCAAATCGTCTTGTTCGTTCACACGCGGCGCTTTACCAAGAGCGATTTAATGTTCCCGATCGCGGCCAATGGATTTAATCCCTTTGGACATGCGTCCACACACCCCATGATGCCATGACAACGATAGAGCCGATACGGGTCCTCCAGATTATCGAGTCTCTCATTGGTTGCCTGATCACGTGAATCCGCAATAAACCGATAGGCTTGCAACAGTCCCGCGGGGCCTACGAACTTCTCCGGGTTCCACCAAAACGACGGGCATGACGCGTTGCAGCATGCACATAGAATGCATTCATACAGACCATCAAGCTCGGCCCGCTCCATCGGGCTTTGCAGGCGTTCGACTTCGGGCTCGGGGTCTTCATTAATCAACCAGGGCTTAACCGACCGGTATTGACGCAAGAAGGGCTCCATATCCACGACCAAGTCCCGGATCACTGGCAGCCCCGGTAACGGCCGCACCTCGATGGGCTGTTTGAGCTCTGAGAGCGGCGTGATGCAGGCCAGCCGGTTCTTGCCGTTGACATTGAGCGCGTCAGAACCGCACACCCCTTCCCGGCAGGAACGTCTCAAGGAAAGCGTTTCGTCCTGCATCTTAATCGTTAGCAACGCGTCCAGTAGCATTGTGCCCGCAGCTTCGATGTCGAGAACGAACTCCTGCATTCTGGGCGTTTCACCTGACTCGGGGTTATACCGATAGACCCGGAATTTCATCAATACACACGCTCCCTGGGCTTGAACATCTCCACCGTCATGGGCTTGAGCCGAACGGGCTTGTAATCGAGCTGGTCCCCGAGTTGAAGGTACAGCGTATGACGAAGCCAGCGATCATCGTCGCGACCAGGAAAATCATCCCGCGCGTGTGCGCCACGTGACTCTTCACGCGCGAGGGCCGAAACCATGGTGGCGCGAGCAACGCCGATGAGATTCTCCAGTTCCAGTGCCTCGACACGCGCGGTATTGAATACCCGGCTGTGGTCTGTCAACGCAGCGGAATTCAGCCGATCCTGCAGTTCGGCGAGCTTCTTCAGCCCTGCCTGAAGATTATTCCGGTCCCGGTAGACACCACAATAGGTCTGCATGGTACGGCGCAGATCGGCGGTAATACTCGCCACCCGTTCGCCTCCTCGGCTTGACTCCCAGCGCGCCAGGCGCGCTAGGCTTGGTTCCTGTGCACCCACGGGAAGTTCCCTGGCGTAGGGGTTCTCACTCAGATACTCGATCATGTGTTTGCCGGCGGCGCGGCCGAACACCACGAGATCAAGAAGTGAATTACCGCCTAGCCGATTGGCTCCGTGAACCGAAATACACGCGCACTCGCCAGCTGCATAGAGTCCGGGCACCGGTTCTTCAGGTCCGAAGCGTGCGGGCGCCACGACTTGACCATTCAGGTTGGTCGGGATACCCCCCATCATATAATGCGCTGTGGGCGCTACGGGAATCGGCGCCTTCACCGGATCGACTCCGGCAAATCGGATCGACAGCTCACGGATTCCCGGAAGCCGTTCAGCGATGACTTCTTCCCCGAGGTGGTCCAATTTAATCAAGACATGATCCGCATCCGGACCACACCCTCGACCCAGATGGATCTCAGTGGCGATGGCTCGGCTCACAACATCGCGCGATGCCAAATCCCTGGCGTGGGGAGCGTACCGTTCCATGAATCGCTCGCCTTTATTGTTCATCAGGTAGCCGCCCTCACCCCGCGCGCCTTCGGTGATTAGGCTGCCCACCCCCGCTAGCCCGGTTGGGTGAAACTGCCAGAATTCCATGTCTTCCAGGGGGAGCCCCGCGCGCAGCACCATGCCCAACCCATCGCCGGTATTGATCATGGCATTGGAGGTATTCCAGTAGACCCGCCCGCCTCCCCCTGTGGCGAGCAATGTGGCCCGAGCTTCAATCAGGATGGGCAGGCCGGTTTCAATCGACATGGCCATGATGCCCAGAACGTAGCCCTCCTCGTCCCGAAGCAGATCGAGCGCAAAATATTCATCGAAGAACTGCGTACGCATGGCCAGATTACGCTGGTACAACGTGTGCAGGAGTGCGTGGCCGGTGCGATCGGCGGCCGCACAGGTACGCACCGCCTGCTCACCGCCAAAATTCATGGACTGCCCACCAAACGCACGCTGGTATATTTTCCCGTTTTCGAGACGCGAAAATGGCAGGCCCATGTGTTCCAGTTCGATCACCGCTGTCGCCGCCTCCCGGCACATGAATTCAATGGCGTCCTGATCGCCGAGGTAGTCCGATCCTTTGACCGTATCGAACATATGCCAGTGCCAGTTGTCCTCCTTGACGTTGCCCAGCGCGGCCGTAATACCGCCCTGAGCCGAAACCGTGTGGGATCGCGTAGGAAACACTTTGGAGACGACAGCCACCCTGATATCGGCATGCGCCAATTGCAACGCAGCGCGTAACCCGGCGCCCCCTCCGCCAACTATTACTGCATCAACCTTGCGCCTATCCATGCACCCCCCACAGTATCCTGGTCGTCCAAACGACACACATCACGAGCGCAACGGTCATCAATACCGTCAACGTCAGACGGCCGCCCACTGGCTTCACGTAGTCCATCAACACATCCCTAATGCCTACCCAGGCATGAAGGCACAAGCATGCAACCAGCAACCAAACCGATAGCTGTATCAATGTGGATTCAAACACACCATGCCATGAAGCATAGGTATACGGGGCGCAACACCAGTAACCCACGAACAAGGGTCCCCCAGTGAACACGATGATGGCAGCCGACACGCGCTGTGCTAACCACCATCCGGTTCCGCTGTGGCTAACCGTAACCGCTCTTTTCACCGGAACAGCTCCCAGCCGGCTGCCAAGGTAATAAACACCCCAGCGATGAGGACCAAGCGCGCAGACGACCGTCCGCGATTTCTTTCCACCCCACAATGCAGATCCATCGCGAAATGACGTAGCCCGGCAAGCGCGTGATTGGCAAGCGATCCAAGCATCAACCAGATGACAAAGCGGGCCACGGGTCGTCCCAGTAGCGCAGACGTCGCCGCGTAGCCCGCTTGCCCGCTGAGCGAGGTTTGCAACAGGTACAGGCCCACGGGCAGCGCGAGAAATAGTAGAACGCCCGTCACCCGGTGCAGTATGGAGACCCAAGCCATCAACGGCAATCGGAGGCGGAGCAAATTAAGATATACGGGTCTCTTATTCATTGCTAATATTAAAAGTGGTTTTGGTGCGAGTTTAGCGCCTCGTGATGATTGTGAACACGGAGAATGATGATGCGTCTCGTATTTGTAAGCGCGGTTATCCTGGCCCTGGTGACCCCACCGCTTCTCGCTGGCCAGCGATTGGCCGAAAAAAGTGGCTGCATGGGCTGTCATCTGATGAATAAGAAAACGGTGGGTCCTGCGATAAAGCAAATTGCTCGAAAATATCGCACCCGAAAGGACGCAGTGGCAATGCTCTTCGAAAAAGTCAAGAACGGCGGGGGTGGTTACAGGCATGGCGTCTGGGGCCAGGTGCCGATGCCTCCCAATCCGCAAGTTAGCGATGAGGACCTGAAAGCCATCTTGGCCTGGATGCTTAAGCAGAGATGACAGCGCCTCAGACTTGGCAGAGCGTCGAATTAAGCGCCGGTCGCAATAAATACGCCTGATGACGCGAAAAATAAAATGTCTTGTCGGAGCGGAACCCAAATGCTACCTTACTGGGCCTGCAACATGCAGGTTAACATAGCGCAATAGCCAGCCCTCGTCCTGAAAGGAATCCTTCATGAAATTGGTGTCCATTTTCGCCGCAAGTGCATTGATCCTATCCGTCCCCGCTTTCGCCGCCGACCAACTGGAACTCGCTAAGAAAAGTGGGTGTCTTGCCTGCCACAGCGTAGAGCATAAAATTGTCGGCCCGGCCTACAAGGATGTGGCAAAGAAATACGAGGGCGATCATGGCGCACTGGCCAGGCTGATGGTCAAAGTCAAGAAGGGCGGCAGTGGTGTATGGGGTCCGGTTCCGATGCCACCAAATCCTCAGGTCAGTGAAGCCAACCTGAAGAAGATCATCACCTGGGTCCTGTCCCTGAAGTAATCAGGCCTACCCAAGAAGCAAGCCGGTCGACGACCGGCTTTTTCATTTCTTGGGGGCCTTGGCCAGGCGGACACTCCAGGGAGGCCGCAGGACCGATGGTTGCCCAATCAAAGGGGCTGACAGATTGCGGCTAAACCTTATCTTACGTGGGGCTTCGGTGGGTCGAGGCCCTGACACCCGGCGAGCGCCTTAGCGGAAAAGGGAATCAGCTCCTTTCCACGCATTGGGTGTCGCAGCGGCAAAACGCGCTTCCTTTATTCGCTGTTCGATTCAGGTACACGGCTTGTTTCCTGGCACTTCAAGGACGCGCCTAGTCACCTGTCCTCTTTGCTGCGGACCACACGGACGATGGCCTTTGGAATGCGTTTAATCAGCCGCGGGTCAAATGGCTTGGGCAAAATGTAATCGGGGCCGAATTTCAGCTTCTTGAGCTTATAAGCCTTTAACACTGACGCAGGCACTTCTTCGCGAGCAAGCTCTGCGAGTGCCTTCGAAGCGGCAATCAACATCTCCTGGGTAATGGCCTTGGCGCGGGCATCCAGCGCGCCGCGGAAAATGAATGGGAAACCGAGAACGTTATTGACCTGGTTGGGATAGTCCGAACGCCCGGTCGCCATGATCAAGTCCTTGCGGACCTTGTTCGCCCTTTCGGGCGTGATTTCGGGATCAGGATTCGCCAACGCAAAGACCACCGGCTTATCCGCCATGCTTTTGATCATTGCCGGACTGACCAGGTTTGCGCCGGACACTCCCACGAACACATCTGCGCCTTTCATCACTTCGGCGAGGGTCTTGGCATCGGTCGAACTTGCCCATGGTTTCTTGTATTTGTTGATGTCCCTACGGGACTTGCTCACCACGCCCTTCGAATCGACAACCGTTATGTTGGATTTCTTCGCCCCCATCGCGACAAGCAGATTCATCGACGACAAGCCCGCAGCACCCGCGCCGAGGCATACAATCCTCACGTCGCCCAACTGCTTGCCTTGAATCAACAACGCGTTGATCAATCCCGCGCAGATGATGACGGCCGTACCATGCTGATCATCGTGAAAAACGGGAATATCGAGCCTTTTCCTAAGCTGCGACTCGATTTCGAAGCATTCTGGCGCAGCGATATCTTCCAGATTGATGCCGCCGAATGTCGGTGCAATGGCTTCCACCACGCTCACGACTTCCTTTACGGTCTTGGCGTTAATTTCAATGTCATACACATCGATTCCAGCGAAGCGTTTAAACAATACGCCCTTACCCTCCATCACTGGCTTGGACGCCAGCGGCCCCAGATTGCCCAGGCCCAAAATCGCTGTGCCGTTGGAAACGACCGCCACCAAATTACCCTTGTTGGTGTACTCGTAGGCGGTTTCGGGACTTCTTGCGATTTCACGCACCGGCTCCGCAACGCCAGGCGAATACGCAAGCGAAAGATCGCGTTGCGTGGCACAAGGTTTCATGGATTCCACTGACAATTTCCCCGGTTTGGGGCTACGGTGATAGTGGAGTGCCTTTTGCCGAAGTGTCTGTTTGGTTTTCATCGTGATCTGTTGAGAGCTTAAATTGGGCGAAGGGCGCCCGCCGCGCGTGCGATAGAATATCGTCTTTAGCCTGATTCTCCTATTTGACCAATATGTCCCGCCAATCATTCTTTCCCCCCACAGCGTTCCCGATCGGCGCCAGCCGCACTGGGCAGTTCTATTCCCTGCCTGCACTTCAAGCCGCTGGGTTTCAGAAGATTTCACGCCTGCCGGTTTCCATTCGCATCGTGCTGGAATCGGTTTTGCGAAACTGCGATGGCGTCAAGGTGACACAAGAGCACGTCAACCAATTGGCCAACTGGCAGCCTAATGGCGAGCGAACAGAAGAAATCCCCTTCACGGTTGCACGGGTGATTTTGCAGGACTTTACCGGCGTGCCGCTCTTGGCGGATCTGGCCGCGATGCGCTCCGCCGCGGCGCGTCTGGGTAAGGACCCAAAGAAGATTGAACCCCTCGTGCCGGTGGATATGGTAGTGGATCACTCCATTCAGGTGGATGCGTACGGAACCGCCGATGCCCTTGACCTCAACATGAAAATTGAATTCGAGCGCAACCGCGAGCGCTACCAATTCCTCAAATGGGGCATGCAGGCATTTGACACATTCAAAGTGGTGCCGCCCGGCGTGGGAATCGTGCATCAGGTAAACATGGAATACTTGGCGCGCGGCGTAATGGAGAAAGACGGCGTGTGGTTCCCCGATACGCTCGTGGGAACGGATTCCCACACGACCATGATAAACGGCCTGGGCATTGTTGCGTGGGGCGTGGGCGGTATCGAGGCTGAAGCGGCGATGCTTGGCCAGCCGGTGTATTTCCTCACACCGGATGTCGTCGGTGTGAATCTGGAGGGCCATGCCAAACCCGGCGTGACGGCCACTGACGTCGTGCTTGCGATCACCGAAATGCTGCGTAAGGCCAAAGTAGTGGGAAAATTTGTTGAGTTCTTTGGCAGAGGCGCGGCTGCGATGTCCGTAACCGATCGCGCCACGATCGCCAACATGGCCCCTGAGTACGGCGCCACCATGGGCTTCTTTCCGGTGGATGAGGCGACCTGCCAATATTTTGCGGCCACCGGCCGTAGCGAAGACCAGGTCAATGCAATCCGCAGCTACTACCGGGCGCAGAATCTGTTCGGTATTTCCAATGTCGGTGACATTGACTACTCGCAGGTGGTTGAGCTCGATCTCTCCGCTGTGCACCCATCTGTTGCCGGGCCTAAGCGTCCGCAAGACCGCATCGACCTGAGAAAGTTGAAGTCTGCGTTTGTCGACATGATGGATCGAGCTGTCGCCGACGGCGGCTATGGAAAAGGTGCATCGGCCCTCCACGTTGGCCACACCCCGATTGAGCATGGCGACATCGCCATCGCCGCAATAACCTCATGCACCAACACGTCAAATCCTAGCGTCATGCTGGCGGCTGGGGTGCTGGCGAAAAAGGCGGCAGCCCGCGGTCTCAAGCCAGCCCCCCACGTCAAGACCTCCCTTGGGCCAGGCTCGCGTGTCGTCACCGAATACCTCAGGAAGGCCGGACTATTGGACGCACTGGAACAGGTTGGTTTCAATGTTGTGGGCTATGGCTGCACGACCTGTATCGGAAACTCGGGACCCCTCAAACCGGACATCGAGAGAGCCATTGCTGAGAATGACCTCGTTGTCGCTTCCGTGCTTTCCGGTAACCGGAATTTCGAGGCGCGCGTCCATCAGGCCGTCAAGGCCAACTTCCTTATGTCGCCGCCATTGGTCGTCGCGTTTGCCCTGGCAGGCCGTGTCGACATCGACTTCGAGAAAGAGCCCATTGGAATGGGGCGAGACGGCGAGGCCGTCTTCTTCAAGGATCTATGGCCGAGCGAGGCGGAGGTCGATGCTGTCATGAGCGCTGCGACTGATCCCGCCGCTTACCGAAAAATTTACTCCAATATCGGCGCAGACAATCCGCTGTGGGATGCCGTGCCCGCCCCCGCTGGCGCCGTCTATCAGTGGGACCCCAAATCTACTTACATTCAGGAGCCCCCCTTCTTTACCCGCGCGACGGCAACTAACGGGGCCATTCGCGGCGCCCATGCCCTTGCCATCTTTGGCGACTCGGTCACCACCGATCACATCAGCCCGGCGGGCGGCATCCAACCCACTGCGCCCGCAGGGCTGTACCTCACCGAACATGGCGTACAAAAAGCGGATTTCAACAGCTATGGAGCACGGCGTGGCAACCACGAAGTCATGATGCGCGGCACCTTCGCCAACGTGCGCATCAAAAACCTGATGATTCCAGGCTCGGAAGGTGGTGTGACACGCCGAGGCGGTGAACAGAAGTCAATCTACGATGCCGCCATGGAGTATCAGGCCGAGCACATTCCGCTCATAGTCTTTGCCGGAGAAGAATACGGAACCGGATCTTCCCGCGACTGGGCGGCAAAAGGCACGGCGCTCTTAGGGGTAAAGGCCGTTGTGGCCAAAAGTTTCGAGCGCATCCACCGGGCCAATCTTGCCGGAATGGGCGTCCTGCCCTGCCAATTCAAGGACGGCGTAGACGCGGTTTTGCTTAAGCTTGACGGGACGGAGACCTTCGACCTGGAGGGAATAGAATCCGGGATCACTCCCCAGCAGGACGTGACGTTGGTGATCCATCGTGCGAACGGCACCACAGACCGCGTCGTTCTCAAATTGCGCATCGATACCCCGATTGAAGTGGCATACTACAACCAGAAGGGCATCCTGCCATTTGTGCTAGGTCAGCTTCTAAATTGAAGTCCCTAGTGAAAGCCCAACTCAATCCCTTCGCTGCAGGGTGAGAAAATGCCAACTGCATTCGGGATGCGCGGGTCGCCACAGATATGGGGCACTGCGTTTCCCGCTGGGCACCACCGCCTCCCGGTGATGCGGGCGAGCGGGATCAAACTTGCGGGCTCCGGTAGAAAACGGGAGCCAAGACGCGTGTGGATCGAGGCCAAGACTGCGAACCTGGACACGTGCCTCGGCAGGAGTATAAGGATGCTTGCCAACCCCAGCGTCTGTAAAATGCAAGCGTCCGCCGACACGCGACTCTGGCCGTTACGGCGATGCCCGTGAATACGTGACCATGAGTACTCCCAAACCCACATAATCATGAAGAGAAGAAAGCTGCTCGTTACTTCCGCCCTACCCTATGCCAACGGCGATATTCACCTAGGCCATCTGGTGGAATATATCCAGACAGATATCTGGGTACGGTTTCAGAAGATGCAGGAGCACGAAGTATATTATGTCTGTGCGGACGACACGCATGGCACAGCGATCATGCTCAGGGCAGACAAGGAAGGTATTACGCCGGAAGCCTTGATCGACCAAGTGTGGCATGCCCACAAGCGCGACTTTGATGGCTTCCATATCAAGTTTGACCAGTATTACTCGACTCATTCGAATGAGAATCGCGAGCTGGCTGGTGGAATTTACACGAAGCTGGTTGGCGCTGGTTTGATCGAGATCCGTGCCGTCGAGCAATATTTCGACCCGGTAAAGGAAATGTTCTTGCCGGATCGTTTCATCAAGGGTACGTGCCCAAACTGTGGCACGAAGGACCAATATGGGGACAACTGTGAAGCATGCAGTGCCACGTACTCGCCCACTGACTTAATAGACCCGTATTCCGCCATTTCTGGTGCCACGCCAACACGCAGGACTTCGGACCATCACTTCTTCAAGTTGAGCACGCAAGCGGCGTTCCTACGCTCCTGGACACAATCCGGGACCCTACAGCCCGAGGCCGCCAACAAGATCGCAGAGTGGTTTGAAGCCGGTCTCGCGGATTGGGATATCTCTCGCGATGCACCTTATTTCGGCTTTGAAATTCCCGCTGCGCCCGGCAAGTTCTTCTACGTGTGGTTGGACGCACCAGTGGGCTACATGGCGAGCTTCAAGCATTATTGCGATAAACACGGTGTAGATTTTGATGCCTGGTGGAACGCAGGAAGTGATGCCGAGCTGTACCACTTCATCGGGAAGGATATCCTATACTTTCATGCCCTATTCTGGCCGTTTACGGTCAGGAATCCATGTGCGAATATTTTCGTTGGAGTGCGATACCCTGAAACTTCTAGCATGGCCGGCCAGAATAGGGCATGAAAGTATAGGATATCCTTCCCGATGAAGTGGTAC
>JBKQNQ010000434.1:0-7722 GCA_052145875.1 Thiobacillaceae bacterium
GGAATACACAAATTAAGTAAGCGCGTAGTAGTGAACACCTGCCCAGTGGCTAACAGGCTGATATTTTTCTGGAGTGGTTTGGATGGGCACCTGGGATGTAACCCCGGCGTAACCCCACTAGAAAAACAAGGAAGGCCTGAATTGCTGTAAGCCTTGCTGTATCTGGCTCCCCGACCTGGGCTCGAACCAGGGACCTGCGGATTAACAGTCCGTCGCTCTACCGACTGAGCTATCGGGGAATCGTGAAATGCGCGAAGCGCGCATTGTATTGGCTGAGGAGCGCTCGGTCAAGCATCAACGCGAGCTAGACGCGGGGCCCATTCGTCGCTTGGGTGGGTCGAAGGTGAAGGCGTCAGGTCACCCGCGGAAGAATTCAGATTATGGACGACACAAGAACATTAATCCTCACGAGAGTACTTTCGCCATTCTCGACAGCGCTTGCTCCAAATTGGCGTTGGAAGTGGCAAACGATAGCCGGACATAGCCTTCGGCGCCAAATGCGGAGCCAGGCACGACGGCGACTCCGGCCTCTTCAAGAAGGTATTCGGACAGGTCGAGATCCGTCGGGGCTTGGAGCTTGCCCGCAGCAGCAAGGTACTGAATCGCGCCGCGCATGTCGGGGAAAGCATAGAACGCACCGCCAGCCAACAGGCACTTAACGCCCGGGAGTGCATTTAGACCATTTACCACAAAGGTGTGGCGTTGCTTGAATGCGGCGAGCATCGGAGCCATGCACCCTTGGTCGCCGTTGAGTGCGGCCTGCGCTGCTACCTGCGAAATCGAGGTCGGGTTGGACGTGCTTTGCGATTGGACGTTGGTCATGGCTTGGATAATTCTCTCCGGGCCCGCGGCATAGCCGATGCGCCACCCGGTCATCGAATAGGCCTTGGAAACGCCGTTCAGCACTATTGTCCGGTCATAGAGGTCCGGGCAGGCATTGAGAATATTGACGAATGGGCTATTGTCGAGACTAATGTGCTCGTACATGTCATCCGTAGCAATGAGCACGTTGGGATGCTTGCGTAGAACTGTGCCCAATGCAGCGAGATCGTCCTTGGAATATACCGCGCCCGTCGGGTTACTGGGACTATTGATGACCACCATCCGGGTTCGCGGGGTGATCGCTGATTCCAACTGCGCAGGCGTCATCTTAAAGCCTTGGTCGATGCCGGTTTCGACGATAACCGGCTCGCCGTCGGCCAAGATGACAATGTCCGGGTACGAAACCCAATAGGGGGCGGAAATAATAACCTGGTCACCCGGATTGATGGTGGCCTGGACGAGGTTGAAAAAGCTTTGCTTGCCACCGCAGGACACCAAGACTTCTTTCGGTTTGTAGGTTAACCCGTTGTCGCGTTGAAACTTCGCGATGATTGCCGCCTTCAGGCTGGGCGTGCCATCCACTGCCGTGTATTTAGTAAAGCCACTCTGGATCGCTGCAATAGCTGCCGCCTTGATATGATCCGGGGTATCGAAATCAGGTTCACCCGCGCCAAGGCTGATGATGTTCTTTCCGGCGGCCTTCAATGCAGCAGCCCGGGCGGTGACGGCCAAGGTGGGGGAAGGCTTGATGGCAAGAACGCGGCGTGAGAGGAGAGTGTCCATGAATCGGTTAAAGGCAGTATAAGCTGTCGGTGTAAAATGGGGTGTAAGGCACCGTGTCTGACGTGCCGGAATTCTACCCGTGGTCACGACCTTTCCCAATAGTCCCTACCAACTACATGAGCCCTTCGAGCCGGCAGGGGATCAGCCAGCGGCGATCGCGCGCATCATCCAGGGCTATGAGGACGGACTGGCCTTCCAGACCCTGCTCGGTGTTACTGGATCGGGGAAAACCTACACGATGGCGCACGTTATCGCCAAGCTAGGGCGTCCCGCGCTGATCATGGCGCCCAACAAGACCCTGGCAGCTCAGCTCTATTCGGAAATGCGCGAATTTTTTCCGGAAAATGCAGTTGAGTACTTTGTTTCCTATTACGACTACTACCAGCCCGAGGCCTATGTGCCGAGCCGCGATCTCTTTATCGAGAAGGATTCCAGCATTAATGAACATATCGAGCAGATGCGCCTTTCTGCTACCAAGGCCCTGCTGGAACGGCGCGATGTCGTTATCGTTGCAACGGTTTCTTGCATCTACGGTATTGGCGACCCGATCGACTATCACAGCATGATTCTGCATCTGCGACAGGGTGAAAAACTCGGGCAACGCGAGATCTTAAGCAGGCTGGCCACGATACAATATGAACGCAATGATGTCGACTTCCGTCGCGGCACCTTCCGCGTGCGCGGGGACGTAATTGATGTATTCCCCGCAGAAAACGCAGAAACTGCGGTGCGCCTTGAGTTGTTCGATGACGAGCTCGAATCCATCACCTTGTTCGATCCGCTCACCGGTCGAATGCAAACTAAAGTTCCCCGCTATACGGTCTTCCCGTCGAGTCACTACGTAACGCCGCGCGAAACCACCCTAAGAGCGATCGATGCAATCAAGCTTGAGCTGACCGATCGACTGGAATTCTTCTATGCGAATAATAAGCTGGTCGAGGCCCAACGCCTGGAGCAGCGCACCCGGTTCGATTTGGAAATGCTCAACGAGTTGGGATTTTGCAAGGGTATCGAAAACTATTCACGCCACTTGTCGGGTCGAAAGGCAGGTGAGCCGCCGCCCACGTTGATCGATTATTTGCCATCAGGATCGCTACTTTTCATCGACGAGTCCCATGTCACCATTCCACAGATCGGCGGGATGTACAACGGTGACCGTGCGCGGAAACAGAATCTGGTGGAATATGGATTCCGTCTTCCCTCGGCGATGGATAACCGGCCGCTCAGGTTTGAGGAATTTGAGGCCCTCATGCCACAGACGCTATTTGTCTCCGCCACGCCGGCGGAGTATGAGGCCAGGCATCAAGGCCAGGTCGTCGAACAAGTGGTACGTCCGACGGGCCTGGTCGATCCACTTGTCGAAGTGCGACCGGTGTCAAGCCAGGTGGATGACTTGCTCTCGGAATGTCGCAAGCGGGTCGAAATCGGGGAGCGGGTATTGGTCACTACGCTCACAAAACGCATGGCCGAAGACCTGACCGATTATCTGTCGGAGCATGGGATCAAAGTCCGCTACCTGCATTCGGACATTGATACCGTAGAACGCGTTGAAATCATCCGCGATTTGCGCCTTGGCGTGTTCGACGTGCTCGTTGGCATCAATCTGCTGCGGGAAGGTCTCGACATTCCCGAGGTCTCGCTCGTTAGTATTCTGGATGCCGATAAGGAGGGCTTTCTACGTTCGACCCGTTCCCTCATCCAGACGATCGGACGCGCGGCGCGCCATCTTCACGGGACCGCGATTCTCTATGCGGATCGCGTTACCGAGTCGATGAAGCGTGCAATGGACGAAACAGAAAGGCGGAGAAACAAGCAACTGGCATTCAACGTGGAGCATGGCATTACTGCCAGGAGCGTTAGCAAGAAAATCAAGGACATCATCGAAAATGTCGTAGATCTTGATGAAGCTAGGCGAGAGCTTAAGGCGGCGCAAACTCTCGCGAACTACCACGTGATGAGTGAGAAGGAACTCAATCGGGAAATCAAGCGAGTGGAAAAAGATATGGTTGATGCCGCGCGAAATCTCGAATTTGAATCCGCCGCGGAACTTCGTGACAAGTTAAAGGAACTTAGACAGGTGCTCTTCGGTATCGAGCCCGCCGCCGATTCCAGTATCTAGAATTTGGCAATCGTCAGGCTGCTGTTTCGAGGGGTGAGTGCCAAACCCATCTAACCAGCCTCTAAAGGGACACAAATGGTCAACGTTTTATTCGTCTGCATGGGCAATATCTGCCGCTCTCCCATGGCTGAGGGCGTGTTTCATAAACTCATCACGGAAGCGGGGCTGGATGGTCAAGTATTTATTGATTCCGCTGGCACCCATAGCTATCACGTCGGGGACTCCCCCGATCAGCGTGCCCAGGCGACGCTGCGCAATCAGCGGGCGATTGACATCTCCGGATTGCGCGGTCGACAAGTCGGAGACAGCGATTTCGAGAAATTTGACTTCATCCTGGCGATGGATTCATCTAATCTCAATGACCTGAAGCGTCGCGCGAGCGTACGGCACCATGACAAAATTCGGCTCATGCTGTCCTACAGCCGCAAATTTCCTAATCTGGATGTACCTGACCCCTACTATGGCGGGGCGGAGGGGTTCAATGACGTCCTAAGAATGGTGGAAGATGGCGGCAAAGGTCTGCTAAGAGCGATACAGCAAGATCTGGCGGGCGAATGATCAACGCTGCGAACAACGGGTCTGACGCGCAACCGACATCTTGCCAACGTCGGCTTCTCGGCCGGGGATGGACGGCTGTTGCGGGGTCGGCATTGGCCTTGCAATACTGTGAGGAAACGAGAGAGCACAACCCGTAGGCGATGGGATGGAATGCTTCCTCACGCCATGAGCGGCATGCGCGACCAGGACGCGCGGGAATTCTGACACGCCCTGCCCCATCGCCCGTGCGTGGACGTTCGGGTTTAACCGCCACCGTTTCTGAGCCAAGCCCCTTCGCGGCGGCGCATACGGCCGGCGCACTTCGCGTCTTCTGAGAGGGAATTACCGATTGCGCCGGATGTCGATCAAAGAGAAGGGGACTATGCGCCCCCCGTTTTGTTAGGTTATTCGGCGTGCTGCTATGACGTGTGCGTTTCCACTTGCACCAGCGGCTCGGCAGGTTCAGTGGGTCCCCCCCCACGGCGGCGACGGCCGGGGCCATGCACCCGCTCTTCCGGTATGCCGCTGATTTCCATCTGCGTCGGTGCGCTGCCGCTGGTCTCCACCTGCATCAATTCGACGGGCGCAGCTTCAGCCTGATTGTGGCGACGGCGTGGGCGGCGCGGTTTGACCTCATCCGAGGTGCCACTTTCCACAGTCGAGGCGGCCTGCGTTTCCACCTGATTTGGGTCCGAGGCTACGGTGACTGATTTGAGGATTTCCTCCGCAGCTACTGAACCGGGCCGGGGTGCAGCCTTGACCGGGGTAGGCCTTTCTTCCAATCCACTGGCCAGGTGTTCCACCGAAGCCAGGAGCGGAGCAGGCTGAACTGCGGGCTGATCCGCGGCTCGCTCGGCGTCCCCTTCAACCATCCGCAACGGCTCGGTGCGAGCCGGGGCCTCGCGGGTAATGTCGCCCACGGGAAGCGCGGTCTGTGCCTCATCCTTGCGCTCAACACGCTCGCGCCGTCCGCGTCCCCGGCGACTGCGGCCACCGTCGCGCCCTTCGACGGCGGACGTGTCCGTTACGTCAGCCTGTGGCGGACGCTCGCGCCGCTGAGATTTTTCCGCGGACTCGGTTGCGTTGTCCTTGCGCGGTGCACGCGCTTCGCGGGGCTCTCGAGGCTCCCTCGGTGGTCTTGCCGGGCGCGGCTGACGCTCGGCCGGTTCAACGCGGGATTCGATATTGGGTGTTTCGCGTGACTCCTTGCGCTCGCGCGGCTTGCGGTCCGGCCGCTCGACACGTTCACCTCGATCCGGACGATCCGTGCGATCGCGGCGGCCTCGGGATTGGGCGCTTGAAGCCGCTTCGCGCCGCGGTCGGGCGGGTAGAGGGGGCACCTCTACCGTCTTGTCGTCGGATTTGCGGGTGAACCACCCCACAATGCGTTCGAGAAGACTGGCCTTGTCTGTCTCTTGCTTATCAGCAACGGGAAGGGGCACAGGCTGAGGCGGAGTGAGGGCCTTGACCACCGCTTCAGGGGCGGGCGGCTTCGGCTCTTTTGCTGAAAGCGCATTCTCCGCCGACTCGGGAATCGTCACCATCTTGTAGCTTGGCTCGGTAATGCCTTCGCGATTCAAATCTTCGTGCTTGAGACGTTCGATCAGGTAGTTAGGCGTCTCCAGACGAATGTTGGGAATGATTAGCACGTTGACTTTGAGTCGGGCTTCGAGCGCGTGGAGATCCTGACGCTTCTCGTTAAGCAGGAAGGAAGCCACTTCAACCGGCACCTGGGCGTGGATCGCACCCGTGTTTTCCTTCATTGCCTCTTCCTGAACGATGCGCAGGATGTGCAAGGCGGTGGATTCCGCCCCACGGATATGGCCCATGCCGCCGCAGCGCGGACAGGGTTGATGGCTAGTCTCGCCCAATGACGGCTGGAGCCGCTGGCGCGACATTTCCATCAGGCCAAATCGGGAAATCTTCCCCATTTGCACCCGGGCGCGGTCATGATGCAGGGCGTCACGCAAGCGATTCTCCACATCGCGTTGATTTTTCTGCGATTCCATATCAATGAAGTCGATCACGATCAGCCCGCCCAGATCGCGCAGGCGGGCCTGGCGGGCAATTTCCTCGGTGGCTTCCAGATTGGTGCGGTAGGCGGTTTCCTCGATGTCACCACCCTTGGTAGCGCGCGCCGAGTTGACATCGATCGAGACCAGCGCTTCAGTATGGTCAATCACGATAGCGCCGCCAGATGGCAGGTTGACCTGTCGGGCATAGGCAGATTCGATCTGGTGTTCAATCTGAAAGCGCGAAAACAGGGGAACGTCATCGCGGTACAGCTTGACCTTATTGACGTTGGCCGGCATGACGTGGGCCATGAACCCTTGGGCCTGTTGAAAGACTTCATCCGTGTCGATGAGGATTTCACCAATGTCGGCCGTAAAGTAATCACGGATCGCACGGATCACCAGTGAGCCTTCCTGATAGATTAGGAATGCTCCGCTCTGCCCGTTCGCGGCGCCCTCGATGGCTTGCCACAGCTGCATCAGGTAGCTCAAGTCCCATTGCAGCTCCTCGGCGCTTCGACCGATACCTGCGGTGCGGCCAATTAGGCTCATGCCATCAGGCACTTCAAGCTGCGACATGGCGTCGCGCAGTTCGTTTCGATCTTCACCTTCAATCCGGCGAGAAACCCCGCCACCGCGCGGGTTGTTGGGCATGAGCACCAGGTAGCGACCGGCAAGCGAAATGTAGGTGGTGAGGGCTGCGCCTTTGTTGCCGCGTTCGTCCTTTTCAACTTGGACGATCAGTTCCATGCCATCCTTGATCAGGTCAGCGGTGCGGCCCGCGCCCTTCAGGCAGGAGCGTGCGATTTCCTTAAATGGCAGGAACCCGTGTCGCTCACACCCATAATCAACAAAGGCCGCTTCCAGGCTGGGTTCAACGCGGGTGATGACACCCTTATAGATGTTGCTCTTGCGTTGTTCCTTGGTAGAGGATTCGATATCGAGGTCGACAAGTTTTTGCCCGTCGACGATGGCAACCCGCAGCTCTTCGGCCTGAGTTGCATTAAACAGCATGCGCTTCATGTTTTGCTCCCGCGCGCACGCATACGGAATCGGAAAGGCCGCTACGACCGTGTCAACACTAGATTAATGGTGATACGGGGCCAAGCTTTAGGGCGAGTTTCCAGATCCTGAGGGCATGTTTGACCCGCGGAGTGTGCACGCAGATCGTTTCAATTCATCCGGCGCAACTGATGCTTACGCGCTTTGTAAAAGCGGGTTTGGATCCAGCAGCGCCACGTATGCTTAAACGCGTCTTTTCAATTACCATCGCTACTTTCCTGCGGGGCGGAATCGGGGCCGTGATGGGGCGCGGACTGGGCAACGCAGCTAAACACAACGTCATTAATCAACTGCTTTACAGGGTAGCGGCGTCGTCCGGTGCTCGGAATCCGCATGTACTTCCAGTACACTCGGGTTCCTGCCTGCCGTGCGCCTTGCTCTCCAGCG
>JBKQNQ010000435.1:0-4124 GCA_052145875.1 Thiobacillaceae bacterium
GTGATTATGGCCAAAACCCGGAGGCTGCATTGGACCTGCTCTACCTTGCTCTGACAATCGGATTTTTTGTCTTGACCGCTGCGCTGGTTTCCTTTTTCGAATCGCTCAGGAGACGCTAATGAGCCTGCTATACGTGATTGCCCTTGGTGTCACCTTGGGCGTGTTTGTCTACCTCGTGGCCGTGCTGTTTTATCCAGAGGAGTTCTCATGACTGCCAATGGCTACCTGCAACTCGTCCTCTACGTAGTCGTCCTGCTGCTTGCCGCCTGGCCGCTTGGGCTCTACATGGCCCGAGTCTACCGCGACGAGCTTCCCGCCTTTGTACGCTGGCTCCGTCCGGTCGAACGAGGCATCTACCGCCTATGTGGGGTGAAGCCGGATGACGACATGCGGTGGACCCGCTATGCCTTCGCCATGCTGGTGTTCAACCTGCTGGGTTTCCTAGCGGTTTATGCCTTGCAGCGGTTCCAGGTCTGGTTGCCGCTGAACCCCGATGGCATGGCCAACACCACGCCGGATTTGGCCCTAAACACCGCAGCGAGCTTTATCACCAACACCAACTGGCAGAGCTATGGCGGTGAGAGCACCATGAGCTATCTCACCCAGATGCTGGGATTGACGGTGCAGAACTTCTTCTCTGCCGCGAGCGGCATGGCGGTGCTGGTCGCCTTAATGCGGGGCTTCACCAACAGGGAAGCCGATGGCGTAGGTAATTTCTGGGTGGACATGGTTCGCTCCACCGTCTACATCCTGCTGCCCCTGTCACTGATCCTCGCCTTGGCCTTGGTAAGCCAGGGAATGGTGCAAACCTTTGCACCTCACCAGACCGCACAACTAATCCAAGCAGTCGACTACGAGCAGCCCAAGACCGGCGCGGATGGCCAGCCGGTGAATGATGCCCATGGCCAGCCCGTAATGGAGAAGCTCACCGCCAAGGAACAGACCATTGCAGTGGGTCCGGTTGCCTCGCAAGTCGCGATCAAGCAGCTCGGCACCAATGGCGGGGGCTTCTTCAACGTCAACTCCGCCCATCCGTTTGAGAACCCGACCCCGTTGTCGAATTTTCTTGAGATGCTGGCCATCCTCCTCATTCCCGCGGGTCTGTGCTTCACGTTTGGCCGCTGGGTCGGCGACCTCCGCCAGGGAAGCGCCATCCTCGCCGCCATGACGCTGATCTTTGTCGGCCTGCTGGCGGTTTGCGTGTGGGCCGAGCAATCCGGCAATCCCATGTTTGATCGGCTGGGACTAGCGACCCAGGCCTCAGACCTGCAAGCCGGCGGCAACATGGAAGGCAAGGAAACCCGCTTTGGCGTCGTCAACTCCGCGCTCTGGGCCACTGCCACTACCGCCGCCTCCAACGGTTCAGTCAATGCCATGCACGATTCGTTCACTCCGCTCGGCGGCCTTGTGCCCATGTGGTTGATCCAGCTCGGCGAGGTGGTATATGGCGGCGTGGGCTCCGGGCTCTACGGCATGATCGTCTTTGCCCTGGTGGCGGTATTCGTCGCGGGGCTGATGATCGGCCGCACGCCGGAGTATCTGGGCAAAAAGGTCGAGGCCTTTGAGATGAAGATGGCGGCAGTGGTCATTCTGATCCCGCCGCTGGTGGCACTGGTTGGCACGGCCGTCGCGGTAATGCTGGACGCGGGCCGGGCCGGTATTGCCAACCCCGGCGCCCATGGCTTCTCGGAGATCCTCTACGCCTTCTCTTCCTGCGCCGGCAACAATGGCAGTGCCTTCGCCGGACTCTCGGCCAACACGCCGTTCTACAACGTGGCGCTGAGTATTGTCATTCTTCTGTCGCGTTACTGGGCGGCGGTGCCAGTACTGGCCATCGCCGGTGCCCTGGCGGCAAAGAAGAGCATCCCGGTTTCCGCCGGCACATTGCCAACCCACACGCCGTTATTCGTCGGATTGCTCGTCGCTTCGGTCGTCATCGTGGGCGCACTCACCTTCTTGCCGGCCCTGGCATTAGGCCCCGTGGCCGAGCATCTGCAAATGATCGGCGCGCATTAAGGAGAAATGATGCATAAGACCCAATCGATCTACGACCCCAGCCTGATCCAATCTGCGCTATGGGAGTCCATCAAGCGCCTGTCACCCCGCTACCAGATAAAGAACCCGGTCATGTTCGTGGTTTGGCTCGGAAGCGTCCTTACCTCTGGCCTATTCCTCCAGGCCTTGCTGGGGCACGGCGAGGCGTCTGCGGGTTTCATCCTTGCCGTCTCTGTTTGGCTCTGGTTTACCGTGCTCTTTGCCAATTTTGCCGAGGCAATGGCCGAGGGCCGTGGAAAGGCACAAGCCGACGCACTCCGTGGCCTGCGCAAGACGGTCATGGCAAAAAAGCTGACGGAGCCCCGTTATGGGGCGCAATGGGTGATGGCACCTTCCGGGGACCTGCGACGTGGTGACGTCGTAGTCGTCCAGACGGGCGATGTAATTCCCGCCGACGGCGAGGTGATCG
Organism: Thiobacillaceae bacterium; assembly: GCA_052145875.1. Classification (GTDB taxonomy): domain Bacteria; phylum Pseudomonadota; class Gammaproteobacteria; order Burkholderiales; family Thiobacillaceae; genus DASQBT01. The sequence goes on from JBKQNQ010000435.1 coordinate 2,465, forward strand.
AAGGCGTGGCGTCGGTGGACGAGTCAGCCATTACCGGCGAATCCGCGCCGGTGATCCGCGAGGCGGGTGGCGATTTCTGCGCTGTCACCGGCGGCACCCGCGTGCTGTCAGACTGGTTGGTCATGCGGGTCATGGTTAACCCGGGCGAGACTTTCCTGGACCGCATGATTAACATGGTGGAAGCGGCCAAGCGCCAGAAGACGCCCAACGAGATTGCGCTCACCATTCTTCTGGTGGCCCTCACCCTTGCCTTTCTCAAGGCGACCGCGACCCTGCTGCCTTTCTCGCTGTTCAGCGTTGCGGTGGCCAAGGCCGGTGCACCGGTCACGGTCACCGTGTTGGTCGCGCTCCTGGTGTGCCTCATTCCCACCACCATCGGCGCGTTGCTCTCCGCGATCGGCATTGCAGGAATGGGACGCATGATGGAACGGAACGTGATTGCCACCTCGGGACGCGCGGTCGAAGCCGCGGGTGACGTGGACGTGCTGCTGCTCGACAAAACGGGCACTATCACCCTAGGCAACCGGCAGGCGACCGGCTTCATCCCATCGCCGGATACCCACCAAAACGAGGTGACTGAGGCAGCGATGCTCGCATCCCTCGCCGACGAAACGCCCGAAGGGCGGTCGATCGTGACCCTGGCGAAGGAGAAGCTTGCGCTCAAGGGGCATGACATCCATGCCGATGGCGCCACCTTCGTGCATTTTTCGGCCATGACGCGCATGAGCGGCATCGACTGGCAGGAACGCAGCATCCGTAAAGGCGCTGCCAGTGCAATTCAGGAGCACGTGCTCGCGCTCGGCGGCAACTGGCCTGCCTCGATACAGTCGAGCGTGGAAGACATCGCACGCCGCGGCTCAACGCCCCTCGTGGTGTCCGAAGGCGAGCGTGTCCTGGGCGTGGTCGAACTTAAGGACATTGTCAAGGGCGGGATCAAAGAACGGTTTGCCGAGATGCGCCGCATGGGTATCAAGACCGTGATGATCACGGGTGACAACCGGTTAACAGCGGCCGCGATCGCCGCCGAGGCGGGGGTCGACGATTTCCTCGCCGAGGCAACCCCGGAGGCCAAACTCAAACTCATTCGTCAGTACCAAAGTGAGGGGCGCCTGGTGGCGATGACCGGCGACGGCACGAACGATGCCCCCGCACTGGCACAAGCCGATGTTGCCGTCGCGATGAACACGGGCACGCAGGCGGCCAAGGAAGCAGGAAACATGGTCGACCTGGATTCCAACCCCACCAAGCTTATCGAGGTCGTGGAAACGGGCAAGCAGATGTTGATGACGCGCGGCTCACTCACCACGTTCAGCATCGCCAACGACGTGGCCAAGTATTTCGCCATCATCCCGGCCGCGTTTGCCACCACTTATCCGGCGCTCAATGCGCTCAACGTGATGCACCTGGCCACTGCCAACTCGGCCATTCTGTCCGCGGTGATCTTCAATGCCCTGATCATCGTCGCGCTGATTCCGCTGGCGCTCAAGGGGGTCACCTACCGAGCCCTGGGCGCCGCCGCGATCCTGCAACGCAATCTGTGGATCTATGGCTTCGGCGGACTGATCGTGCCCTTCATCGGCATCAAGGCCATCGACCTGATTTTGGTCGGCCTTCATCTTGTCTAAGGAAGAACCCATGCTCAAGGAACTCAAACCTGCAC
>JBKQNQ010000436.1:0-3185 GCA_052145875.1 Thiobacillaceae bacterium
GGTCAGAAAGTGCGTCTCGTCGTCGAACTGATAGAGAAGCCCGAAGAGATTCTCGCGTTGGCAACTCAAGTTTACGAAGGGCTCACCGATGACCAGATAGATTCCATTGAAGAACACGCTGGGCGCCGCCGAGACTTTTTTGGCGATAGGACCGACGCATGATGCCTCCATCGCCGGTCTTAGTGGATACCGACATTCTGTCAGCCATTATGCGCAAACATGCGCCGGCGACAGAACGCGCCCGATCTTATCTGAGACTGCACCGCAACTTTACATTTTCAATTATCACACGGTATGAGATTCTGCGCGGTCTGTACGCCAGGGGCGCCGCCAAGCAGCTTGCCATATTTGACAAGTTGTGTGCCGCAAGTCGCGTATTATAGTGCAAGCCGCTCAAATATACGCTGATCTCCACCAGCGAGGCGAATTGATCTCCGACGCTGACATATTGATTGCTGCTACTGCGATCACGCACGAATTGGCTGTCGTTACCAACAACCAAGACCATTTTCGGCGTATACAGAATTTGCAGACTGAGAATTGGCTGGCTTAGCAAAGCCGTCTGCACGGCAAAATGGGGCCTTAGTGTCCGTTCGGACCATTATCATCATATCCCCTGGTGGGCAATCGGCAGCAGCAAACCTTCTCCTGCTTGACAGCGAAAAGATCATCGGCCTTTTTGAGAAAACGAACGGCGGATGCTCCTAGGAAAAAGCCGGTACTTAACAAAAAAGTGGTCATGATTGAGTAATGGTGTGCCCAGAGCATCGCGGGCCTTTACATAATCATCGTTAGGCTTCAAGGTTTCTTTTTTGAATTTGCAGAGTCATCTGGAACGTACAATTGGGCGTGGAGTCATCCTCTAGTAGGAGAATACAAATGAAAAGCCAGCCGAGAACAGTTTGGAGCGTCCTGAGCTTGCTCGTGGTAATTGCTTTCCCCGTATTGGTTGCTGCCCAGGCCCCCGTCGTCGGCAAGGACTCCGAATGGAACCCCACGACGGAAACGATTCGGAGTATTCAGCAACAATGCACGGGAAAGAGGGTCCCCGATTTCGGGAAATGCTTTGTCGATTCCCTGAGCCAGACCGGAGCGTCCCCCCAGGCCGTAGCGTTTGCGAGATCCACCGAGAATACAGGATATCTGGCGCATTTCGTCAAAATGGGCCGTGTGGATCTCGCTTATGTGCATTATCCGTTCCGAGCGAACGAAAACGAAGGATGGCTTCTCGTGAACGGGGACCCCGCAATGATCGACGTCGATGCTGTAGCCCGTTTGCCAAAGGACCAATTGGTGTCAAATCAAGCGTACCTGCGGATTAAAGAGAAATTTCCCAACGTCATGCTCTTTGGTGGTGATCGGAGCATAACGCAGCCTCCCAAAATGATCGTGCAGTCTGGTAAAGGGCAACGGTTCGTAGTGGACTACAGGCTCTTGAATGGCTGCCATGCTTGTGAACGTGTCGGCCGTGCACGGTTTGCCTTCGATTTTGACGCAGAGGGCAAATTTCTCGGATCAACGTTGATCGAGGTCCAATGACGAAAGGAGCTTGCGGAATCACCCCTGAACTAGAAAACGAAACGCCACAAATAATAGGCCGCCAAGCAGTGTAGTCGCGGGAAAAGTAAGCACCCAGGCCAAGGCGATGTCTCGAACGGTTTCATACTTCAAGCCGACTCTGTTAGCCACCATGGTCCCGGTTACTCCCGAGGACAAGACGTGAGTTGTGCTGACCGGCAGGCCCAGAATGTCCGCAAACCCTATGGTTACCATCGCCACGACTTCTGATGATGCACCTTGAGCGTAAGTCAGAGGCTCTGTCCCGATCCTTTCTCCAACTGTTACAACCACCCTTTTCCAACCGACCATCGTTCCGAGCCCGATTGCCGTTGCCACCACCAGTATTACCCATGCGGGTGCATAGTCCGTCAATCGTCTCAGGTCCGCTCTCGCCCTGTTTATGATGTCTTTTTCCGCGCTGGTTAGCGCCAATATTTCCGAACGTTCCATGCTTTTGATTTCATCTTCAAGCAACAGTATATATTTCCGGAGCTGCAAACGTTTTTCGGGGCTCATGGATCCCGGAGATCTATGCTCATCCAAGCGCCTGGTAATATTCTCAAGTTGCGGACAAATTGGATCGATCCGGTCTGATGAAGAAAACTTGACCTGATCCTTCACATCTGACTCCTCACAACTTGCCTGGACCACCATATGATGATTCTTCTGTTGGATCACCGTGGCCATTTGCTCCAACGAGTGAATCGCCTGATCCCAGCTTCTGGTCCCACATTCGAGATTCAAAGCGAAATGAGCCGGGAGGTACCCAATGAGAATTATCATTACGAGGCCTACGCCTTTTTGTCCGTCATTGGAGCCGTGTGCCAGACTAACCCCTGTGGAAGTCATGACCAGAACTGCCCGAACCCAACTGGGCGGCCTTCGATCCTCGGGCGGTTGATGCAATCGACTATCTGTCGTTCCCTTGCGCACCAGCCACAGGACAAAACCAGCGAGACAGAATCCCAACAAGGGTGATATGAGGAGTGACAGCAGGACTGCCTCGACGCTTCCAAAATTGTTTCCCCGGAAAAGAGGGCTTCCGTGAACAAGAGCGTTGGCCAGTCCGACGCCCACGATGGCCCCTATCAATGCGTGAGAGCTGGAGCATGGAATGCCCCTGCGCCATGTGGCAATGTTCCATGATATAGCAGAGATGAGAATCGCGAAAATCATGGCCATGCCCGCCTTAGATCCAGCGTTTACCAGGAGGTCGGTTGGGAGTAGGTGCACTATAGCAAAAGCCACCCCTATGCCGCCTAGATATACCCCTAAGAAATTGCAGATTCCTGAAATGATTACAGCGGTTCTCGGTCTCAGAGAGTTGGTATAAATAACAGTGGCCACAGCGTTGGCTGTGTCATGAAACCCGTTTACCGCTTCAAAAGCCAGTGCAACCACTATTGCCCCGATAAGCACTATCAAGGTGAGTGCCGGCAATTGAAGAAGTTCGGAGACTTCCATAACTCCAACGTTCCTCGGACTGCGTATTGTTAAAGATTTAAGTCTATCAGACTGCCAAATACCTTAAAATCATTTTCCTGAGCGCTCAATCTCGGAGCGCGTCTGAAATATGTATGATTTCTATTCGGCTTTAACCCCGTGTCTGCTTCATAAATCGTCCC
>JBKQNQ010000437.1:0-4221 GCA_052145875.1 Thiobacillaceae bacterium
TAAATCGGCAGGAAGCCCGCAACGATCACCGAAACGGCGTAGAAAATCGGGCGGTCCACTTCAGCGGCGGCGTCTGCGATGACTTCCAGGAGCTTGTACGGCCGGCCTTCGCGCGCGGCAATCTGGCGGAAGATGTTTTCCACCATCACCACCGCGCCATCCACCAGGATGCCGAAATCCACCGCGCCGATGGAGAGCAGGTTGGCCGAAGCATGTTGGAGATCGAGACAAATAAACGCGAACAACAGTGCCAGCGGAATGGTGGTCGCGACAATCAAACCCGCGCGAAAATCGTAGAGAAAAAATATGAGGATCACAACGACCAGCAACATTCCGCGCAACAGGTTTCGCTCCACAACCTGCGTGGTCAGCGCGATCAAATCGATGCGGTCGTAGAATGGAAGGACTTTGACGTCCCGGGGCAGGATTTCATCGTTGAGTTCCTTGGTCTTCGCTTCAACCCGCTTTAGAACATCTTGAGTTTTTTCGCCCGTGCGCAACATGATAACGCCCTCCACGGCGTCGTCTTGTTTTTCGTAGCCAAACTCGCCCAGGCGGGGGGCAATACCGATGACCACGCGGCCGACATCCTTTAACAACACCGGGGTGCCATCATGCACCGCCAGCACCACGTTGCCGATGTCCTCCAAAGTTTCCATGCGCCCCATGCCGCGCACGTAATAGAACTCACCACCTTGCGAATAAAACCCGCCGCCGGCATTGCCGTTATTGGCCGTCAGGGCGCTCTCCACCTGCAACACCGATAAGCCGACCGAAGCGATCTTGGTTGGATCGAGCAAGACCTGGTATTGCATGGTGCCCCCGCCAAACCCAGAATCGTCCGCTACACCGGCAATAGATTTGTATTGGGGTTCAATGCTCCAGTCCTCGAAAGTCTTGAGCTCCATCGGCGACCGGTCGGGACTCTGCAGCACGTAACGATAGATCAAACCCGAAGGCGAGGACAGCGGCGACACCGATGGGGTCACCCCGGTCGGCAGACTGAGTTCGGATATTCGGTTGAAAACCCGCTGGCGGGCGAAGTAGTTGTCCGTGCCATCCTCAAAAGTGAGGATGACATCGGACAACCCATAGAGCGAGATGGAGCGGTCCGTGGTCATCTGGGGAATGCCGTTCATCCCGACTTCGACAGGCACCGTAATCAGCCGCTCCACTTCCTCTGCGGCGTGACCGGGCCATTGGGTGATGATTTCGACGATCGGCGGCGAAAGATCGGGATACGCATCCACCGGCAGGCGATCCAGCGACCACGACCCCAAGCCGACTAACACGACCGTCATGAAAATGACGAGAAAGCGCTGCCGCATTGAAGAGGCCACAATCCGATCCATGATCGAAGCCGCTCGCTGTGGAGATCCGGTTGTGGGCAATTGGTCGCTCATTGATTTTGCATGAATTGAACAAAGATGGCGCCTCCAACCATAATCTGGTCGCCGGCTTGAAGGCCGACGGGAATATCATATTGGTCCCCGACACGATATCCGAGCGTTACGTGCCGCCGCGCGAAGCTTCCGTCGGGCTGGGCGACAAAAACAAACGGGAGGTTTTGATCATCACGCATGATCGCCGCCACCGGTACGAGGAGCCCGGTGCTTTCCTGGCGGGCCCGAATCCGCACGCGGACATACATCTGTTTTTTCAGATAATCTTCCGGATTTGCGACGACGACACGGACTGCCACCGAACGGGTGTTGGGATCCACTAGCGCCGAGATGTTGCCCACCGTCCCGGAAAAGTTATTTGTGGCAATGCCGGTTTCCACCTCGGCGGAATCGCCGACGCTGACCGAAGCAAGGTCGGAGCCAAAGAGTTGCGCCATGACCCAGACGCGCGAAAGATCGGCAACGGTAAAACACGGTGTGGTGCCTGCCGTCAGAAGTTCTCCGGGCGTGATGAGTTTTTCCACTACGGTTCCGGTGATCGGCGAACGGATTATTCCCTCGATGCGTGATATCGCCCGACCTTCCTGAATATCTTTGATTGCCTTCGGGTCAACATTCAGCGAGACAAGTGCTTGCAGAGCGGCGGCTCGGTCCGCTTCGGCGTTAGCGGCGTCGGTTTGTGCCTGGTCCTCCTCGCGCTGGGCAATACTGTGATGCTGGATAAGATCCTTGTCCAGGTCAGCCAGCCGGCGGGCGGTCTCGGCGGTGGCGAGTGCCTTGCGATAGGTGCTGATGGCGGTCGCAAAGTCGGGTGAATCTACCACCGCCAACGGTTCCCCTTTCTTTACGTGTTCGCCGGATGAAACCAGCAGCCGCGACACCGGACCTGAGAAGGGTGCCAACACGCTTGTCGCCTGGTCGTTGTCGAAGTCGACCGCCCCGGTGGTCTCGATCGTCTTGCGGAACTTGGCCAGTGCAACCGTGTAAAGCTGGATGTTCTCTCGCTGGGTCGCCGTCAGTGTCGCATTGCGGGCCGTCACGACTGCTGTCTTTGAGTTGTTATCTGGTTCCGGCGAACAGCCAGCGAACAACAGGATGGTTGCCGCCACGACGAAGACCGCTGCTCGCTCGCGCGTGAATTTGACCCGACGTTGCGCAGGCGGTGTCCCATAAAGCGATCTATTTTTCATCTTTATCCTGGGTTAAATCCGCGCGGTGCCACCATCCACCGCCAAGCGCCTGAAACAGCGCCGCCGTATCTGCAAAACGATTGGCCTGGGCCTGCACGAGGTTGATCCGAGCTTGTTGATAGGCTTGCTCGGCACTTAACAGGGCAAGATAGCCAGCGTAGCCGTCCTGCCATTGTCGTTGGGACAAATCCAGTGTCACCTTGGCGGCATCTGCGGCAGATGCCGCCACCTTCAAGCCCTCAGCGTCCTGGTCCAGCGCCGTCAAGGTGTCGGCGACATTCAGGAAGGCGGTCAGAACCGTGCTCCGATATTGTTCAGCCGCCTGAATGTAGGCCACCTTCGCGGCGCGCTCATGGTGCAGCAGGGTGCCTCCTTGAAAGATGGGTGCGGTCACTGCCGCGCCCAAACCCCAAAAGCCCGTGCCCGACGCGAACACCTGACCAATAGCCAGCGCCGTGTTGCCGGCATTTGCGGTCAACTCAATATTCGGCAACCGGCTCGCTATGGCGATTCCAATCTGTGCGCTGGCGGCGTGCAGGTTGGCCTCGGCCTGGAGCACATCTGGACGCTGCTCCACCAGTTGCGATGGCAGGCTCACCGGCACTTCCTGTGGCAACCTCAAACTCGAAAGTTCGAATTTCCCAGCCGGCGCCTGGCTCGGAAATCGGCCGGCCAGAACTGCCAGCAGGTGGCTTAACTGGGCTGATTGCTTAAGGAGCGGCGGCAACGTGGCGGCGACTTGGGCGAGCTGCGATTCCTGCGCGGCAAGATCAAGCCGGCTGGCATAACCTTTGGCAAATTGGTATTGCAGGATCTTAACCATGCTGAAATTGCGGTCGATAAGCTGACGGGTCGCGTCAATTTGCGCCTGCACCGCGCCCTCCTGAATCGCTGTGACCACGACGTTGGCGGTCAGCGTGTTGTACGTCGCGATCAATTGGAAACGCACTTCGTCTTTCTGCGCCTCCACTGACTCGATGGTTCGGCGGTTCAGGCCGAATACGTCCGGCACATACGAAACGCTGACTTGCGGGGTGAACAGGTTATATTGAAACTCGTCGGCTACGACGGGGTAGTTGGGCACGGGGGCAAGCAATGCCGATTGTTTTTGGCGGCTCGCCAAGAAACTGCCCGAGATGTTGGGATAGTATGCGCCCCGTTGAGCCAGGACATTTTCTCTGGCGACCGACAACGCTGCTTGCGCCGCCTTGAGGTCGGGATTGTTTGTAAGCGATTGTTCAATCAGCTCGTTGAGCGGCTTCGAATGAAACAAGGTCCACCAGCCTGCGGGAATGTTCATTCCTGCAGTAAAGCGTTGGGCTTCGCCACCGGCGACGTTAGGGCTGGTGACTGTGGGCGAAAGCGGACGGGCTGTATAACCGCCGACATCCGGAGCAGCCGGTCTTTTAAAGTCAGGACCCACTGCGCAACCCGCAATAAGCAACAAGGCCAGCGGTGCGATGAATTTCACTTCGCGCCATTTATAAGTCAGCGTCATACGAGTTTGTTGATTATCACCGCGCGATATTGATTTCGGTCTTGGATTCCGCTGCCTGCTCCCTGGTTCCGCGATTCAATTTGGATAGGCGTTGAAATAACCCCGCCCGTTCGCACTCTTGGATAGGATG
>JBKQNQ010000438.1:0-2545 GCA_052145875.1 Thiobacillaceae bacterium
ATTGCCCTTCTTGACGATGAGGCCAACTTGCCCGCCTAACGCCAGGTAATAGGCGTCGTCTCCGACGCCGCTGATCGACGTGACGGATAGGTCTTTCGATGCGGTCTGCCCCAATTGTTTGCCGCCCTCAAACCCGGCCACGTCCTGCAGCGAGAGTGTGACGTAGCCGCCGCCGCTCGCGGTTGAATTCCATGTGCATGTTTTCTTTGAGGTCGGGGTTATGTACGAACCTGCGCCCACCGGTGCGCCGAGTGCGGCACCTACCTGGGCGGGAGTGAGCAGTGCGCAGGCATCTCCCGCGGGTGCTGCGCGCGCCTCCGCAACCACAGCAGCGCCGATGATGGAGACGGCGATCAATAGCGAGGCAAAATGCTTTGAGGAACGCATGGCATGAACCCCCTTCGCGGATCAAGGGCCCGATTCTAGTCCATTGGATCTGCACAGCGAAGTACGACCGTGTGACCGGCCGACCGACCAGGTAACGAGCGGCATGCGGGTGCACCGGACTGCCGAATCGACGCTCATGGCGCTTCAGTGTGCGGAAGTCTCCGCCACCTGAGGTTTGCCCGTGATCGTCTCATGAGGCTTCCCGAGATTGGGAATCAGCATCGGCACCCGCTGCTTGTAGCGTCGGTAGTCCTCGCCGAGGAACATTTCCAGGTCGCGCTCTTCAAAGTGAATACCGATCAAAATATAGACAGACATTCCTGTCGCGAACAGCAGATGCCCGAGCGTCATCATCGGTGTGCACCAGATGCCCAACAGCAGGCCAAGATAGAGCGGATGACGGATGAACTTGTAGAAGTAGGCCACCCGGAACGACGGGTGCCGGTAGGTCTTGTTGAACAATCCAAGCCAGACCTGACGGAGGCCGAACAGATCGAAGTGATCAATGATGACGGTTGACAGCAGTACGATTCCGACGCCTGCCAGCAGAAGGCCCCACAGGCTCGTCTGCCCGACAGGCGACTGAACGGCCCAGACCACCTGCGGCAGCGGACGCCACTGCCAAAAGAGAATGATCAGGACCAGGCTCGCTGCCAGAACAAAGGTGCTCCGCTCCACGCTTTCCGGCAGGAACGCGGCTAGGCGCTTCTTGAAACCCGACCTGGCCATCACCGAGTGCTGGATCCCGAACACTGCGATCAATCCCAAGTCAATTAGCACGGCGGCCACGGTCGCCATGGGAACCCCGTCGTCAATTCCCTTGGGGACCATGAAGTTGGCCAGGAACGCGATGAGATAAAGGAACGTCATAAAGAAGATGGCGTAGCAAGTCACGCCATAAACAAGGCACATGATGCGTCGCATGTGGGACCCCCCTGATCGCCAATCCATGGAATGTCGTGTCGCAGTCCGCGGCTCCGCCTCCGCGAAAAGCGAAGGTGTTCTGCAAGCCGCTTGTTTCCCCTGCCAATCACCGTCAGCCCCCTGTCGGGTCGGCCGATCTGTTGATTTTCCCGCCATATACACCGGTGACGGGCACGGCATCAAGACGCAGCGCATCATTAATTAAGGCCGGTACGGAACGACCTATCGTCCGCTTGGCGGCAGCCTGATCACACTTTTGTTTTGTGAGCGCCGCGCTCGTCCCCGATACTGGGCGGTCCCGGCGCGCAGAGCAAAGACGAGCAAGGTCTTCCCACTCTCACTGCCACTCCCCTTATTTCTGCATCGCCGGGTTGGTCGATATTCGTGCGGTCATCGAATCGTGGCAACGCTTAATGCATGCAAATGTGCCACGTCCCCCAGTCTGCGATGCGATATGTCACGTGTCGAAACGCAACGGGCCACCGGCAGCACGTTGCACAAAGCGTATGATCAATCGACAATCAATTGCCGCCGGCCCGCGGCCGCAAAGGCGCAAGCGACGTTTACGGAGCACTCCATGATCTTCGAGACCGTATCCACCGGCGGATGCCGCTCCTATTTGATCGGTTGCGAGGAGACCTGCGCTGCAGCATTGATCGACCCGGAGCTGACCCAGATCGATCGCTACATCACGCTGGCGGCGCGCGACGGGCTGCGGATCCACTACCTCGTCGATACCCACACGCATGCGGATCATTTCTCGGCAACCCAGCAGCTCTCGCACCAGCTTCGCGCGCCGGTGGTGATGCATACCGCGAGTCCGGCACCCTTCGTCAATCTGCGCTTGCAGGGCGGTGAGCAACTGGCCATCGGCCGGCTGAGGCTGCAAGCGTTGCACACGCCGGGCCATACGCGCGATTCCATGTGCCTATGCGTCGAGGATCGGATATTTACCGGCGATACGCTGCTCATCGGGGCAACCGGGCGCACCGACCTGCCAAGCGGCGATGCGGGGTCGCTCTTCGAGAGTCTGTTCGAGGGCGTGCTCAAGCTTGATCCAGCGCTCAAGGTCTTTCCGGCTCATGAATACAAGGGGCGCTCCCACTCGACCATTGGCCAGGAGCTCGCCGAGAACGCACGGCTGCAGAAACGCGACCGCGGCGCCTTTATCGAAATGATGCAAAATCTAAATCTCGCGATGCCTACTCACGTCACCGAGGCGTTGCGCACCAAT
>JBKQNQ010000439.1:0-7365 GCA_052145875.1 Thiobacillaceae bacterium
GCCCCTCACGGCAGGCCACGCTTTCTTGACGATCAGTAAACACTTTAACTTTGGCACAAAAAAACGCCGAAACATGTGGCACCGGGGCTCAAACAGACTGGATTGTGGGACAGTGAAGCCGGACGCAGAAAGGTCAAGTTGCCGGCTCAATGCCTTGCCCACCTCGGCGGGGCCCCGTGAACGGCGGTCGGCGAAAGCACCCCAGGTCACTTCAACGGAGACATGAAGCCAGCCCGGGCAGATCGGGCAATGAAGGGCCAGGGCGAACGTTGAGCGGGCCGCAACTCAAGTCCGAAGCCACCGATTGATCTCCTGCCAATCATCCCAATCGCGCTCCGCGAGATGAGGAGGCAAATCAAAAATGGTTTTCCCCTCGAATGCGGCATTGACGTAATTTTGCGCCTCACGCACGTGCGCTAGGACTGGCAGGTCCAGGCCGTCGAGGAACTGTTCGAGCGTGACGGCTGCCCGGGTACGCGGTGCCATGCGCATGCCCACCACTGCAATATCAATCCTGCCTCTTCGTACCGATTTTTCCTGTGCCAAGGCCTCAAAGAAATCACGGCTCGCCTGGATGTCAAATAGCGACGCACCCACCGGAATCAAGACCTTCTGGACCAGTTTCAGTGCGTGTTCAAGATTCTTGCCGTGCAGCGCTGCAGGCGAATCGATCACGAGCCAGCCCTTTCCTTCGGCGTGCCCACCGTCCACCATCGTGATGGTAGGCAAGTCGGCAGATCTCCGATACAACCATTGACTGGCCGATTGCTGGCGGTCCAAATCCAACAGACGGACTTCTTCCCCGGCCAACGCAAGCATGCCTGCGAGATTGGTGGACAGTGTCGTCTTCCCACTGCCGCCTTTTGGGTTCGCCACCAAAATCGCTTTCATGTTTGCCTCTTCGAAGTTTATTGCGCAACGGCCGCTAACGACATTTCACCAGTCAAAGAAGGCGCGTAGTGGACCCTCGCCTTCGCCACGTCTCTTTCCCTAATGCAATCAGTCCTGTCGTTCAACCTGCGACACGTCGCGCACCGCGCCAAAGGCGGCGCTTGTCGTCATGGCGGCATACGCACGCAATGCGGCAGAAACCGGACGTTCACGACTTGCTGGACGCCACGCACCGCGGCCCATGGCCTCCATCTCAACGCGGCGGCGCTGCAATTCTGCCTCATGAACGACCAGATCAATGCTGCGTTCGGGAATGTTGATTTCAATGCGGTCGCCTTCCCGGACCAAGCCGATGACGCCACCCTCTGCAGCTTCCGGAGACACGTGGCCAATGCTCAAGCCTGACGTTCCCCCCGAAAAGCGCCCATCCGTAATCAGTGCGCAGGCTTTGCCCAGCCCTTTTGATTTGAGGTATGACGTTGGATACAGCATCTCCTGCATGCCCGGGCCTCCCCGCGGGCCTTCGTAACGAATAACGACGACATCGCCTTCCTTGATCTGGTCACCAAGGATGGCCGCCACCGCAGCTTCCTGCGATTCGAAGATCCGCGCCGGGCCGGAAAACTTCCAGACGCTTTCGTCCACCCCGGCGGTCTTCACTATACAGCCGTGCTTAGCCAAATTCCCATACAGCACCGCCAAGCCCCCCTCCTTCGAGTAGGCATGTTCGAGATCACGGATGCAGCCATTGGCGCGATCATCATCCAGCGTTTTCCAGCGTTTGTCCTGGCTGAAGGCGACTTGCGTCGGAACGTTGCCCGGCCCGGCCTTGTAGTATTCCTTCACGTCGTCATTCTCGGTACGGCGAATATCGTACCGATCAATCTGTTCACCCATTGACTTGCATAGGATGGTTGGCACATCGCGATGCACGAGCCCACCCCGTTCGAGTTCTCCCAACAGGGCCATTACACCGCCAGCGCGATGCACATCCTCCATGTGGAACAGCTGCGTTGCAGGCGCAACCTTGGAAAGGTTCGGCACCTTGCGTGACATGCGGTCGATGTCCGCCATGGTAAAGTTCACGCCCCCTTCCTGTGCGGCCGCCAACAGATGCAATACCGTATTTGTGGACCCACCCATGGCAATGTCGAGTGCAATGGCGTTCTCAAAAGCATTGAATGTGGCGATGCTGCGGGGCAGCGCGCTAGCATCCTCCTCGTCATAATATCGACGCGCCAGCTTAACGATGAGTCGGCCGGCGGCAAGGAACAGATTACGCCGCTCCGCGTGGGTGGCTAGCACCGACCCGTTGCCCGGCAGGCTAAGACCCAGCGCCTCGGTCAAGCAATTCATCGAATTGGCCGTGAACATTCCCGAGCATGAACCGCAAGTTGGACACGCCGAACGCTCCATCTGCAAGACGGCTTCGCTGGATTCTTCAGGATTGGCGGCACTGATCATCGCGTCGATCAGATCAAGCTTCATGATTTTGCCGTGGATGTTGGCCTTGCCGGATTCCATCGGTCCACCCGAGACGAACACGGTGGGAATGTTCAAGCGCAGTGCCGCCATCAGCATGCCAGGCGTTATCTTGTCGCAATTGGAAATGCACACGAGGGCGTCAGCGCAATGTGCATTGACCATGTACTCGACACTGTCTGCAATCAGGTCACGGCTGGGCAGTGAATAAAGCATCCCACCGTGGCCCATGGCGATGCCATCATCAATTGCGATCGTATCGAACTCTTTGGCCACTCCACCGTGGGCTTCAATTTCGCGCGCCACGAGCTGGCCGAGATCTTTCAAATGTACGTGGCCTGGGACAAACTGAGTGAAGGAGTTGGCAATTGCGATAATCGGCTTTTCGAAATCGGCGTCGGTCATCCCAGTGGCGCGCCAAAGTGCGCGCGCACCCGCCATGTTGCGGCCTTGGGTTGTGGTTCGGGAACGATAAGCAGGCATTTCAGTCACTTTCACAATGTTCTGGACGGATAAGTTCAAATTGTCCCACGCCTGCGGCGACTGGATTGGCGTCTTGCGGCGCGACGCTATGAGGAAGCAGTCGAGTTGTTGTCGTACCGATTCAATAACAACATGGGATAATTTCTGCGATTTTAACTCACCCTAAGGTCCCAACCCCACATGCTTGTCTACCCACACATCAACCCGATTGCAGTCGAACTTGGTCCACTCAAGGTGCACTGGTACGGCCTGATGTACCTGGTCGCCTTTCTGCAAGTTTGGTGGCTCGGCAAGAAGCGCCTGAAGATGCGGCCGGAGCTTGGCATGACGGAACAGGGGCTGGATGACCTTTTGTTTTACGGCGTGCTGGGGGTGGTCCTAGGCGGGCGGCTGGGGCAGGTCTTCTTTTATGATCCCGGTTACTACTTTTCGCACCCGGCCGAGATCGTCGCCGTCTGGAAAGGGGGGATGAGCTTCCACGGTGGCCTTATCGGAGTGCTAGTCGCCGTCGCAGTATGGTCGCGCAAGCATCAGGTACACGTGTTCAAGACCACCGACTTCATTGCTCCGCTGGTGCCCTTAGGGCTTGCTGCGGGCCGAATTGGCAATTTCATTAATGGCGAGCTTTGGGGCCGGGCCGCCGACCCCCGCCTGCCCTGGGCCATGATCTTTCCCAGCGTCGATAATCTGCCGCGCCACCCTTCGCAACTCTATGAGGCCCTCGGTGAAGGGCTTCTGCTTTTCATCATCCTGTGGGTGTACGCCCGAAAGGCCCGGCCGATCGCGGCGGTCTCCGCCGTGTTCCTGATCGGCTATGGGGCACTGCGATCCATCGCGGAGTATTTCCGCGAGCCCGATCCGGGAATTTTTGGCCACTCGTATTTCATCAGCATGGGCCAGTGGCTTAGCCTACCCATGATTTTGGTTGGAATCATAATGCTGGTATGGGCGTACCGCAGGAAAGAATGAAACGCCCAGCAACTGGGCAGTTCCTGGTCGTCGCTGCCATCAGGCTAGTTCTTTAGCCCTAATCCCCCTGATGAACTGAGCATTGGGGTACCTACCTAAAAAATACGCCGGCCAACGGGTGCAACGTTCCTACTCAAGTAACTGTCCCCCACGTACCCAGCAGCACCCCCCTGGGCGCGCCGCCTTCCCTGGGTCACCCGGCAAAGGCTATAATTCCGCTCGACTGGGGCGGTAGCTCAGCTGGGAGAGCGTCGCGTTCGCAATGCGAAGGTCGGGAGTTCGATCCTCCTCCGCTCCACCAGTATACAGTCCAAACACGTCCGGCACAGTATTATTAAACTAATAAAAGCAATGTGTTACATAATTACCGAGTCCGGCGATGTTCAATAGGCGCTATTGCAATCCGGGGGTTTTTTGGGGTAACTTTGGGGGTAACAATACACCCTAGCGAAGGAGTTACCCCCAATGGCGCTGACTGATACCGCAATACGCAATGCCAAGCCTGCTGGAAAGCCCATGAAGCTGACCGACGAAAAAGGGCTTTTCCTACTTGTTACCCCCACTGGGGGTAAGTGGTGGCGACTGAAATACCGTTTTGACAGAAAAGAAAAAATGCTTTCGTTGGGAGTTTATCCCGAGGTAGGCCTAAAAGATGCGCGCGATAGCCGCGACGAGGCTCGTAAGCTTTTGGCAAATGGCATCGATCCGAGCGAAAATCGCAAAGCCCAGAAAACAGCGCGAACCGAACTGGCGGGGAACAGCTTCGAGGCTGTGGCTCGAGAGTGGTTTGCTAAACAATCGCCCGGATGGGTAAAGGGGCATGCCGACAAAGTCATTGCGCGACTAGAAACAAATATTTTCCCATGGCTGGGTAGTCGCCCCATCGGGGAAATCACCGCGCCTGACCTATTGCAATCCTTGCGCCGAATTGAAGCCAGGGGCGCGCTGGAAACAGCCCATAGGGCGTTGCAAATTTGCGGGCAGGTATTTCGCTACGCAGTGCAAACCGGGCGTACCCAGCGCGACCCTAGCGCCGCTTTAAGGGGGGCGCTTATTCCCTGGAAGCCCAAGCATTACCCTGCACTGACTGAACCGACCAAAGTTGCCGCGTTATTAAGTTCGATAGACAACTACCAAGGCAACCTGATAACGCGTTCAGCCTTGCGCCTTTTGCCGCTCGTTTTTGTCCGACCCGGCGAACTAAGACAAGCAAAGTGGGAGGAAATCGACCTAAACACTGCAGAATGGCGTTACACAGTCACCAAAACCAACACGCCACACATTGTCCCGTTGGCCTCACAAGCTGTAGAAATTCTCCGAGAGCTCCACGACCTCACAGGGAGGAGCGTCTATGCATTTCCCGGTTTGCGCTCTCATGACCGGCCAATGAGCGAAAACACCATCAATGCCGCACTCCGATACATGGGCTATGACCAACAAGTAATGACCGGGCACGGGTTTCGTGCGATTGCCCGCACACTACTGGATGAGGTGCTGCGGTTTGAACCGCACCTAATAGAACACCAATTGGCGCACGGCGTCAAAGACCCCTTGGGCCGCGCCTATAACCGCACCAAACATCTAGCCGAACGCAAGAAGATGATGCAAGCTTGGGCCGATTACCTTGATACGTTAAAAGCTGGTGCAGAAATCATCCCCCGGCATCGGGCCCCGTAAAGGAAGACATGAGCGAAGATAACCCACGCGATCCCTCAAAAGAAGACGATACACCTTGGAGACTATGTAAGCCCAATTGGGATAACTGGAAACCAACCGGGGGCGTCCAATTAAGGGAAGCCGCGTCCTTAGCATGCGATCTTGATCCGAGCAATTTTTGGATTAATGGTCTCCCTGTTATTAGGTTTATCCACGGTCTTCCGAAACCAATTGGAGAACTGATGGATTTGGCCAAAGCTAGTATAGGGGCTGGGGGACTTCTGAAAGTGTCCAAGAGCAACGACGCATTGGAGGAAAGGATAGTCAGCCTATCGAATTTTGCCGAATGGGCAGAATCCATCGGGTTTGAGTTGCCCGAGGAGTTCCCAGGTAGGCCAATGGCCAGAAAGACTAGATTAGAAGACACTCCATTCGGAGAAAGGGAACGTACAACGCTATTGACTCTGATTGCGGCGCTTGCAACGGAAGCTGGCATAGACATATCAAAAACATCCAAAGCCGCTAGCCTCATTGAGGGCTTGACCTTAGGCATCGGGGCACGCGTTGCGGCTCGCACGATCGAAGAACACTTAAAACGCATTCCGGCGGCGCTAGAAAAACGCTCTCCTTAAAACTTTTCGCAATTGCGGAAATGATAGCCCAACAGAAACCCGCTCGCTGATTGGTTCGTGATCGCAATTGCGTAAGTCGATTCCGCAATTGCGACATTCCGCACCCTGCTACCTATTGAATTCCTAACCATGTTCAACGACACCTCTGAGGTGCAAACATGGTTCAAAGAATCCTACGCCTTCCTGCGGTCAAAGCCGAATCGGGCGCTTCGCGATCAACAATCTACCTTCGAATTCACCAAGGGCTTTGGCCCAAGCCTGTGAGGCTCGGCCCCCGCTCCGTAGGCTGGCCCGAAAGTGACGTCGCCGCCATAAACGGAGCACGCATAGCGGGGATGACTGATGATGAAATCCGCGCAGTAGTCGTCAAACTGGAAGCGGCTCGCCAAAGCGCTGCCCCCTGGCTTAGCAAGCCATGAATACGGCAATGCGGCTTAGCTCGCCGCCAGAATGGGCTACACAGGCTGAACGCATTGTTTGGCATTTGGATAACAGCGATGGGGATGATCGGCGATTTCGGCGTGAGATATTCGCAAAATGGCCGAAAAGAATTGCTCTTGCGGTCGCTGAAACATACCGCGACCGCTACGAGACCAAAGGCCAGCGCACGGCAAACCTGTTCCTGCTGGATATGCAGGACAAGTTCGAGCCATCCAATATGGTGCTGGCCTGGGATGATGATCAACTGATCGCCGAAGGGAAACGAGCCAGCAAGGGATGCCGTAACGTGATGAATCTCTATCTGGGCTGCGTCAATCATGCTCTTGGCTCACTTGTCCATATCGCGAACCGTTACGGATTGGACGTAACCCATATCGATTCCATTCCAGGTAAGGATGCGCGTATCACCGTTGGCAAAACGGTCTACACTGTTCCCGGATTCATCAGCCGTGTGACGGATACGGATAGTCGGTGGTGGCGACGCAAGCTAAGGCAGAAGCATGGGCGCGATGTTGAAGCCGCTGCGATTGAAACCGGGCTGGTAAGGGCCCAGGCCGGAATTTATGTCAGCGATGAAACCCTGGAGACCATACGCCAGCAAAACAAGCGTAACCGCCGCATCCTTGAATCCATGCTGGCAGTGAGTGATGACGGAGACAGCCTTAACCTGGCTGAAATTGCCGACTCAACCATATCCAACCCTCGTATCCGGCGTGCGGAACTTATGACCCGCGTCCGGGGATTTGAGGATTGTGCAAAGCACCTAGCCCATGTGGCAGAGTTTTATACCGTTACCTGCCCTTCACGCATG
>JBKQNQ010000440.1:0-12246 GCA_052145875.1 Thiobacillaceae bacterium
TGGCCAACCCAGATGCAAACCGCCGCTGACCCCGTCAATAGCGAGCCCTTGGACGTTTGTCTGATCCGGACATCACATATCGCCCAACAGAGAATCGACCGACCGCGACGATTAGGGTGCCTGGAATGCCATCAATATTGAGGACATCCAAAAGAGCCCGCAAATTGGCCCGTTGTTAGGTGACCGAACGGTCGGTTCGATGCACCTGTATTTGAGCTCAGGGAGCGTTGGCCCGTGTCATGGAGGTAATCGCACCCTGGTGAATGAGCAGGGCCAGGGTTTCTGCAAGATCAAAATCGGAATGGTTTTCCGTCGCATGCTGGGTGGCGACCCCGAACGGCACCCCTTGGAGCAATTGCCCGATGAACTCGGCCGCGCTCCCGTTCAGGATGATCACACTCACCTGCAGACCGGAGCGAACAATCAGCAGGTTCTCCGGTACGTTAGGATTAACTGTCCCAAGATCTCCAATCCCTTGATGTGCCGACCACAGGGAACCCACCGCATACCTGGACCGCAAGAGTGACGCCGAAGGGTGCAGCCCGATCATGAGGTTGGGCAAAGCACCCGGAGTCGCCAAGACGTGAGTAATTGTCTTAGTCGAGATCACATCTGCATCGCGAGCGTGGTATGCGTGAACGCGTGCCATTTCCAACCGTGCCATATCGGCGAGATAGGGCACCGAAGTCGCCGGGGGAAACTGCTCAATGTAGGCCGGAAACGATTCGCCATAGAACGCGAGTATCCGTGAACGGGGCAGATCAAGGTTCACAAACAAACGGGCCATTGCACGAAAGAATTCCCTCCCGACCAGCTCCTGCGTCACGGGGTGCGTCTCGGCAAGCGCGTCGATAAGGGACGCGACCACGTTATTGCGATAAATCGCGAAACGGGCCGCTGGATCGGACCCGTTCCAAGCGGTAAGGCCAGCGGGGCAGGGTTGCTCCGGATCGAGCAGGGCCCTAAGAAATTGCTCTTGTCCGTTCATTGGCAGCCGTTGTGCACTCGGCCTTCCGTGCACTCGCACGCAGCCGCAGTTCAGCCTGCTGGCCTTCCGCGAGCAGGACATCAAATGGGGGAATGTCGTTGTCACGCTCGATCAGCGTTGGTGCAGGGCCGACCCAATCCAACGTGTATTCGTATAAGTGCCACACGGCTTGGGCGATCGGTGAGCCATGGCTATCAATGAGCAACGGGTCGCCACATGCGTCACTGTCTTGTGCAAAACCGGCGAGATGAAGCTGACCAACCGCCTGGTGCGGCAGTGCGCGTATATACGTATAGGGATCACGGTGATGGTTGACGCAAGAGACATAGACATTGTTGACATCGAGTAGCATTCCGCAACCGGTGCGCCGCAGCACCTCGCCGATAAACTCCGTTTCGGCCATGGTTGATGCCGCAAATTCCACATAGGTCGCTGGGTTTTCGAGCAGGATGCGACGCTTCAGCTGCGCCTGAACCTGATCAATGTGATCGCAGACGCGTTGGAGCGTCTGGTTGTTGTAGGAAACGGGCAGCAAATCGTTCAGAAACAAATCGCCGTGGCTTGCCCAGGCGAGATGCTCGGAAAACGACTGCGGTGCATAGCGGTCGATCAACCTGGCCAATGCACTAAGGTGATCTTGATCCAGCGGCGTTTCGCCGCCGATCGACAGGCCCACACCATGGATCGACAGCGGATACCGCTCCCGAATGCGGGTCAGGTAGTGGTGGTAGGGCCCCCCGTCGACCAGATAGTTTTCGGCGTGTATTTCGAAGAAACCGACGTCGGGATCCGTATCGATAATCCGTCGAAAGTGTTGTGGCTTGAGCCCAAGGCCCACGCGCACCGGCAACGTCACTGCATGCGCCGGGTTGGGAGCGCCAGACTCAGGCGTAACCGTAGAGCGAAGACTCCTCATGATGGCCGCATCCGTGTGGTATCCGGACTTAGACTTTCAGCTCCTTGAATTCCTTGGTCTGACCATGGCCGGTCGGAGACGTCGGCGAGGCGGTCTTTTCGCATGTGCCTGCTGGCACCATCTTCCATGCGGTCCCCTGGTAGTCGCTCGTTGACGTTCCCGCGCAGGTGGTACCCGCACCGGCCTTGCAATCATTTTGACCTTTGAGGGCGACGCCGTAACATTTTTCCTGGTCCGTCGTATCGTCAGCGACGGCGGCTAGACTGATAAGGGTGAGTGCCGCACCCAGTGCCAAGGCAAGTGTGGCGGCTGTGGTTTCTTTGGTCATGCTCGACCTCCTTTAGGAATAATGCCTATTATCGGCTGAATTGGGCACAAGCGAAAAGTCTGGCGTCAAGACTTGCAACGTTCATGTTATCGCGACGTCGAATCTGTTGTCGCGGGTACGGGCTTATTCCTTACCCCAAGTCGTGGCCCCACTTGGCCAAATCTCTACCCGGGCTTTCGAGCAGAATTACCCGGTTACTGCGAGCGTGCCAGGTAAATCGTCGCCCCGGTCACAGCCACACGCCAAGCCTAACCTATTGACTGCGTGTGAAGTTCGAGCGCCTTCCAAGAAGCGGGCAGGCAGGTGCACAGCCAAATCGCGGCCAGGGCCGCAGGAAATGCGCAGCGATGTCCACGATCCTTGCACGGGATGTCCCTGACGCATGAATCGAGATGCGGGCAGGCCGGGACAGCGCATTGTGTGTGAGAACTCGACACGCATAGCGCTCGCGTGAGGACCGACATTCCCTGATATTAAGAACTGAATGCCGAACGCTCGACGCGGCCCGGGTTCGACAGGCGGGGGCTCCACCTCCGCGCATTGACCCCACTTCAGGCCGTTCGCATGGCTCAACCTCGCGCTTCGCTCCATGCGAGCGAGCAGCGCCGCTGCCTGACTGATGTCGACGCTCAAGGGTACGATCCGTACGGAGATGCATTGGAGAGAAGGGGAGTCTTCCCACCCAGCTCGCTAAGTTAAGGCCAGACTACCCCTTGGCTTTGGACACCATATAGTCCACGGCGGCCTTTACATCGCTATCGGAGAGTTCGCCGTGGCCCCCACGGGGCGGCATCGTCCCACTCTTGCCGGTGAAGCCCTCGAGGGCATGTTTATAGAGGACGTCATTGCCCTCGGCAATGCGCGGCGCCCACGCGGCCTGGTCACCTACCTTGGGGGCACCCGCGATGCCCATGCCATGGCATGCGGTGCACACCGTGTTGAACACGTGCTCACCCAAATCACCGGCCGCGGTGCTCGGTCCCCCCGCCGTCGGGGCAGCCGCTGCGGGTGCAGGGACCGTAGGCGTCGGTGCTTCGGACTGCGGTGCGGGCGCCGGTGGCGGTGCCTCTTCCTTATGGCCGCAGGCGGTGAGCGTTAGCGCGAGCAGTGTCGGAAGGGCAAGTTTATTCATGTCGCATCACTCCTTTCGAATCGTCGAACAGGTGAATGGGGTGGCACCCCCACGTCACTCATAAATACGATAGCATAACTTCAGTAATGCCTAAGCTGCACGGATTCATCGTGGTGGATCCGAAGGGCTCTATTTAATTGCCTATAAAGAACGAATGAGAAGCCCGATCGACGGGTTGAATCCAAAAGACGACTGACGGGAGGACCAGCGTGAACGGTGTGTGTGGTGCAAGCCGACTTCCTCAGGACGAGCGGATTACGAATGAAGCGAGGGCGATTGGGTTGGCGGCGTATGAGCGCGTCCGCAAGGAGACCGAACTGCTGTGTGCCCCGCTGAAGACAGAAGACTATGTCATTCAAACCAAGCCTGAAGCCAGCCCCGCAAAATGGCATCTGGCGCATGTCAGCTGGTTTTTCGAGACCTTTCTGCTTATTCCCTATCGAAAACGTTATGAGCCTTTCCAATCCGGATACGAGCATTTGTTCAATTCCTATTATGAGCAGCTGGGTTGTCCCTGGCCGCGTCCAGATCGAGGTTTCTTGTCTCGGCCGACCGTGGAGGACGTGTATCGCTATCGGGCACACGTGGATGCGCATATTCGCGCACTGATGCAAGATGCTGGTGACCTGCCCTGGCCGGAAATTCAGCGTCGCCTAACCATTGGTATTAACCACGAACAGCAGCATCAGGAATTGCTGCTTACCGATCTCCTGCTCAACTTCAGTGTCAATCCGGTACGGCCGGCCTATCGGGAAGATCATCGTGGCGCACCCGCGCGAACTGAGCGACCGTTGGGTTGGGTGAGCTTTGCCGGAGGTCTCTGCGAAATTGGTGACCGGGGCCAAGGGTTTGCCTACGATAACGAATCACCGAGGCATCGAACTTACTTACGGCCCTTTAGCGTGGCAGATCGCTTGGTGACCAACGCCGAGTACCTGGCGTTTATGGAAGATGACGGATATCGCACTCCAGCGCTCTGGCTGGCCGATGGCTGGGCGGCGGTGAAGCGCCTGGGCTGGCGCACTCCTCAATACTGGGAGAAGATCGAAGGGCAATGGTGGACCTTTACGCTTTTCGGTATGCGCAAGCTTATTCTTGATGAACCGGTCTGCCATGTTTCGCACTACGAGGCGCAGGCCTATGCGGCCTGGCTTAAAAAGCGCTTGCCAACCGAACCCGAGTGGGAGGTCGCGGCTACAGCGCTGCCCGTCGTGGGAAATCTACGCGACACGGGGTACCTGCATCCCGTTGCCTCGCCGCCCGGGAAGGGGTTGACGCAGATCTACGGCGACGTGTGGGAGCATACCGCCTCAGGTTATCAGCCCTATCCGGGGTATCGCGCAGACCGGGGCGCACTTGGGGAATACAACGGCAAGTTCATGTGCAATCAGTATGTGCTCCGCGGCGGTTCTTGTGTCACCCCGGCAGATCACATTCGCGCCAGTTACCGGAATTTCTTCTATCCCCACGAGCGCTGGCAATTTCTGGGGATTCGCCTGGCGGATGACGCAGAATGAGCGCACCGCGGGAAAATTTCCATATCTATGATATGCAGCCATCCCCAGACACGTTCCGGGAGGTGGTCATTGATGGGCTAACGCGTAATCCCAAGAGTCTACCCCCCAAGTTTTTCTATGATGAAAGAGGTTCGTTGCTGTTCGACGCAATTACTGAGCTGCCTGAATATTACCCCACGCGAACTGAGATCGATCTGCTGCGCCGCCATAGTGGCGAGATTGCACATCGACTCGGAGCCGATATCGTATTAGTGGAGCTGGGGAGCGGCAGCGATGTGAAAATTCGTGTGCTATTGAGCGCAGTGCATCCCGTGGCGTATATCCCCATCGATATCTCCGGGGACCACTTGTATCGCTCGGCTGCGTGCATTGCAGAGGATTTTCCCGACTTACAGGTGCACGCGGTATGCGCTGATTATTCTGGTCCACTTGCTTTACCGGGCGTCGCGTTGTCATGTCAACGCGCAGCATTTTTCCCGGGCTCCAGCATCGGCAATTTCGAGCCGAGTCAAGCGCGCGCACTACTCACGCGAATTGGCCGCATGCTTGGCTTTGGAGGCCGACTGGTCATCGGTGTGGACTTGAAGAAGCATCCCAGCATCCTGCACGCGGCATACAACGATTCCCAAGGCGTGACAGCCGCATTCAACCAGAATTTGCTGGTGCGGATCAATCGGGAACTGGATGCCGATTTCAAACTGAAGGAATTCATGCATCAGGCCTACTACAACTCGGAACTTGGGAGGGTCGAAATGCATCTGAGGGCGGTTTCAGCTCAGCGCGTGCATATCGATGGACATCACTTTGACTTTGTGGTGGGTGAGACCCTGCACACTGAGGACTCGTATAAGTACAGCATTGAGGAATTCCACGCTTTGGCTGAGCAGGCTGGTTTTGCCTGCGAGCAGATGTGGTGCGACGACCAGAATCTGTTCAGTGTTCACTGCCTAAGAGTCGTCTGACCCGGATCTCTGTTGGGTCACTTCCTTGACCGCAGAAATCGCCTGCTCCAGATGTTTGCGGGGCGTGTAGAAATGCGGTGAAAAGCGCACCCCGCCCCCACGCTGTGCGCAGAGGATATGACGTGTCATGAGCTGGCGGTGCAGTTCACTTGGGTCGAGGGTGCGATGATGAAAGGTCACGATGCCTGCATAGCGACCGGGCCGCCGTGGCGTGATCAGCACGACATCGGGTAGCCGACTTAGCTCCTCCAGGAGGAATTCGCTGTTGGCCAGCACGCGCCTTGCCACTTCCTCCTTTCCCACGTCGGTCAGAAGGGAAAGGCTTGCCGATAGCGCGTGGATGCCGAGCATGTTGGGGCTGCCGCATTCAAAGCGACGCGCGTCTTTGGCGA
Organism: Thiobacillaceae bacterium; assembly: GCA_052145875.1. GTDB lineage: Bacteria > Pseudomonadota > Gammaproteobacteria > Burkholderiales > Thiobacillaceae > DASQBT01. The sequence goes on from JBKQNQ010000440.1 coordinate 6,236, forward strand.
TCTGCCAGTCCGGGCGCGAGAAGTCGAGCGGATTCTCCACCATGTGCCACCCATATTGGCGAAGGGTCAACCGGTCCCGAGCCTCTGGCCTCGAATAGAAGATCGCGCATCCTTCTGGCGCGAGGAGCCATTTGTGGCCATCTGCCATGACAAAGTCGGGGGCGCATGCCTGCACATCCATGGGCAAGGCACCGAGACTCTGGATGGCATCCACGCATAACAAGATGCGTCGCTCGTTGCAGAAGTTTCCGAGTCGGTCCATGTCCATGCGAAGGCCCGTGGCATACTGTACGGAACTTACTGCCAATACGCGCGTGTGTCGGTCGGTTCGCGCAAAGAGAGCATCCTCGGGTGTGATGTCTGCATCCAGATTGGCTTGACGCGTTTCCACCCCCGCCCCAGCCAGGGATTCCCACACAATGCGATTGGAAGGAAACTCCTGATCACTGATCACCACATTATCGCCACGTTTCCACGAGAGGCCGTGGGCAACGGCAGATAATGCCTCCGACGTATTCTTCAGCAGCGCAATATCAAGCGGAGATGGGGCGTTAAGCAGCGTCTGGCATTGCTCCCGAAGTAGTGAGTCCTGGTTCATCCAAGCAGGATAATTTTCTGCCCCCTGCCGTAGGTTCTCGGTTGCAAATTGGCACACCGCACGCTCAGTACGGCGTGGCCAAGGGGACACCGCGGCATGGTTAAGATATATCAACCCGGGATTCAGGGGGAACTCATCGTCTTCTTGAATTGGGGCGAATGCGGAGGTGGTCACGGCTGCCACTTGTTAAGGGAACAATACTGCCCTAATGGTAGCCCCAACTTCACGCGCATAGCCAATGCTCGAGTAATGGGTTTCAGCCAACTGCGTGCGATTGCAGAAACACCCGAGCGTGTTTCTGGCTTAAGTTCGAATGAAGGATTGCTAGGTCGAGGCCGCTCGAAAGCCCAAGTACTGAAACGGGAGCTCCTGTCTTTCCCCCACCAATGAGGTCAAAGCACCGACAGAAGCCAGGGTGTCCACGGTCGAACGCTGATTCGAAATAAAGCGCCAGCTGGTCCGAGGCGTCAACGGGTCTGGCTGATTATTGGCCTGGACAAGCGCGCGCAACAGAACCGCTCGATCCGGGGAATGCACGACATAACCTTCATTTGCCATGGCGGTCGCGTCCACCTGGATTAAACCACAGAGCCGTTCCTTCGTGTGGATATCGCTTGCATCTGTATCGCGCGATTGCTGGATAAGCGCCAGCATGCCCGCATCGACGAGAATTCCACGTTGGATCATTGGAGGCTGGTCCGTTTGCCATGCCTCCGACGGACACGCCTTGGTCCCAGGTTGAAGTTCGACGAACGGATTGATTTCAGCGGGATAAATGCGGCAGACGAGCGGCCGCCGCTCATAAATTTGGCAGCGCATATCGGCACCCAGGTTTGGGCAGTCACCCGAAATGCGCGCCACCAGGATGACCACCACGCGTGTTGGCAGTGAACCGCTCAGCGTCGGGAAGGAGCGACGGCGTTTATGTGCCGCAGCCAGATCGTCCGTAGGGGGTTCCACGGGCCAAGGCACTGCCTCGCAGATCACTTCAACATCGTTGCCGTCGGACAGCCAGTCGATGGCTTCCTTGACGGTCAAAGGCACCCTGATGTCGCTGCAGCACTTGCCACATTTTGTACAGCCAAAATTGGTATCCATATTTGGTACGCCTTAAGTCGAAATTGTCCGAAATCAGTTGCATCGTCCCGTCCAATTGAGCAGTCGCATGGCTTGGGAGGCGCGGGAAGACGAGTTTTTAGCGCCATTCGATTGGCGGTTAAGCTGAGTCTTCACTGGCATTCAGTAGCGACGAGCATAAGGCCGAACTGAATGAAACAATTCTGGGAACAGGTGCCCAACCGGGGCTTAATTCAACATCCGCATCGGGCGCCTCGACTTCTGTCCCTGCATAGGGCATCGAGGTTGACTTAGGCCGCTGCGCGGTGTTCCATGCGGAAGGATTGCTTTTCAGCTGTTCTGGCCGTGACAAAGTCTGCAGGACGAAATAAAGCTTCAGCGCTGTGGGCCTTGAAACCAAGTGGCTTTTGGCTTATTGCGCCAACCCGCGGCATTTTGCCGGCTTGCCAGAATTCTCATGGACGAATTTCGCGTCGTGGCGATGTGCAGGTACGATCTACCCATCCCCTGACCGAAAGTGAACTGAAGTAATGAAGTGGATTCTCAATCTTCTGAACAAGCCCGAGGCGAAGCGGGCCACGCCATCAAGCGTGCCGATCCCCCGAGGGATCAAGCCCCCCGAGGACGTGGAATGGTTACGTAACGCGTTGGCCGTCGCCGATCATCGTGGCGAGCACAAGCAACTTGCCGCTCGTCTGGGTCGCGCACTGACTGAACACTCGCTATCACCTCACCCTGAGGAACCCCCGGAGGTATGGGTCGCGGCGATCTGCAACGCGTCGGATAAAGCGCTCGCGCTGTCCTGGAGCGCGGATCTGGCTGGCGAGACCTGGCTGGGGCAGGTGGCGAGTGAGGCACGCTTGGCCGAGGTCCGCTATGCGTGTGCCCAACGCATTGAATCAACGGCTGCGTTGGAGCAGGTCGCACAGGCGACTCGGGGGAAGGACAAGCGCGTATATCGATACTGTGCCGACTTGCTGGAGCAGCGTCGGCAGGCGGAAGTGAGCGCGCATCGGGCCGACGAAATCGCAGGTGAACTTCGCAGTCTGCTTGATGGCGCGCCGCTACCCCATACATCCCTGCTGCAATTGAAGAAGCAATTGGACGCCCTGAAGGACGCGGGCGAGCCAGGATTGCGATGCGAAGCACTCGTGCAGCGGGCGCTTGCCCGCCTGCAACAGGAAGCGGAGGCGAGACGCAACTTGCACACCTGCCAAGGTGCGGCCGCATCCCTCACACATGAGTGGGGGAATGCGATTTGGCCATGGAGTGAGCAGATTAATAATTGGTCCCAGCGCCTCGACAGCTTGAAACGGGCCTACAGCGCCCTACCGGCTTGGCTTGCGATCGAGGCAGGGGGACGCGCGTTGGGCCAGTCGCTGGGCGAACTCGATGCACGCCTGGGGAGCCTTGCAGCCGACGCGGAACGCGCCGTTCTCTGCGAGCAGTTCCTTGGTGCACTGGTGGATGCCCGCATGCCTCCCAGTGCGAACACGAGCATGGCGTGGGATGCGTTGGTCAAGCCGGAGCATCCGGAGGCGCGCGCGTCACTCGAATTGCGCTGGCAGGCGTTGAACCAAAGCCTGTCGCCCGTCCCTGAAAGCGAATCTGCGCCTGCGCTGCCCCCGGCTCCGCGGCCGCGCATCGACCACACTACAACATGCACGCTGCTGGACAAGCTGGAGCGGGCCATCGCGCAGGGACAACTGGCCGATGCCAGCGCGACGGCAGCGCAGCTTAAGGATACATTGGGCAACAGCAGGCTGCCGGGCACCCTCGAGGCACGATTGCACCGTCTCCATGCGCAACTGGAGGGGTTGCGCGGCTGGGCGCGGTGGGGCACCGCGCAGGTGCGCGAGAATCTGATTGCGGCTGCCGGGGAACTGCTCATGGGAGACCGCGATGTGCAGGACCTCGGTCTCGCGATCGCGGCGCTACGCGATGAGTGGAAGCGGCTCAATGCGCACGGTGCCGCCACCAAGGCACAGTGGGCAAGCTTCGATGGGATCTTGGAGAAGGCCTATCAACCCGTCGCTGCTCATCGCGCCGAAGCGGCACTTCGCCAAGCCGAGGCGCGCGTGACGAAGGAGGCGATGTGCACCGGATGGGAGGCCGACATTGCTGCCATGGTTTGGGAACATGCTGACTTTAAGGTGGTTGAAGCACAACGGGCAGAGATGCTCAAGCGATGGCGAGCGTCGGCCCAAGCGGGATTTCGCGACGAGCGCGCCTTGCGCAAGCGCTTCGACATGCTAACGAGCACCATCGACGCGAGGCTGGACGCGGCGCGCGTATGCGAATCCAAGCGCCGTAATGAGCTTGTCACCGCGGCGGAAGCCTTGCGCGAGCAGCCTGACCTGGAGAAGGCGATGGCCGACGCCCGGGTCTTGCAGGGCCGCTGGAACCAGCAACCGACACCGGTGCGGCTTGGACGAAAGGACGAAGAGAGGTTGTGGCAGCGATTTCGTGCAGCGTGTAACGCTGTGTTTGAGCGGCGCACGGTCCAGCGTAACGAACACGAGTCGCAGCGTGTGCGGCATACTGAGTCACGCCAGTTGCTCCTGGATGCGTTCGCGGCCACCCTAGCCAGCGCGGATGATAAGTCGATCAAACCTGCATTGACTCAGTTCCGTGCCGACTGGGCCATGAGCCGCCGGGGTTCGCGCGAAACGGCTGATCGGCTGGACACTCTGGCGACCGAGCTGGAGCAGCTCGCACAGAAACGCCTCGATGATCTGCACAGGGAAAAATATCGATCGCAACTTGAACTGCTGGCACAGCGGGCCGCCTTGGCCGCGCACGTTGAGGCCACCGCGCTCGCCGGTGGGCCGGTCGAGACCGTTGTCGCCGAGGCGAAGCTGGCCTGGGAAAAACTGCCCGCTTTGCCTGGCGATACCGAGAATCTCCTCACCGGGCGCCTGGCGGGTGCGAGTGCCATCACGTTCAAAGACCTGGAGGCCGGCCGTGAGGCCCGGGAAGGGTTGCTGCTCGACTTAGAGATTGTGCTTGGTCTGCCATCGCCTCAAGGGTGCGCAGCGGCACGCCGCCAGCGCCAACTGGAGCGATTGCAAAGCCGTTTCGGCGCAGCCACGACGCCGGCGGCGGAACCGGAAATGCTGCTGGCCCGCTGCTACGCCACAGCGGCGCTGCCGGACGCGGATTTTGATCGGCGAATTGAGGTGATTGTGCGCCAGCTGGGGAATCAGGCCTCTCCCAGTCAAATGCCAGCGCCGCACCGTTAATGGGCGGAGGATCGCGATGGACGTTGCGCCGGGGAAGGGGGGCTGCGGCCAGATGCGCGGGTCGATCCCGTGCAGTCGCCGAAAATGGAGCCCTGCGACGTACTCAGGGCCCGCATTCGGTCTTAAGCGGGCTCGTTTAGACTCCGACCTGCCATGTTATCGAGTGGCGGAAGGGGTGGCTTGTTGCGCCATTGCGCCGCTTCCCGGTCGACCTCGGGGCACTGAAACGGAGGGGGCATGGGCGTTGGCGGCAACGATCTTCGCCTCGGCTACGGTCGATTTATCGATTCTCGTTTTAGCAAGTCCTAAGTATTCTTTATCCCAATGAAGAAATGTCCAATTGCGACGCCGATGGAACATCTTCGTATCCGTACGGGCGTCGCTCCTCGCGCCGGTCGAACGCCCTTCACGTTAGCTCGAGGATCAATCCGTAAGCGTAAGTCGATCCAAACTTTTTGGGTTGTAAGAACCTGCAGCCAGCGTGCCACGAATGTGGACGGGCGGATCGCTTCGGTGCGAGCGCAGGAATCGGCTTATCACCCCAGTCGTTCCCAAGAGGTTCAGGAGCTGGAGCAAATCGCCGCGGAAATCCAGACTCGAGAACAGAATATGTGAACCTGCGGACTGCCGTGCCTCACTAGACCAGGTGAGAGCCGGCTTCGACGATGCGTAGACGCGCGCTTCGTGTTCGTCCATCGTGTTATTTTGGCGGCATCGGGTCCAATTCTTCTCGATCGCGGATCCGATATTCCCGGCAACGGCGAGCGCCTTAAACACTGCGCAAATTCGCCTTGGCCAGCAGTTGGTGGCTGCTCTGCTGTGTTAGCACCCATTGAATTCCCTTGCACGCCCCTCACGGCGGTGTCTGCACGCCGGCGCCGTGCTCGTTTCTTGACAGGAGTCTCTCGCGAACAAAGCTAATGTGACCGCGAAGGCCGTAGAAGATGTCTCCAAACGATGCAGGGACACCGATTTTATTAACCGTGTTTTCGATGTGATCGAGATGACGAATGAGTTCGCTACGCCTTTGAAGATCGTTCGATGGTCTGAATGCGTCACGCTCGAGTTCCAGCATATCTCTGTAACAGCGGTTG